>NZ_LFGT01000009.1:239423-247796 GCF_002078115.1 Halomonas sp. BC2 | reverse complement strand
CAGAAGCCTGCGCAAGAGCGCCAGTCTCAGGAGCGCCAGCCCCAGGAGCGTTCAGCACCCGAGCGTCAGGAAAACAGCGCCTCACGCGACCAGCGCAACGAGACCGCCAAGGCACCTGCTGCCCGCAACGACGACGCCAACGACAAGCGCAGCGGCCCTAGCCGCACACGCAACCGTCGCCGTCATCCGCAGCAGGAAGATGGCCGGGCTCAGGAAAGCACGCCCCGCAACCCGCGTCAGAAAGAGACTGCCAAGGAGTCGTCGCAGAACGATGCTGCCAGCAGCGCACCGCAGCCGGAACAGCGTCGCGAGAAACCCCGCGACAACAAACCCAAGCACGACGATAGCCGCTCGGAGGCCGTTCAGCAGGACGAGCCGCAAAAGGATGACGGCAAACCGAAGCGCACGCGCAACAACCCGCGCCAGCGTTCACGCAAGCAGGCACTGAGCCCACAGGCCGAAGCCGAGCAGTTGAAGCTCCAGGCAGAAGCCCAGCAGGCACCCGAGGAAGCCCCTGCCCCAGCGGCGGCAGACGCTGAAACGCCTGCAAAGAAAGCCGCGTCAGCGCCAGAAACGGCGACTCAAGCAACCGCTGCCCAAGAGACAGCCACGCAAGAGCCCTCGGCTCAATCGCCAGGCGAAGCGGCAGAAGCGCACACTGACACGCGTCAGGAGGCCACCGAAGAGGCCGCGGCAGAAGACACCACGGCCACCGCTCGCGCCAGCAGTGCGGACAAAGCACGCAAGTCAACGCGCCAGCGCCGTCAACCTGCCATTCGCGACGAAGCGGCCAAGGAAGCCAACGCGTCTGGAGACGACAACGGCACCCTCGCCGCAGCCACAGAAGAGCCGACAGCGCCACGTGAGGAACAACCAACCTCGTCGACGGCTCAAGAGCCTTCAGCGGCGGTAGAGAAAAAACCCTCAACCGTGGTCGAAGAAGAGCCTTCAGCGGCGGTAGAGAAAGAGCCCTCAGCGGTGTTCGCAGAAAAGCCCTCAGCGGTTTCTGAAGACAAGCCCTCAACGACCGTGGCAGAAGCACCTTCTGCCGATGAGAGCAAATCTTCCGCCACTACTGAAGAGCCCTCAGCGGCGGTAGAGAAAGAGTCTTCGGCGGTGGTTGAAGAGAAATCTTCTGCGGTGGTTGAAGAGAAATCCTCAGCGGCCGTTGAAGAAGAACCTTCAAAAGCGTCTTCCGTAGTAGCCGCGGAAGACACCTCAGCAGCCACTGAAGCGCCATCTTCCGTCACCACTGAGGAAAAGCCCGCCACGGCCGAGGAGCCAGCATCTGCCGCACCGGTAGAAGAAGCGCCTTCAGCCAACGCGGAGCAAGCGCCCACGGAAGCGGCTCAGGAGCGCTCGACGCCTGCTGCAGAAAACGCAGCAGCAGAGAAAGCCCCCGAAGCCCCTCAGGCAGCGGCCGACGCCAACGCCAGTGGCGAGCCTGCCGCTGACGAGGAGGCCTCCAAGCCACGTCGTCGCCGCCGCCGGGCTCATAACGACCCGCGTGAACAGCGCAAGCAGCAGGCCCAGCAAAACTCACCCGAGTAATGCTGACAGCCGTAAAAAACCCCGCCTCGGCGGGGTTTTTTATGCGCTATCGTCAGGAGATCACTCGTGGCTCCGCTTCCAGGCTGACGCCAAAACGCTCGGCGACCGCACCTGCCACGACATCCGCAAACGCCAGCAGCTCTGCACGATTACCGCCACCAAAGTGCACCAGCACCAGCGCCTGATGCTGGTGCACGCCAAACGCTCCCTGGCGGTGCCCTTTCAGGCCACACTGATCGATCAGCCATCCGGCTGCCAGTTTCACCTGCCCATCAGGCTGGGGAAAATGCGGCATACCGGGGTAGTCGCTCAACAACCGCTGGGCATGATCACCGCTCACGAGCGGGTTCTTGAAGAAGCTGCCGGCATTGGCCAGCACGGCGGGATCCGGCAGTTTCTCCTGGCGAATGGCGCAGACGGCACGCGCCACCTCCAGCGGGTCAGTCGCAGCAGACACCCGTGCGGCCAAATCGCCATACCCCAGTTGCGGATTGGGCGTTACCGAGAGCCGCAAGACGAGCTGCGTAATGACTACCTTGCCTGCCAACTCACGTTTGAAGATGCTGTCTCGATAACCGAACTGGCACGCCTCGCCATCCAGCCAGCGCACTTCCCCAGTGGCCAGCTCGACCACCTGCACCGCCGCCAGCACGTCGGCCAGTTCGACACCATAGGCACCTATGTTCTGCACCGGAGCGGCCCCACAATCACCGGGGATCAGTGCCAGATTCTCACAGCCCCACAGGCCACGCGCCGCCAGCGCCATCACCAGGGCGTGCCAATTCACCCCCGCCCCTACGTAGGCCAACACTTCCCGGCCACGCCGCTCCAACCACCACTGCTGGAGCGAAGGACGAATGACCACTCCTGACAACTGGCTCGGCAACAGGACGTTACTGCCCCCCCCGAGCAGCGTCATCGGCCCCCGCTGCTGCCGTGCCTGATGCAACACGTCCTGCAACGCCGCCAGCGTGGTCGGTGCCGCGTACTGTTCGGCCACACAGGGCAAGCGCAGCGTATTGGCCTGGGTCAGGTCTCGAAACGCCATCAGGACGTCAGGGCGGGAGACAGCGCTAGCGTTCACGCTGCAGCTCATCGAGCAGACCCTGCGAGGCACGCTCGATCAAGTCCAGCACTTGCTCGAACCCGTCGTCGCCACCGTAATAGGGGTCAGGCACATCGCTCTGCGGCAGCCCGGCGTAATCGAGCAGCAGCCCTACCTGGGCCTGGCTATTGGCCGGTTGTAGAGCACGCATGGCAGCGAGGTTTTCGCGATCCATGCCCAGCACGTAGTCGAACTCGTGGAAGTCACTGACTTTCAATTGGCGAGCGCGAAGATGGCCAATCTCGATACCTCGTTGTCGCGCCGCTGCCTGGGAGCGGGGGTCTGGGGCTTTCCCTACGTGCCAGTCACCTACTCCGCAGGAGTCGATGGTGATGCGGTCATCCAGCCCTGCTCGCACCACGGCCTGCTGAAAAACGCCTTCCGCGGTGGGCGAGCGGCAAATATTGCCTAAACAGACGAACAGCACGCGCTTCATGGACGATCCTCCGATGACGACAACAGGGCGCGTACCCGTGCCAGGTCCTCCGGAGTATCGACCCCTGCCGGGTTCGCAGCCGCGGCCAGCGCCACCTGAATGGCGTGACCGTGCTGCAATACACGCAGCTGCTCGAGCTGTTCCAACTGCTCCAGGCTGGACGCCGTCAGATCACGGTAGGTGGCCAGAAAGCTGGCACGGTAAGCGTAGATGCCAATATGGCGCAGCCAGGCATCGGTGGTGAGCAAATCGGGCTGAGTCTTGAACTGCTCTCTGTCCCAGGGGATCGGCGCTCGGGAAAAATAGAGCGCGCGCCCTTGCAGTGAACGCACCACCTTGACCACATTGGGGTTGAATAGCGTATCCACATCACCGATGGGCTCGGCCAGGGTGGCCATGGCCGCCTCAGGATCGTCTGCCAGCCGCTGGGCTACCTGGTCGATCAACACGGGAGGAATCAATGGCTCATCACCCTGCACGTTGACGACCAGCGTGTCACCCGCCAGTGAGAGCTGTTCGGCCACTTCGGCCAGCCGGTCCGTGCCGGAGGGATGGTCGGCCCGAGTCATGACCACTTCCGCGCCGTAGGCCTGCATGGCGTCACGGATACGCTCGTCGTCAGTGGCCACGATGACTCGCTGCGCCTGGCTCTCGCAGGCACGACGCCATACGTGGGCTACCATGGGCTCACCGGCGATATCCAGAAGCGGCTTGCCAGGCAGCCGTGAAGAGCCGAACCGCGCCGGGACGACCGCGATGAATTGCGCCGCAGAGCCCATCACACCTCCCCAGTACGGCCAGGTGAAGTGGCCAGCTTCTCATCGGCGTCCATCTGCCGCGCTTCTTCAGGCAGCATCACCGGAATCCCGTCTCGGATGGGATAGGCCAGACCATCATAGTGGCAGCACAACTCCTGTGCGTCGCGCTGATACTTCAGCTTGCCGTTGCAGAGCGGGCAAACCAGCATTGCCAACAGTTCCTTATCCATCGGTGCTTCCCCTTTGTGTCAGTTCTGCCAGCCTGGAAGCCAGCCAATCTTCAAACTCTTCTGGAAGCCGCGCTTCCACCTCCAGCACCCAGCTGTCCGCCGGGGCCAACTCACGGCATTTGACCGCATCCTTGGCCGTCATGACCACCGGTCCGAAGGCCATGGGCTTGAATGTTTGCTCATCGAAAGCGTGATGATCCGCCAAGGGGTGCTGTTCCCCATGAACCCCCAACGTTTCGAGGGTCTTGAAAAAGCGCTGCGGGTTGCCGATCCCCGCCAGCGCATGTGCTGGCAGCGTAAAGGGCAAGGGAGCCAGCGGATAGTGCTGACCACTGGCCAGCTTGCGCCAGCCCTGGGGTACCAGTTGCATGGCCACCGAAGGCACCGGCAAGGGAGCCGTCAGCGTGCCATTGACGATCACCGCATCCACTTGTTGCAAGCGAGCAACGCCTTCGCGCAGCGGTCCTGCAGGCAGGCAGCGCTGGTTGCCCAGCCCACGGCTGCCATCGACCACCACCAGTTCAATATCGCGCCCCAGCGCCAGGTGTTGCAAGCCGTCATCGCTGATCACGATATCGCAGCCCATCTCGACCAGCGCTCGGGCGCCCCGAGCCCGCTGCGGGTCTGCGATGACGGGCAGCCCGGTCTGTTGAACCAGCATGAGTGGTTCGTCACCGCTATGCGCGGGATCCGTGGCGGGCGTAACATGAAGCGGATAATGGGGTGCGGTGCCACCATACCCCCGGGTCACGATGCCTGGCGAGTAGCCCTGCGCGACCAGCCAGCGCCCCAACCAGGCCACCAGCGGTGACTTGCCGGTGCCGCCCAGGGTGATATTGCCGACCACGATCACCGGCACCTCCGCCCGCCAGACGGGCTTGCGCCCCCGTCGGTAATCGCGTGCTCGACGATACATAAGATAACGGTATAAGCTGCCTAGCGGAAACAGCGGCGCCAGCCACGGGCTTCCCCCGTAGGCGGCGTCGAGCCAGCGCTTCGCCAGGCTCACTCGTGCTCCTGAAACTGAAGCTGGTGCAGGGCCGCATAAGCACCTGACTTTTCCAGCAGCGCCTGATGGGTGCCCTGCTCCACGATACGCCCCTGGTCCATGACCAGAATGCGGTCGGCGCGCTCGATGGTCGACAGGCGGTGGGCGATCACCAGCGTGGTGCGCCCCTCACAGACCCGCTCCAGGGCTTTCTGGATATAGCGTTCGGATTCGGTATCCAGCGCCGACGTGGCCTCGTCCAGAATCAGAATCGGCGCATCCTTGAAGATGGCTCGGGCAATCGCCAACCGCTGGCGCTGCCCGCCCGAGAGCATGACTCCATTTTCGCCTACCACGGTGAGATAGCCTTCCGGCAGTTTCTCGATGAACTCACTGGCGTAGGCGGCTTCTGCGGCAGCTTTCACGGCGGCCATGTCCGGATTTTCCACGCCATACGCAATATTGTCGGCGATGGTGGCATTGAACAGGGTGACCTGCTGGGAAACCAGCGCTATCTGCTGCCGCAGCGGCCCCAGCGCGTAGCGGTCGGCATCGATGCCATCGATCAGGATCTGGCCTTCGGTGGGTCGATAGAAGCGCGGCAGCAGGCTCACCAGGGTAGACTTGCCGCTTCCCGAGCGCCCTACGATAGCGACCAATTCGCCGGGAGCGACGCGCAGCTGAATATCGTGCAGCACGTTGGGCTGGTCGTCAGCGTAGCGGAAGCTGACATGGTCGATGACTACCTCGCCAGCCAAACGGCTCGGCACCACGTCGCCCTCATCGCGCTCTGGGGTCAGGTCCATGAGACCGAACAGCTCGGCAGCAGCAGCAATACCCTTCTGAATCTCACTGTTCACTTCAGTGAGCTGACGTACCGGCTTGATCATCAGCGCAGCGGCAGTAATGAAGGCAACGAATTCACCGGGCGTCATGTTGGCCATCAGACGAGGGGCCATGGCCAGCCATACCAGCAGGGCCATGGAAATGGCCACCAGCATCAGAATCACCGGCGAGCTGACCGCTCGGGTCATGGCTTCTTTCATGCTTTGCCGACGATTCTCTTCGCTGACACGTTCGAAGCGCTGCTTTTCATAGGCTTCGGCACCATGGGTGCGCACCACGCGATACCCCGAGAGGGCTTCCGAAGCCACGTGCGTCACATCGCCCATGGAGTGCTGGATGCGCTTGGAGATGCGCCGAAAGCGCTTGCTGACGTAACTCACCACACCGGCAATCAACGGCGTCACGCCCATGAACAGCAGAGTGAGCATCCAGTTGGTCCAGAACAGGTAGCCAATCAGGCCCACCACGAAGAGTCCTTCACGGAGAATGATGGTCACCGCGTTGGTCGCCGCCCCGGCAACCTGCTCGACATGGTAGGTCACCCGCGACACCAGATGTCCGCTAGAGTGGTGATCGAAGAAGCGCCCCGGCAGATGCAGCATGTGATCGAATACGTTACAGCGCAGCGTATGAATCACGTAGCGCCCCACGTAGGCCATGAAATAAGTACTGAGGAAAGTGCCCAACCCTCGGGCTGCGAACATCAGCACGACGAACAAGGGCAGAAACAGCCGAAACGCGGCATCGGGATTCTGAATGCCATCGATGAGGCGCTTCATCATCTCGGCCAGCGCGGTACTGGACGCGGCGTAAATCAGAAACCCGACCACGGCCAGCGAAAAAGCGCGCCAGTGTGGCTTCACATAACTCAACAAGCGTTTATAGAGTACCCAACCTGAATCAGTCACACGCGCTCCCGGCAGTAGTGTGCAGTGGGGGCGATTCTACCCTATGGTGGCTCGCTTCAACACCGCTTCTGGCCACCGGGAACGCGCCGCAGGGTATCTATCTGCACGGGCACCCCCGGTTCCAGGCGGATACGCACCGCGCCATCATGGGCGGTACTCCACAGGCAGCTGTGCTGGCGGCGGAAGCGCCGTACCACCTCATCGGCCGGGTGCTGGAAGGCATTATCGCGTCCGGCACTGAAGATGGCATGCCGAGGCATCGCTTCACGGACGAACTGCACACCGGAGCTGGTGTGACTGCCGTGATGGCCCGCCACCAGCACCGTGACGTCACCGGCCAACAGGGGCAGCAAGTGGCGTTCCACCTGACGCCCCACATCACCGGTGATCAGCAGCCGATGCTCTCCCACCTGGACTTCCAGCACGCAGGAGCGGTCATTGGAAGAGAGCTGCTGATGTCCTGCCGGGGGCCAGAGGAAACGATAGATGATCCCCTCCTGCTGCCACTGCTGGCCCTGCTCACAGGGCGTGCTGGCAACGATCAGCGGCTCGTCCAGCGGGGCACGCCAGTCCGCCACCTGATGTTCGTCCCGCAACGCTTCGACGCCGCCTGCGTGGTCGGTATCGGCATGGCTGACCACCACCAGGTCGAAGGCCTGACCAGGCGGCCAGAGCGTTTGCAAGGGCATGAAACCGCTGCGAAAACGCGGCCCCGTGTCGTAAAGCATCCGATAATCGGCGCTGCGCAGCTCGACCAGCTGGCCCTGCCCCACATCGTGCACGGTGACGACCAGCCGACGCTCTTCGACGCGCTCACTTGGCCACCAGGGAGCGCTCAGCGCCAATAGCGTGACCAGTATGCGCACCCCGCTGGGCGTGGCAGGCAATCCCCAGCCAAGCGCTAGCAGCAGCCAGGCCAGTGCCAACGGGTATACGTGCTCGGGCGGTGGCTGCCACAGCGGTGCCAGGGCCAACGAAGCCTCCAGTAGATAATGGAACAGCGCCAGCGCCTGTGCGAACACCCACCAGGCTGCCAGCCCAATGCTCGGCAGCGGCGCGAGCAGCCACCCCAGCAGCGCCGAAGGCACCATGATCGAGCTGACCCAAGGTACGGCCAACAGATTGACCAGCGGAGCCGCGGGCGCCACTCGGCCAAATGCCAACAGCACCGCTGCCGCCATCAGCGGCGCCAGCAACAGCTGGGAACGCAGCAACGCCCAGCACCAGCCTTTGATACCTCGTGGGCGAGGGCGCCCCTGCCAGATCACGATCAGCCAGCCCACCGCCACGAACGACAGCCACAAGCCGGGCCGCCATAGAGAGAGCGGGTCGGCCACCACGATAACGGCGAGGGCCAGCCACCAGGCCTGCCAGGGGCCTGGCGCATGGCGCCCGCTCAACACCCATAGCCCCAGCAGGGTCATGATCATGGCGCGCATGGCAGGAGGTGCCAGCCCTGCCAGCAGTGCATAGCCCACGGCAGCCGCCCCCGCCACCCACCAGGGCCAGACGCGCAGGCGCCAGTCACCGGGAGACATCAGCCGTGCTGCC
>NZ_LFGT01000009.1:140638-239284 GCF_002078115.1 Halomonas sp. BC2 | reverse complement strand
GGGCCAACAGCAGCGCAAAGGACGCTACCAGGCCAACGTGCAAACCGGAAATCACCACCAGGTGCGTGGTCCCGGTGGCATTCAACAGCGCCCAGTCCTGCTGCGTCAGCTGGTCGCTATCGCCCAGCGTCAGCGCGGCCAGCCAGCGCTGGGTACGCGCCTCTGGCGCATTACTCTCCAGGTAGGCCACCGCCTGCTGACGTAGTTGGAAAGGCGCCTCCGACAAACGTTCGGGCGCAGGGTCGTTGCGTACATAGCCAGTGGCATGAATACCTTCACGCCACAGCCACTGGGCATAGTCAAAGCTGTTGGGGTTGGCAAAGCCTCTGGGTGGACGCAGCCGAACGGTCAGCTGCCAGCGCTCGCCAACGGCGTAAACCGCACTGGACTGGGTGGCAGACGAGGGAAAAGCCGAGTAGGCGCTGACCCGCACTTGCTTCAGCCGATCACAGGGCAGCAGGGGCTCCGGCGAGCGGCACGCTTCTACCGCCAGCCTCAAGCGCTGGCTGCCGCCGTCCTCTCTTTGCACGTGGAGCACGCGGGCTTCCAGGGTCAGGTCCTGGCCGCTCAAGCCTTCAGGCAGTCGCTTGCCCCACTCCTGCTGAAGGGTCAGCACCATCAGTGCCACCAGCGCCAGCCATATCGACCAGCGTGGGCGCATCGTCGCCACGATCACGGCAGCCACCATCAGCAGTGCCAGCGTTAGGGTGGCGTCCCGCTCGGCCCCCAGCCAACCCGCCAGCGCACCGCCCAACAGCGCAGCCAAGGCCGCTGGCACCGCACTCCCTCGCCCCATTCCACCTCCCTGGCCGAAACCCTTCGCCTCAGTAGCGTAGCCTAAGCCCTGCGCTATGTGGATAATAGCCTGCACCAATAGCAAGAGTACCTGACATGCCGCGCCGTTTCCTGCAGCGCTACATGCCTAAACCGGACACCATCCGACGCCAACGATCGCTACGTTTCATGGCGCCGTTGATTGCCGACCCAGGTTTGTGGCTACTCACTCGACGCAGCGTTGCCAACGCATTCAGTGTCGGGCTTTTTTGTGCCATGCTGCCCATTCCTTTTCAAATGGTCGTGGCCGCGCTGGGGGCACGGCTGGCTCGCTGCAATCTGGCGCTCTCGATAGGCCTGGTGTGGGTCACCAATCCGCTGACCATGCCGCTGATCTTCTACATCAATTACCGGATCGGTACTTTTTTGCTGGGCGCTCCGGTACGCGAGGCGCCATCACGCATTTCGACCCACTGGATAGCCGAGCAGATGCACGACATCCTGCCGCCCCTCCTGCTGGGCTCACTGATTACTGCCATCGCACTGGCCCTCATCGCCAACGTCGCAATTCGGCTCATCTGGCGCTGGCACGTCTCCCATAACTGGAAACGCCGCCGCCTGAAAAGGCGACGGCGCAGAGCCTGCATCGAATCGCAGTTCGACGATTAACCCCTGAGCGATTAACTCTGGAGCTGCTCGACGAGCCGCCCACCATCCAGCTTCATGACCCGATCCTGATGAGCTGCCAGGCTCACATCGTGAGTCACGATCACGAAGGCACAGGCGCTCTCCTTGGCCAGCTCATCCATCAAGTCCAGAATGGTGCTGGCGGTGGTCTGATCGAGATTGCCAGTGGGTTCATCCATCAACACCAGGCTCGGGTCGGTCACCAGCGCCCTGGCAATGGCCACACGCTGGCGCTCGCCGCCCGAAAGCTCACCAGGCTTGTGGTCGGCACGCGCCTTCATGCCCACCCGGTCGAGCAGTTGCAAGGCGCGCTGTTCGGCGACCTTTTTCGCCTGGCCGCGAATGATCAGCGGCAGCGCGGCATTTTCCAGCGCAGTGAACTCGGCCAGCAGGTGGTGGAACTGGTAAACGAAGCCAATGTAGCGGTTGCGAAATTTGCCAAGTGCGGCTTCGTTCAGCTCCGACAGCGGTTCGCCAGCGATCACCACGCTGCCTTCGCTGGGGCGATCCAACCCTCCCAGCAGGTTCAACAGCGTGGTCTTGCCGGAACCGGAGCTGCCCACGATGGCCACGCGCTCCCCAGCATGTACCTGAAGGTCCAGCTGGTCCAGCACCGTCAAATCCTGCGGCCCTTCGCTATACACCCGTGTCAGGCCACGGCATTCCAGCATGACGGCGGGTGGTTGAGTAATCGTCGAAGTCATCGGAGCATCCTTATTCATAGCGCAGTACGTCAGCCGGTTGAACCCGAGCTGCTCGCCAGGCAGGGTAAAGTGTCGAGAGGAACGTCAGGCCGAAGGCGGCCAGCACGATGTCCCGCACATCGCTCCACTGCAAGCGCGAGGGCAAGTCGCTGATGAAGTAGACCCCGGCATCGAGGAACTGGATGCCGAAAGCACTCTCGAACCAGGCGATGATGTCGGAAATGGTCAGCGCCAGCGCAATGCCGACCGCTACGCCGACGGCAATGCCGATCAAGCCGATGGCCAACCCTTGGACGATGAAAATACCCATGATCGAGCGCGGCGTGGCACCGATGGTGCGCAAGATGGCAATGTCGGCACGCTTGTCGGTCACTACCATGACCAGGGTGGACACGATGTTGAACGCCGCCACCGCAATGATCACCGTCAGCAGCAGCGCAATCATGCGCTTCTCCATCTGGATGGCCTGGAACAGGTTGCCGTGGGAGAACGTCCAGTCGGTGCCACGATAACCCGAGCCCAACTCCCTGACGATGGCCTGGGTTTCGCTCCCGGCCACGAACAGGTCATCCAGCTCGAGTCGCAGCCCACCTACGGCGTCGCCCATGCGCGCCAGGGTCTGCATGTCTTCGATGTTGGCATAGGCCAGATTGGCATCCAGATCCGCGCCCACGCTGAAGATTCCACTAACCGTGAAACGCTTCAGCCGGGGAAAGACCCCAGCGGGCGTAATCGACGCTTCGGGCACCAGCAGCGTGACGCGGTCACCCACCCCGACGCCAAGACGCCTGGCCAGCATGGAGCCCAGCACCACATTCCACTCGCCGGGCACCAGATCGGCCAGCTCACCTTCCCGCATGTGCTGGCCAATGATCGATACCTGGCCTTCCCAGTCGGGGTGGATGCCGTTCACCATGGCCCCCTGATTACGCCCACCCGACGAAAACATGCCCTGCTGTTCGACATAAGGCGCCGCGCCAATCACTCGCTCGCGCTGCGTCAGCCGGTTGGCCAAGGCCTCCCATTCGACCAGACCCTCCTGCGCTTCGATCTTGGTGTGTGGCACCATGCCGAGGATGCGCGTACGCAGCTCATGATCGAAGCCGTTCATGACCGACAACACCAGAATCAACACCGCCACGCCGAGCATCAATCCGAGCATCGAGGTCAGTGAAATGAACGAAATAAAATGGTTCCGGCGTTTAGCGCGCACATAGCGCAGCCCCACCAGGAAAGGCAAACGATCAAGCATGGCTTCATTCCTTAATAATGAGCGTCCATGGTACGGTTTTTTCAGCATGGCTGCATGTACAAACGCAGCCTTAGAGTAGCGAAAGCAGCGGCTGTTCCCTGGCACACGGTAACGCTTGCAAGTTGCGTGGTAACCCCCTAAATTGCGCCCGTTCCTCTTGCCCGCTGGGCGAGCTCTCTTACCTCGACACGAGTACCCGTGACATTGGCTATCAAGACGTATCGCTTGCTCCCCGAATGGCATCCACAGGATGGCCTACAGTTGACCTGGCCCCGCCCAGACGGCGACTGGGCGCCCATGCTATCGCGGATCGAAGCAACCCTTGAGCGCATTGTGTTGGCCACCGCACGCTATCAACGCGTCATCATCAGCGTGCCGGATGAGGCGACTCGGCAACGCCTGCTCGCCACGTTCAGCGCTTCTGGCATCCCCGACGCGCAGCTGCAGCTGATTGTCGCACCCACCGATGATACCTGGGCGCGCGATCACGGCCCCATCACGGTGCTGGACGAAGAGGATCAGCCCCTGCTGCTGGACTATACCTTTACCGGCTGGGGTGGCAAATTTCCTGCCGAGCACGACAACCAGCTCACCCAATGGCTGGCGGACGCTGGAGTATGGGCCTGCCCCGTCGCCTCTCGGGCCATGGTACTGGAAGGGGGTGGCATCGAGACCGACGGCGAAGGCACGCTGTTGACGACCGAAGCCTGCCTGCTGAACCCCAACCGCAACCCGACCCTCAGCCGCGCCGACGTGGAAGCCCGGCTGGCAGACGATTTCGGCGTGGACCGCTTTCTGTGGCTGGCTCATGGCCACCTGGAAGGCGACGATACCGACAGCCATGTGGACACGCTGGCACGCTTTTGCGACCCCACCACCATTGCCTACGTGCGCTGCGACGATCCAACAGATCCGCATTATCCGGCACTGCAGGCCATGGAGCAGGAGCTCAGGGCATTCCGCCAGCGCAATGGCGAGCCCTACCGCCTGATCGCCCTGCCCTGGCCACAGGCCTGCTTCGATCCGGAGGATGGCCACCGGCTGCCGGCTACCTACGCCAACTTCCTGATCATCAACGAAGCGGTGCTGGTGCCCACCTATGGTGACCCCGCCGACGTGGTTGCCCTGCAAGCCCTGGCCACGGCGTTTCCGGAGCACACACTGATCCCGATCGAGTGCGTCAGCGTGATTCGCCAGCACGGCAGCCTGCACTGCCTGACCATGCAGCTACCCAAAGGCACACTCGCCCCGATTGTTTCCATGTCTTGAAGATAATGTCTTGAAGATAATGTCTTCAAACTAACGTCTTGAGGAGAACGGCATGTCACACACGCTGAACGTTGCGGTCATTCAACAGGCTGCCTGGCCTGACAAGGCACGCAGCCTGGCAGAGAGCGAAGCCGGTATTCGCGAAGCAGTCCGTCAAGGTGCCCAGCTGGTACTACTGCAGGAGCTGCATGCTACCCACTACTTCTGCCAATACGAAGACCCGGCGCTGTTCGATCTGGCCGAGCCGCTGGATGGCCCCACCGGGCAGCGCCTGGCCGACCTGGCAAAAGAGCTGGATATCGTGCTGGTGGGTTCGCTGTTCGAGAAGCGCGCCGCAGGCCTCTACCACAATACCGCCGTGGTATATGACCGCGCCCAGGGTCGCGTGGGCCAGTATCGCAAGATGCACATTCCCGACGATCCCGGCTTCTACGAGAAATTCTACTTCACCCCCGGCGACGCCGATGCCGCCCGTGGCGATGGTTTCACCCCCATCGACACCTCGGTGGGACGCCTGGGCATCCTGGTGTGTTGGGATCAGTGGTATCCGGAAGCCGCACGACTCATGGCCCTGGCGGGCGCGGAGCTACTGCTCTACCCCACGGCGATTGGCTGGGACCCCAGCGACGACCCTGCCGAAAAAGCTCGCCAGAAGGAAGCCTGGACGCTGATTCAGCGTGCCCACGGCGTCGCCAATGGCCTGCCGGTACTGGTCGCCAACCGGGTGGGCTTCGAAGCCGACCACTCGGGCGTCGGCGCTGGTATCGAATTCTGGGGAGGCAGCTTCATCTGCGGCCCCCAAGGGGAACTGCTGGCCCACGCTGGCGAGCAGCGCGAGCAGCTGGTGGTGACCCTGGACATGGCGCGCAGTGAAAACACGCGACGCATCTGGCCTTATCTGCGCGACCGCCGTATCGATGCCTACGGTGACCTGACGCGCCGCTACCGGGATTGAACCAAGCGTCCTTTCAACCACCGCCATCGTAAAAAAACGCCTGCCCGGCCAACCCGAGCAGGCGTTTTCATTTGCACCACGAGGCGCCCCTTCCTCACGCCATGTCGCCCGTCGCTTGCCAGCAAGCAGGGCCGGACGTCACGGGCTCACTTCCAGAAATCGCGGATCGACGCGATCCCCTGAGCCCCCACGGCCCGGGCATGGTTGGCATCGAAGCGCGTCATGCCACCCAGCGCGAACACCGGCATGCGCGCCCGCTCGACCAACTGCTGGAAGTCGTGCCACCCCATGGGGGGCCACTTCCGGGTGGGAGGGCGTGGTACGCAGGGGTGACAGCGTCACGAAATCGCAACCCAGCACGGCGGCTTGAGACAGCTGTGTCTGGTCATGGGTCGAGGCAGAGAGCCACTTGTTTTCGGCAATGGGGCGGCGGTCCAGCGACATCAAACGGGCACTGGTGAGATGAATACCGTCGGCATCCACCTGCTCCAGCACTTCCGGTTCAGCATTGAGCAGCAGCTTGGCGCCGTACTGGCGGCACAGCGCCAACGCACGCTCTGCCCGCGTCAGGTAGGCCGCTTTATCCAGCGACTTGGCCCGCAGCTGCACCAGCCGAATACTATCCTCACGCAGGGCACGTTCCAGCAGCGCTGCAAACCGCTCATCATCGGCCTCTTCACCGGTAATGAGGTATTCGGTAGGCAGCATCACTGCGCGCAGGATGGGCAGATTGGCGGCGGGGAACGGGTAGTTCACCAGCTCGTCCATGGGTACCCAGCGCACGGCCTGACCTTCACGCCCGAAAGGTTCACCGGCAAACTCATGCACTTGCCACACGTCCAGCAGAATGTGCTTGTCCGGGTACTCGTGGTGCACACGAATCAGAGGCTGGGCGCGCACGATCTCCACCCCCAGCTCTTCATGCAGCTCACGCTTCAGACCTTCCAGGCCCGTTTCATAGGGCGCCAGCTTGCCGCCAGGAAACTCCCACAAGCCGCCATGATCGACATTGGACGGCCGACGCGCAATCAACACGTGTTTCTGATCAGCGCTGATGATGGCCGCTGCCGCGACATGAACCCGTCGTTTTACCATTACACTCATTACGTCTAATCCACTCTGTGCGCGCCGCACGGGACAGGTACGGCGCTATCTGGCTTTGTTGAGCACGATGCCACAGCCTAGCTGCGGTAATCCGCATTGATGGACACATAGTCATGGGAAAGATCGGAGGTCCATACGGTGGCCCCCTCCTCACCACGACCCAGCGTGATCCGAATGGTGATCTCCTCCTGCGCCATGACCGCACTGCCAGCGGCCTCGGTATAGCTGCTGGCGCGACCGCCCTGCTCCACCAGCCGCACGTCCCCGAGGTCGATGACCACTCGGCTGACGTCGAAGGCCTCAACTGGCGCACGGCCCACTGCGGCCAGAATACGCCCCCAGTTGGCATCCGAGGCATACAGCGCGGTTTTCACCAGCGGTGAGTGGGCAACGGTGAAGGCGACATCCAGTGCTTCCTGGCGGCTACGCGCCTCATCGACCTGCAGAGTGACGAACTTGGTCGCTCCTTCGCCATCACGAATGATGGCCTGTGCCAGCTCGGTCATCACGCGCTGCAGGCCGTTGCGGAAAACCGCCACCTGCTCATCGCTTTCGATGCGAGCGCCGGTTCCCGTGGCCGCCAGCATGCAGGCGTCGTTGGTGGAGGTGTCGCTATCCACCGTGATGCAGTTGAACGACCGGTCGACGGCCTCGCGCAGCAGGGTTGCCAACAGCGCTTGCTCGATGGCCGCATCGGTGACCACGAACCCCAGCATGGTAGCCATGTTGGGCTTGATCATGCCCGACCCTTTGGTAATGCCGTTGATGGTGACCTGCTGGTCCCCCAGCGCTAGCGTCACCGTTGCCCCTTTGGCGCGGGTGTCCGTGGTCAGTATACCTTCGCCGGCGTGTTGCCAAGCCTGACTACTGGCCGCCAGGGTGTCCAGCGCTGGCGGCAGACCCGCCAACAGCCGCGCCATGGGCAGCGGCTCACCGATCACACCGGTCGAAAACGGCAGCACCTGCTCCGCCGAAACGCCTGCCTGCGCGGCCAGTGCCGCGCAGCTCTCACGCGCATCCTGCAGTCCCAAGTCGCCGGTACCCGCATTGGCATTACCGGTATTGATCAGCCAGTAACGAGGTGCCTTCCCCGCCGCCTGACACTGTGCCATATGCTCCTTGGCCACGATGACCGGCGCTGCGCAGAACGCATTGCGGGTAAACACACCCGCCACACTGGCGCTTTCGGGCAGCTCGATCACCACCATATCGCGGCGGCCCGGTTTCTTGATGCCCGCCATTGCAGTGCCCAGACGCACCCCTTCAAGGGGTGGCAACTCCGGAAAGGGAAGGTTACCCACCGCCATGTTTCTCTCCTTAACGTGCGCTAACGATAATCAGCTTAGTTTGCCGCAGCACTGCTTGTATTTCTTGCCGGAACCACAGATACACGGATCGTTACGGCCGACTTTCGGCCCCTCACGGCGCAGCGGGCGCCCATCGGCACCAGGCGCGGCTGCCTCACCACTTTCGCTGGGCGCATCGTGGCGGCTGGCCGCCGTGGCCTTCTCACGCGCCAGCTCTTCGCGGCGCTTCTGCTCCAGCGCATCCACTTCTTCTGGTTGGCGCACCTGGACATGACTCAGGATGCGGGTGACATCGGCCTTGATGTTGGTCAGCAGATGCTGGAACAGTTCGAAGGACTCGCGCTTGTACTCCTGCTTGGGGTTCTTCTGGGCGTAGCCACGCAGATGGATACCGCGACGCAGGTGGTCCATGGATTGCAGGTGTTCTTTCCAGCGTGTATCCAACACCTGCAGCATGACCTGCTTCTCGAAGCGACGAATCAGTGCCGCGCCCGCCGTAGCAATCTTGGCTTCATAAGCTTCACGATGCATGGTCTGCAGGCGCTCACGCAGCTTCTCTTCACTGAAGCGCTCATCCTCTTCCGCCCACTGAACCACCGGTGCGTCCAGATTAAACTCGGTTTTCAGATGCGACTCCAGGCCATGCAGATCCCACTGCTCGGCCAGGCTCTGCGGCGGCACGTAGGCGCTGATGGCCTCTTCCATCACCTCCTCACGAATACCCAGCACGGCGCTCGATACGTCGTCAGAGGCGAGAATTTCGTTACGCTGCTCGTAAATGACGCGGCGCTGGTCGTTGGCGACGTCATCGTACTCGAGCAGCTGCTTACGAATATCGAAGTTGCGCCCCTCGACTTTCTTCTGGGCACGCTCGACGGCGTTGGACACCATCTTGTGCTCGATGGCCTCGCCACGCTCCAGACCCAGCGCCTGCATCAAGCGCTTCACTCGGTCCGAGCCGAACAGTCGCATCAGGCTGTCTTCCAGCGAGAGGAAGAAGCGCGTGGAGTCAGGGTCGCCCTGACGGCCCGCACGGCCACGCAGCTGATTGTCGATACGACGCGATTCGTGGCGTTCGGAACCGATCACGTGCAGCCCGCCAGCTGCCAGTACCGCATCATGACGCTCCTGCCACTCGGCTTTCAGGGCATCGAGCTGGGCCTGGGTCGGGTTCTGCAGCTTGGCGGCATCGGCTTCCCAGTTGCCGCCCAGCATGATATCGGTACCACGACCGGCCATGTTGGTGGCAATGGTGATGGCGCCAGGGCGCCCGGCCTGGGCAATGATTTCGGCTTCGCTCTGGTGCTGCTTGGCATTGAGCACGCTGAATTTGAGGCCCGCGTCACGCATCAGGCGTGCCAGATATTCGGAGGTCTCGATAGAAGCCGTACCGACCAGCACCGGTCGACCCGCCGCGGTCTCGGCAGAGACGTCCTTGATGATGGCTTCGTACTTCTCTTCGGCACTCAGGTAGACGAGATCGTTGAGATCCTTACGGGCCAGAGGCCGGTTGGTGGGAATGACGATAACGTCGAGGCCGTAGATCTGACGAAACTCGAAGGCCTCGGTATCTGCCGTACCGGTCATGCCCGCCAGTTTTTCATAAAGGCGGAAGTAATTCTGGAAGGTGGTCGATGCCAGGGTCTGGCTTTCACGCTGAACGGTAACACCCTCTTTGGCCTCGACCGCCTGGTGCAGGCCTTCCGACCAGCGGCGGCCAGGCATGGTGCGCCCAGTGTGCTCATCGACGATGACCACTTGCCCGTCGGCGACGATGTAGTCGACGTCAAGATGATAGAGGTGCCGCGCCCGCAGCGCCGAGTGCATGTGCTGCAACAGGTTGAGGTTTTGCGCCGCATAGAGCGAATCGCCTTCGCCCAGCAAGCCTTCGGCGCGCATCAACTCCTCGACCTTGTTATGGCCTTGCTCGGTGAGCTCGACCTGCTTCTGCTTCTCGTCCAGCACGAAGTCGCCTTCGACAGGAGCGTCTTCGTCTTCGGATACTTCCGCCTGCTCCAGCTGCTGGGCCAGACGGTTGACGATGGTGTACAGCTCGGTGTTCTCGTCCACCGCACCGGAAATGATCAGCGGCGTACGTGCTTCGTCGATCAGGATGGAGTCCACTTCGTCGACAATGGCATAGTGCAAACCGCGCTGCACCTTGTCCTCCAGCGAGAACGCCATGTTGTCGCGCAGGTAGTCGAAGCCAAACTCGTTGTTGGTGCCGTAGGTGATGTCACATTGGTAGGCGTGACGCTTCTCTTCAACGGTCTGGCCAGCAAAAATCACCCCTATCGACAGCCCCAGGAACTCATACAGCGGGCGCATCCACTCGGCATCACGGCGGGCCAGATAATCGTTCACCGTGACCACGTGTACCCCTTTGCCCGTCAAGGCATTCAGGTATACCGCCAGCGTGCCCACCAGGGTCTTGCCCTCGCCGGTTTTCATTTCGGCGATACGCCCGCGGTGCAGTGTCATGCCACCGACCATCTGCACATCGAAGTGACGCATGCCCATGACTCGCTTGCTGGCTTCGCGCACTACCGCAAAGGCCTCAGGCAGCAGTTTATCCAGGCTTTCCCCAGACTCCAGACGCTGGCGCAGCTCGGCCGTCTTGGCCTGCAGCTCGCCATCGCTCAAGCCGACCAGGGTCTCTTCCAGCACGTTGATACTCTGCACGCTCTTGAGCATGCGTTTGACTTCACGGTCGTTCTTGGAGCCAACGACTTTGCGTAACAAGGAATTAATCATGAAATATCCACATCAACAGGAGCGACCTCTTCAGGCGCACTCTTTCATAGGGTCAATTAACGTCGGGTAAATGAACGTACCGCTAGCAGCAGGTCAACGGGCTGGCGGCCCTCGAGGAGAGCATACATCCAGAGCGACCGTCTGGCGGGGCATGACGGAAAAGAAAGAGATAAAGCTTTTCAGAACAGGAAGTTGACGCTGCTGGCGTGCTACCCAGCGCCTTAACGCGCGGCGCTTTTTGGCGATCCACTGCGACTGGGCACGCAGCATGGCGGGCACCCAAAAGCAGATACACACGCTCCGGTCGCTGCTGCGCAGATCAGAAGGGTGTAAACTGGCGGGCAGCAGACAGCTCACCAGCAGGCCCGCAAGCCACCAACGCGCCAGCCCATGGCGACGATGCCGCCGTGGCAGAGCAGATAATGTATCGAGCGTTGATGGCATGCTGTGGCGTGGCTCCTGAGCGTGTTAGGCTCTGTCGATAGACAAAAAACATGGGTGCTGCGCGCACTCGTCAGCACGAAACTATCCGCAACACCCCAGGAATCAGGTGAATGAGTATAAAGGTTAAGCGTTCCCGCGCACAGCCCATTACCCAATTGCTGAACACCTCCGCTGGCGCCGGCCACCTGATGCGCCAATCGCGCCTGATCGATCAAGCCCAGACCCATCTGCGCGCCCATCTGCCTGAAGAGATGCGCGAGCATGTCTTCGTAGGCGGCTTCAGCAACGGGCGGCTAACCCTGATCAGCAGCCAAGCCAGCTGGTTGACCTGGTTACGCTATGAGCAACCGCATTTGTTGAGCCTGCTGCACCAGCTCCCCGGCTTTACAAGGGTAACGGGGTTCACGTTAAAAGTGCGCCCGGTACGCACCGTGGCGCCACCAGCACGCTATGCACGCACCCTTTCCAGCAGTGCTGGCACAACGCTCAAGGAGTGCGCCGAAGATACCGAACACCCCAGGCTAAAGCAGGCCCTGGAGCGCCTTGCTTCGCACGCCCAGCGTACGTCATGAAACCTACGCAAAACAGGCCGCTCGCCCACCATTAGGCCAAACGCAATAAAGCACCGCATGGCGGTGCTTTATCTTTAGTGAGGGGACACTCCCCGATTTTCAAGCGACGACCCTTAAAAACCACCTCAGGCCATGGCAGGTGCCGCGTAGGAGATCGGCGCAACAGCCTTCTCTTCTTCGAAGGTCACGATTTCGTAGGCATCGGGCTGCGCCATGAGTTCGCGACACAGACGATTGTTGAGGGCATGGCCGGATTTCACGCCACGGAACTCGCCAATCAGGCTATAGCCAAGCTGATAGAGATCGCCGATGGCGTCGAGCACCTTGTGCTTCACGAATTCGTCCTCGTAGCGCAGACCACCTTCATTCACGATACGGTAGTCATCCACCACGATGGCGTTGTCGAGACTGCCACCCAGCGCCAGATTGTTCGAGCGCAGGTACTCAAGGTCACGTATGAAGCCAAAGGTTCTGGCCCGAGAGACTTCCTTGACAAACGAGGTCGTGGAAAAGTCGATCAATGCCGTCTGCTTCTGCTGCTCGAAGACAGGGTGGTCGAAGTCGATGGCAAACGACACCTTGAAGCCTTGATGGGGCAGGAATACGGCCTCCTTGTCACCATCACTGACCGCCACACGACGCTTGATGCGAATGAATTTCTTGGCCGCGTCCTGCTCGAGAATACCCGCAGACTGAATCAGAAAAACGAACGGGCTAGCGCTACCGTCCATGATCGGCACTTCCGCGGCACTGATATCGACGTAGGCATTGTCGATTCCCAAGCCCGCAAAGGCAGACATGAGGTGCTCGACGGTGGCTACCTTGACGCCTTCATGGGAAAGTGCCGTGCACAAGGTAGTGTCTTCCACCAGCTCGGCGCGGGCAGGAACGTGAACCACTGGGTCCAGATCGGTTCTGACAAACACAATACCCGTGTTGGCCGGTGCCGGGCGCAAAGCCAGATGGACTTTCTTGCCAGAGTGCAGACCCACTCCAGTGGCGCGGATGACGTTTTGTAGTGTGCGTTGTCTGATCATGGGCAGTGGTCAAGCTCTAATATCGGCGGCGTGTAACGAGTCGCTACCCAGCCGCAGGGGGAGAAAAGTTATCAAACAGTGTTCACTTTAACAGCAAACGAGCGTTTTACCAATAAAACTCTCGTTTGCTGCCTCAATAAACCTGATAGCGCAGATCAATCTGCCTGGCGGCGCAGGAACGCGGGGATATCCAGATAGTCATCGGCATCGGCCGAACGACGTTTTTCAGGGCGTGGCTTGGCTGCTGCTTCCGGCGCTTCGGCACGCGCGGTAGCCTGTTGCCGCATGACGGTGGGCTGCTGCAATTTACGGTAGTCGGAGCCACCGGCATCTGCAGCGGAGCGGCGTGCCGGTTCGCGAGACACGGCCTTGGCCTTGCTGCCATCCAGGCCAGCCGCCACAACGGTCACGCGCAGCTCGTCGGACATTTCCATATCGATGGAAGTACCCACGACGATGGTGGCTTCCTGAGAGGCGAACTCCTGCACCGTGGCACCGACGTCATTGAACTCGCCAATGGATAGGTCGGGGCCAGCCGTGATATTGACCAGAATACCGCGGGCACCGTGCAGGTCGATATCTTCCAGCAGCGGGCTGCGGATGGCTTTCTCTGCAGCTTCACGGGCACGGTTCTCACCAGTGGCGCCGCCAGTGCCCATCATCGCCATGCCCATTTCGGACATGACAGTACGCACGTCGGCAAAGTCGACGTTGATGATGCCCGGGCTGGTGATCAGCTCGGCAATGCCTTGCACCGCCCCCAGCAGCACGTCATTGGCAGCGCTGAATGCCGTCAGCAGGGTCGCGTTCTTGCCCAGCACCGACAACAGTTTTTCGTTGGGGATGGTGATCAACGAGTCGACATGCTCGGAAAGCTCTTTCATGCCCTCCTCGGCCGCTCGCATACGCTTTGGCCCTTCGAACGGGAAGGGACGGGTGACCACGGCAACCGTCAGGATGCCCAGCTCCTTGGCGACCTGGGCAACCACAGGCGCGCCTCCCGTCCCCGTGCCGCCGCCCATACCGGCAGTGATGAAGACCATGTCGGCGCCACTGAGCAGCTCGGCAATGCGATCTCGATCTTCCATCGCGGCCTGGCGACCCACCTCAGGGTTGGCGCCTGCGCCCAGCCCTTTGGTGATTTCCCCCCCCAGCTGAAGCACCGTTTTTGCCGACACTCGCTTGAGCGCCTGTGCATCGGTGTTGGCGCAAATGAATTCGACGCCTTCGATGTTGCTCTCGACCATGTGGTTGACAGCATTACCGCCGCCGCCGCCAACACCGACGACTTTAATGACCGCACTGCTCGAGGGTGCGTTATCTACCAATTCGAACATAAGCCCCGTCTCCTGAACCGCGTCGCGGCCCTATCAGAAATTTCCTTTGAACCAGCCTTTGATTCTTGCCAGCGCCGAATGGCCATCCTTGATATCACGCCGGGCAAATTCACTGCGTCCTTTGTGTCCCGCAGCGCTTCCCCCGTGGCTTTCTAGGCCTTGCCCATGACGCGTTTCCTGCAGTGCATAGTGCAGCAAGCCAACGCCCGTCGCATAGATAGGATTACGAACCACATCTGCCAGGCCTCTGACATTTTGTGGGCAGGCAATACGAACCGGCATGTGAAAAATTTCTTCGGCCAATTCGCTGACACCTTCCATGCGTGAAGTGCCGCCGGTAAGCACCACTCCCGCCGCCACCATATCTTCATAGCCACTGCGGCGTAATTCGTCTCTGACCAGCGTGAAGAGCTCTTCATAGCGAGGCTCCACGACTTCTGCCAACGCTTGACGCGACAGATCTCGTGCCGCTCGATCGCCCACGCTGGGTACTTTGATCATTTCATCGCTGGCGGCCAGCTGCGTCAACGCGCAAGCGTATTTTACCTTGATTTCTTCTGCGTGCTGAGTGGGCGTGCGCAACGCCATGGCGATATCGTTGGTGACCTGATCACCCGCGATCGGAATCACCGCCGTATGGCGTATGGCACCTTCGCTGAAGATAGCCATGTCTGTGGTTCCCCCACCGATATCGACCATACAGACACCGAGCTCGCGCTCGTCTTCGGTCAGTACCGCCATGCTGGATGCCAGCTGTTCCAGAATAATAGCATCCACATCCAGACCGCACCGCCGCACGCACTTTTCGATGTTCTGCACGGCATTCATGGCAGCCGTGACCAGGTGCACCTGAGCTTCCAGACGAACCCCGGACATACCCAACGGTTCGCGGATGCCCCCTTGGGCGTCGATGGAAAACTCCTGGGGCAATACATGCAGCACTCGCTGCCCTTCGGAAATGGCCCGTGCCCGCGCGGAATCGATGACCCGTTCGATATCGTAAGGAGTGACTTCGCGCTCCTTGATGGCCACCACGCCGTCGGAATTCATGGAGCTGATATGGCTGCCTGCCACACCGACATAGACGGAATGGATGTCGCAACCCGCCATCAGCTCGGCTTCTTCTACTGCACGCTGAATCGACTGAACGGTGGATTCGATATTGATGACCACTCCCCGCTTCATGCCGCGAGAAGGGTGAGAACCGATACCGGCGATTTCAATCCCACCATCATCGGTGGGTTGACCGACTATCGCGACGACCTTGGACGTTCCAATGTCCAGCCCGACAACCATATTGGATGCGTTGGGTGAGCCTGCCATGAGTCGGTAAATCTCCTTGTCGTCGTTTTATAAGAACGGGGATCGCTTTTAATGCTTAAGCAAAAGCAGGCGAAACCCAAAGATAAAATAAATAATCTGACTAAAACTGTGTGACGCCGCTAACCGCTGACCGAATAATAAAAACTGACCCACAGCATCGCCTGGGACATAGTATAGAAACAATAGCCACAATACGACTAGCCCAAACCAACGATAATTGGCTTGGAAAGCATTTTAAACCCCATAAAAGGGTTTTTTAGCGGGCCGACCTGCCCATTTACCCGATTTTTTGCACATTGCGTCTTATAGTGACTCGCCCTCCTCCTCCGGAACCTCGGTTTCACCGTGCCACGCCACCGCCACACCATTGGGATAGCGCAAGTCGATATAGCGAATATGCTCGCCCACGCTACCCAGCTCACGCTGCCAGGAGGCCGACAGCCGGGCAAGTCGTTCGCCATGGTGACGACGCCCCAACATTACCCAGGTGCCTTGATCAAGTTGAAGTCGCCAGGCACCACGAGGCTCCAGGCGGAGCTGAGCCAGCGTCAACGACAGTCCGGCAAAGTGCGGCGTCAAGCGCTGATAATAGGCCAGCACTTCCGCACTGCTTTCCTGGGGGCCCGCCAGATCGGGCAATCCAGGGGGCACGGCAAGAGGCGCATAGGAGAAAGGTTCGCCTCGCGGGTTAAGCAGGAAGTCGTCATTCCAGCGGGCTACCGGCGTCTGTTCTATCAATTCGAAGACCAGCGCATTGGGCCACTCTCTGGAGATTCGCACTTCATCCAGCCAACCAATCTCCAGCGCATTGCGGCGCAGCTCGCCCAAGTCCGCCGATAACCAGGTAATGTCCTGAACCAGCGGGGCCAGCTGTGAACGCAAATAGTCGGCGCTCACGTATTCCCACTCGCCTCGAATGGAGACGCGCTCGATAGGGCGATCCAACCAAAGCCATAGCGCTCGGCTCCCCGCCCCCAGCAGCAATGCCAGTAGAACGATACCGAGCCACGCATTGCGCTTCTTCATAAGGAACTCATGCCATGCCCCGTCACGAATCGCGCGCCAGTGCAGTGGTCAAAATACGCATCACCAGCTGGTCGAAATCGATGCCAGCGTGGGCTGCTGCCTGTGGCACGAGGCTATGATCGGTCATCCCGGGCACGGTATTCACTTCGATCAGCCAGAAGTTGCCTGCAGCATCACGCATGACATCGATACGCCCCCAGCCTTCGCCACCCACGGCAAGGAAGGCCTCCTTGCACAGCGCAGCCAACGTCTGCTCGTCTTGTGCAGACAGGCCACAGGGCAAGTGGTACTGGGTGGTATTGGTCAGATACTTGGCTTCATAGTCATAAAACCCACCGGGCACCTCGACACGGATAGCAGGCAACACGTCATCGCCCAATAGTGCGACGGTGTATTCATCACCGGTAATAAAGCGCTCGGCCATGACCCTGGCATCGAAGGTAGCAGCCTGGGCATAGGCGGCTTTCAGCTCATCGAGACTGCGGACGATACTGATACCCAGAGTCGAGCCTTCGTGTACCGGCTTGACCATCATGGGTAGCCCTAACTGGGCTACCACCGCCTCCCAGTCCGAACCGGCATTCAGCATGATGCACGCCGGCGTGGGCAGGTCGACGGCTTGCCACACCTGCTTGGTACGCTGCTTGTCCATGCCCAACGCCGAGGCCAGCACGCCACTGCCGGTGTAAGGCAAACCAAGCAACTCCAATGCCCCCTGCAGCGCACCATCTTCACCGCCACGCCCATGCAGTGCGATGAACACCGCGGTGGGGTCGAGGCGCTCGAGGCCCGCTAGCCCACCCTCCTTGAGATCGTACCCCTGCGCCTTCACGCCTTGACGCTGCAAGGCATTCAGTACTGCAGCACCACTCTTGAGCGACACCTCGCGCTCGGCCGACATGCCGCCGTAGACCACGACGACACGCTCCAGGCCTGCCTGCTGCGTTTGCCCTGATGTCATAGCACCACCTCTTTCATGACCAGCTTGGCTTGGGCAAGGCGCAGTGAAATACCACCCACATCGCCCGCGCCCTGGGTAATCAGAATATCGCCTGGACGCAGCACGTTGTTGAGCAGGGCAGGCAGCTCGTGCTTGTGCTCCACGAACAGCGGATCGACATCGCCACGTTGACGGATGGAGCCTGCCAGGGTCTTGCCTTCAGCACCCGGCACCACCGCCTCGCCAGCGCTGTACACGTCGAGCAGCACCAGCGTATCCACCTGAGACAGTACGCGCACGAAGTCTTCGTAGAGATCGCGGGTCCGGCTGTAGCGGTGGGGCTGATAGAGCATCACCAGGCGGCGATCGGGCCAGCCGGCACGCACCGCCTGAATGACCATATCCACTTCCCGCGGGTGGTGGCCGTAATCGTCGACCAGCATGATCTCGCCTTCGCCGACCGGTGCCGGATAGTGGCCATGCACCTGAAAGCGCCGCCCTACGCCTGCAAACCCCATGAGACCGCGCTGGATGGCGTCATCACTGACCCCGGCGTCGGTCGCCACCACGATGGCCGCCATTGCGTTCAAGGCATTGTGGCGGCCCGGCATGGCCAGTCGAATGGCCAGCGGAGGCACGCCACCGGGCCGCAGTGCCGTGAAGGAGACTTCCCCGGCCTGCTGACTAAAATCCACGATGCGATAGTCAGCGTCTTCATCGAAGCCGTAGGTCACGAACTGGCGCTTGATACGCTCGCACAGCCCGCGCACGTGGGGATCATCGATACACAGCACCGCCAGGCCGTAGAAAGGCAGATTGTGCAAGAACTCGATGAAGGTGTTTTTCAAACGCTCGAAGTCACCCCCATAAGTGGCCATGTGGTCAGCATCGATATTGGTGACGATCGACACCATGGGCTGAAGGTGAAGAAACGACGCATCGGATTCGTCGGCCTCGGCCACCAGATAGTCACCCTCCCCCAGGCGAGCATTGGCCCCTGCGCTGGTGAGCTTGCCACCAATCACGAAGGTGGGATCCAGGCCGCCTTCTGCCAGCAGAGTAGCCGTCAGGCTGGTCGTGGTGGTTTTGCCGTGGGTACCGGCCACGGCAATGCCGTGACGAAAGCGCATCAGCTCGGCGAGCATTTCCGCACGACGCACTACCGGCACGCGGTGGTCGTGCGCCCAGCGAATTTCAGGATTGGTTTCATCGATGGCACTGGAGACGACGACGACGTCCGCGCCTTCCACGTTCTCCCTGGCGTGCCCAATGAACACGTCGACGCCGCACTGACGCAAACGCTCCACCACACTGGACGCTTTCATGTCACTGCCGCTGACCTGGTACCCCTGGTTAGCGAGCACCTCGGCAATGCCGCACATGCCGGCACCGCCAATACCGACGAAATGAAGCCGCTGGATACGGCGCATACCCGGGCCGCTCGGGCCACTCAGCTGCGGCGACGTATGGTTGACTGACTCGGTCACGCAGTTTCTCCTTGCTTCACCAGCGAGAGACAGCCTTCGGCCAGGCGCTCGGTCGCGTTCAAGGACGCCGCTTGACGCGCCTTGGCGGCCATCTCTGCCAGGGTCTCTGGGTGGAGTAATTGTTCCAAAAGGTTACTTAAATAGTCAGCCGTCAGCTCGGCCTGAACGATACATAGGGCCGCGCCCGCCTGAACCAGCACCTCGGCATTCACCCGCTGATGGTCATCCACAGCAAAAGGAAACGGCACCAGCAGGGCGGGCTTGGCCGCCGCTGCCAGTTCGGCAATCGTCAGCGCACCGGCTCGGCAAACGACCAGATCCGCCCAGGCATAGGCCGCGGCCATATCATCGATGAAAGGCGAAACCTCGGCGACCACCGCCTGCTGAGCATAGGCGTCTGCCGTGGCGATATCGCGCTCCTTGCCTGCCTGATGACGCACCTCGGGACGTCGCTCCGGCGGCAGCGCAGCCAAGGCCACAGGCAGGCGCTCGTTCAACGCTACCGCGCCCAGGGAGCCGCCTACCACCAACAGGCGCAGCGGCCTGCCCTGCATGTCGGCCACCTGGCGGGGCTGCTCGCCCAGCGCGGCGATATCATCACGCACCGGGTTGCCGATCACCTCGGCACGCGTGCCAAACGCATTTTCGAACGCGGCATAGGTACGCGTGGCCAGGCGCGACAGCACCTTGTTGGTCAGCCCTGCCACGGCATTCTGTTCATGAATGACCAGCGGAATACCGGATAGCCGAGCCGCCAGACCGCCAGGCCCGCTGGCAAATCCACCCAGCCCTACCACGACATCCGGCTTGAAACGCTTGATGACACCACGTGCCTGGAGCACCGCGCGCGACAGGTTGAGCGGTGCCTTGAGCCAACCAGCGGCACCATTGCCGCGCAACCCACTGATCGCAATGGTATGCAGCAGAATGCCCGCCTCGGGCACCAGCCGGTTTTCAATTCCCCGCGGGCTGCCCAGCCACTCCACGGCAACCCCTTGGGACTGGAGAGCACGCGCCAGCGAGAGCGCAGGAATGACGTGCCCTCCCGTTCCTCCCGCCATGACCAAAACCCGTCGACCCGCATGTATCGCCACAAACAGCTCCTTGAATAATTACGTCAACCGCGGCTCTCGGCGAGCACGATAAGGCGTCGACAAACGACGCGGGCGATGCCGAGTTTCTGCATCCACCCGGAGCAACAGCCCCACCATCATGCCAGTGACCAGCAGACTGGAGCCTCCGTAGCTGATCAGCGGCAGGGTCAGCCCTTTGGTCGGCAGCAAGCCAGCACTCACCGCCATATTGATAAACGCCTGAGCCGCCACGATAAAGCCGATCCCGTAGCTCACGTAGGCACCGAACAGATGCCCAGCCAGCTCTGCCCGTCGACCCACCCACATGGCCCGCACGATGAACAGGGTGAACAGCAGCACCACGGCTATCGCTCCAATCATGCCCAGCTCTTCGGCCACCACCGCAAAAATGAAGTCCGTATGGGCTTCGGGAAGATAGTGCAGCTTCTGCACGCTGTTGCCCAATCCGGTGCCAGTCACATGGCCACGTCCAAACGCGATCAATGCCTGCGTCAGCTGATACCCGGTGGCGAACTGGTCGGCCCAGGGGTCCAGGAAGCTGGTCCAGCGCGCCAGTCGATACGGCTCCATGACGACCATCATCACGGCACCAAACCCCAGTACCCCCCCACTGCCCAGCAACAGCGTCAGCGAAGCGCCACTCATCATCAGCATGCCGATTACACAGACGGCATATACCACCATGCCGCCGAAATCCGGGGCAAGAAACAGCAGGAAGGCAGGAATAGCCAGTACTGCCAAGGGGCGCCACATGGTAAAAGCACGCTGGCGCAATTCGTAAGTGAAGCGCGACATGAACGCTGCCATGTAAAAGATCAGCCCCAGCTTGCCGAATTCCGAGACTTGCAGGCTGGGAAGCGGCCCCGGCAGGGCAATCCAGCGCTTGCTGCCGTTGACTTCTTGACCCACGGCCAGTACCACGACCAGCATGAAGATGCTGAACAGCAGCAGCAATGCCGCGTTCTGACGCCACAGCTCCAGCGGCACACACACCATGAACAGGCATGCCATGATGGCCAGCACCAGAAAAATGCCGTGCTGGCGGGCATAGTGATAGCTATTTTCCAGTAGCCCTATCGACGCGGAGCTGACCATGACCCAGCCCAGCCCCGCCAGCGCGACCGCCGCGACAATCAGCCAGACATCGCAAGGCAGGTGGCGGGTTGCCAGCGCTTCACGCAGTCGTTGCACCCTACTCATTGATTCGTCGCTCATGGGGCACTCTCACGCTGTTTCTGCTCGATCCAGTCGCGAAACAGGTCGCCCCGCGCCTGGTAGTTGGCGAATTGGTCCAGGCTGGCACACGCTGGCGAGAGCAACACACAATCCCCTGGCTCGGCCAGGTGCCATGCTGCTTCCATCGCCTGTGTCAGCGTTTCGACACGCTGAGTGTGAAGGCAAGGGCCAAGCACGTTGTCGAGACGCTCGGCGTCTGCGCCGTAGAGCAGCGCGGCTTTTCCATGGTCCGCCAACGGCCCGGCCAGCGGCGTAAAGTCGGCTCCCTTACCCACGCCTCCCGCCAACAGAATGATCTTGCCAGTGAGCGCGACGCCAATACCATTGATGGCGGCCAGGGTCGCACCCACGTTGGTCCCTTTGGAGTCGTTGACCCAGCGAACCCCGTTCACCTCAGCAACGGTTTCGCTACGGTGCGGCAGCCCCTTGAACGTGGTCAACACCTCACACATGGCCTGACGATCAAACCCCAGCGCCCGGCCCATGGCCAACGCTGCCAGCGCGTTCAACTGATTGTGCTGACCAGTAATGGCCAGCTCATCCACCGCCAGCCACGGCGTCTCGCCGTGCATCAAATAGCGGCGTCCATCGATATCGGCCAGCCCCCAGTCACTACCGGCCGGAACACCCACACCAAAACGCTCGACACGGTCGAGGGCATCCAGAGGCCAGGTCATGGGGTCATCGGCGTTGACCACCGCGTGCTCGGCGCCCATGAAAATGCGCTGCTTGGCCTGACGGTAACCCGCCAAATCGCCATGACGGTCCAGATGATCATCGCATAAATTGAGAAACGCAGCCGACGCCGCTCCGAGGCGAGGCGTCGTTTCCAGTTGAAAGCTGGAGAGTTCGAGGATGAAGAGCTCGGCACCGGGATGGTCGGCCAACAGATCCAGAGCCGCCGTGCCCAGATTGCCCCCCACGGCGGCATTCACCCCCGAGGCCTTGGCCATTGCACCTAATAGCGTGGTCACCGTGGACTTGGCATTGGAGCCCGTAATCGCCGCCACCGGGGCACGCACCAGACGCCTGAACAGTGCCGTTTCACCCACCAGCATCGGCTCGCCGGTGGCAGGGTTGACTCGCTCCAACAGCCCGTCGAGGCCTGCCAAATGCGGGTCGACCCCCGGACTGACCACCACCTCGTACGCATCGCTGAAATCCAGCTCATTCAGCGGCCCACAGTGGCAATCAATCGCCGGATAACGCTGCTGGAACGCGGCGAGTCCAGGCGGCATCTCGCGGGTATCGGCCACCATGAAAGGCACTCCATGGCGGTCCAAATGGCGACAGATCGCCTGACCGGAAATGCCCAGTCCAACAACAACGGTAACACCCTGAGGTACCTTCACCATGAACGACTCCTTGGCCCGGGCTAGAGCGGCCTTGGCCACCGTGACACGACTACCCTGACACGACTACCCAATGACTAACGCACTTTCAGTGTGGCCAGTCCCAGCAGAACGAGGACAACGGTGATGATCCAGAAACGCACGATCACGCGCGGCTCAGGCCATCCCTTGAGTTCGTAATGGTGATGCAGCGGAGCCATGCGGAAGATACGGCGCCCCGTCAGCTTGTAGGAGCCGACCTGCAGAATGACCGATACGGTTTCCAGCACGAAAATACCGCCCATGATGAACAGCACGATCTCCTGGCGCACGATGACCGCCACCACGCCCAGGGCGGCCCCTAACGCCAGCGCACCCACATCGCCCATGAACACCTGGGCGGGATAGGTGTTGAACCACAGAAAGCCCAGGCCAGCACCGGCAATCGTGGCACAGAAAATGGCCAGCTCGCCGGTTCCCTGAATGAAGGGAATATGCAGGTAGTTGGCAAATACGGCATTGCCGCTGGCATAGGCAAACACCGCCAGCCCCATGGCTACCAGCACGGTGGGCATGATGGCCAGACCATCCAGGCCATCGGTCAGGTTGACGGCATTGGAGCTACCGACAATCACAAAATAGCTCAACACGATGTAGAACAAGCCCAACGGCAGCGCAACGTCCTTGAACAGCGGAATGAGCAGGCTGGTTTCGGCGGGCGTGGTGGCCGTGGCGTACAGAATGATGGCGGCTCCTAGGCCGACCACCGACTGCCAGAAATATTTCCAACGTGCTGGCAGCCCGCGGGGATTCTTTTCGACCACTTTGCGATAATCGTCGACCCACCCGATGGCGCCAAAGCCCAGCGTCACCAGCAGCACGATCCAGACGTAATAGTTGGTCAGGTCACCCCACAGCAAGGTGCTGATCGCAATCGCCAGCAGGATCATGGCGCCGCCCATGGTCGGCGTACCTGCCTTGGAAAGATGCGACTGTGGGCCGTCGTCGCGAACGGCCTGGCCAATCTGCCCTTCAACCAGTCGGCGTATCACCCAGGGCCCCAGCCAAAGGCACAGCATCAGCGCGGTGAGCGCGGCGAGAATGACGCGTAGCGTCAAATAATTGAACACCTGAAACGCAGATTGAAATTGAGCTAGAAAATTCGCCAAATGAAGTAACATGAACGGCGCTTACCTTGTGTCATCCGCACGCAGCGCAGCAATGACTCTTTCCATGCCGGCACTGCGCGATCCTTTCGCCAGCAGCGTGGCGTCGGGTGGCAGAGAATTAATAACATGACGCACTAGCGTCTCGTGGTCGTCGAAGTGCAGCCCGCGACCAAAGGCATCCGAGGCAGCCCTGGCTGCCTCGCCAACCGTCAACAGCATGTCCAGCCCCAGCGACGCAGCATAAGCGCCCACGTCAGCATGTAGCCGGTCGGACTCATCCCCCAGCTCCCCCATCGCGCCCAGGGCGCACCAGCGAGGGGCAGGAAAGCTCGCCAGGGCATCCAGAGCTGCCTTGACCGCGCCAGGGTTGGCGTTGTAAGTGTCGTCCAACAGCGTCGTGCCACGAATACCGGGCACCACGTTCATGCGGCCCTGCAATGCCGACAACCGATTCAGCCCAGCCACGACCTGCGGAGCGGGGACATTCAACGCCAGTGCGGCAGCGGCGGCAGCCAGGGCGTTACTGACATTATGCTTGCCGATCAGAGGTAGCGCTACGCGCCCCAACGGCTCACCGTCGACAACGAGCGTGAAAGCATAACGCCCCTGTGAGTCGCAGGAAAGAGCCGAAGCGTTTACGTCCGCATTGCCCTGCACCCCGTAGCTGACCACTCGGCGGGGGGCCGCACAGGCCGCCCAGAAAGGAAAGTAGCGATCATCGGCATTGATGATGGCCACGCCATCCTGATCGAGCCCGGACAAAATTTCGCTCTTGGCCTGGGCAATCTGCCCCATGCCACCAAACTCACCTACATGAGCGCCCGTCACGTTGGTGATGATGACCACCCTGGGGGCCGCCAACCCGGCCGTCCAGGCGATTTCACCCAAATGATTGGCCCCCAGTTCGATGACACCCGCCTGGTGCTGCGGCCCAAGACGCAACAGCGTCAGCGGCGCCCCAATATCGTTATTGAGGTTGCCGATGGTCGCCAACACCTCACCGAGTGGCGCCAACAGGGCAGACACCATCTCCTTGACCGTGGTTTTTCCGCTATTCCCCGTGACCGCCACCAGCGGCAGCGTAAAGCGTCGCCGCCATGCGCCCGCCAACAGCCCTAATCCCAGCCGAGTATCCGGGCAGCACAATTGCGGCAGCGGGCTATCCACGGGATGCTCCACCAGTGCCGCTACGGCGCCCTGCTCTCGGGCTTGCTCGACGAAATCGTGGCCATCGAAGCGTGGGCCTTTCAAGGCAATGAACAGGCAACCCGGCACGATCTGGCGAGTGTCCGTCACTACCTGGCTGATCGACACGTCAGTCGCATCGTCTGCCAACGGAATACCCATCGCCGCAGCCACTCCGCCAAGGGTCCACATCAGCAGCCACCTCGCGCCCGAATGGCCTGCTGCACCTGCTCATCATCCTGGTAGGCGTGTCGAACGCCCTCGATTTCCTGATATGCTTCATGGCCCTTGCCAGCCACCAGCACCACATCCTGAGGACCTGCCTGAGCCACGGCATGCAGGATGGCCTGACGCCGATCACCAATCTCTTTCACCCGCTGCGGCTCGTGAAAACCCGCCAAAATTTGCTGACGAATCTGGGCGGCAGATTCACGGCGGGGGTTGTCATCGGTCACCACCACACAGTCAGCCAGACGTTCGGCCACTTTGGCCATTTCCGAACGCTTGCCGGTATCGCGCTCACCACCACAGCCAAACAGGCACCACAGTTTTCCCTGCCCCCCCAAATGGTCGCGCAGGGCTTCCAGCGCATTTTGTAGCGCGTCAGGAGTGTGGGCATAGTCCACCACCACACAAGGCGCTTCGCCACCGCCAAAGCGCGTCATACGACCCGGCACCGGGCTTAACTTCGCCGCCGCCTCAAACAGCGCATCCAGCGACTCACCCAGCCCGTACAACACGCTAATGGCCAGCAGCACGTTATCCAGGTTAAAACGCCCCATCAACGGCAACTCAAGTGCTTTTTCGCCTTCGGGCGTGGCAACCAGAGCCTGTTGACCGGTTTCCAACGGATGCCAATCGAGAATACGCAGCGTCACCGCCTCATCGCTACCCGTGGCCAGCACGCGCACGTGGGGCTCACACCCCGCCAGCATCAGCCGAGCCAGAGGATCGTCACCGTTGACCACTGCCAGGGTCAGCTCGGAACGACGAAACAGCTTGGCCTTGGCGGCAGCATAGGCCGCCATGCTGCCGTGATAGTCCAGATGATCTCGGGTCAGATTGGTGAACACGCCGACCGTCACGTTCACTGACTCCAGACGGTGCTGGTCCAGCGCGTGGGAGGAAGCCTCCAGCGCCACGCGCTGGACACCTTGGCGCCCTAACTGCCCCAGAGTAGCCTGCAACGCCAGCGGCCCGGGCGTGGTCAGCCCGGTATCCATTAGCTGCCCCGGGCGTCCAACGCCCAGGGTACCTATCACTCCAGCCGGGATGCCCAGTAGTTCGCTCAATACCGCCACATAGTGCGTGACCGAACTCTTGCCGTTGGTTCCCGTGACCGCAATCACTTCCAGGTCGTCAGGCACTTGATAAAGTGAGCGGCCCAGCTCACCCAGCCGCCGTGCCAGATGAGGTAGTGAAAGCACCTTGCCCTGCAGCGTCAGCTCGGCCTGCCGCGTATGCGCCAGCACCAGCGAGGCACCGCCCTCCAGCGCCTGGTCGATATACTCACGGCCATCCCCTTGGCTACCGGGCACCGCCACGAAGACACTCCCTTCTGCCACCTTGCGCGAATCGGTCACCAGATCGAGCGACACGGGCAGCGGTGGCAGCTCGGGCAAGTCGGCACCCGGCCACACCGCCTTCAGGGCGGCCCGAAACTGGTCGAGGCTCACAGTCATGCCTACTCCTTGAAAGCTATTCAACGTCATGATCGGGCGGCACATCCAGCAAACGTAGCGCGTTGCCGGTGACGCTGGAAAATACGGGGGCCGCCACTGCCCCGCCATAAAACTGCCCCGCCTGGGGGTTATCGATCATCACCACCGTGACGATGCGCGGATCAGAGATAGGGGCAATGCCAGCAAAGACGCTGCGGTAGGCATCCGTGGCGTAACCCTGCTGACCGCTCTTGCGCACCGTACCGGTCTTGCCACCTACCCGGTAGCCCTCGACCCGCGCACGACGCCCACCAGAGTAGGCTCCCACGGACGTTTCCAGCACGTCCAGAAGATCATCTGCAACGCTGGGCGAAATAGCCGGAATACCAGGGGGAGGTTCGGACAACCTCAATAGCGAGGGCGGCAGGCGCTCGCCGCCGTTGGCCAATGCCGTGTAAGCACTGGCAATCTGCAGCGCAGAAGTCGATAAGCCATAGCCATAGGAGAGCGCCGCACGCTCACTGCGCGACCACCGCACCGGCGCCGGGAGACTACCCGTGGACTCGCCAGGAAAACCGGTGCCCGGTCCCTGCCCAAAGCCCAACTGATTGTACTTTTCCCAGATCGCCGTATCGCTGAGCTGAAGCGCCAGCCGCGACATGCCGATATTGGAGGACTTTTCCAGAATACCCGCCAGATCCAACTGCCCGTAATTACGGATATCACGGATGGTGAACTGGTCGATGCGCATCCAGCCCGGTGAGGTATCGACCACCACATCGCGGTCGAACACGCCGCTTTCGAGAATGGCTGCCATGGCCAGTGGCTTCATGACCGAGCCAGGCTCGAACACATCCACCAGGGCCTGATTACGCAGCCCCCGAGGGTCGAGTCCGGCGCGGTTATTGGGATTGTAGGAGGGCAGATTGGCCATGGCCAGCACCTCGCCCGTGCGTGCATCCATCATGACCAGCACGCCGCCGTCTGCCTCATGTTCGGTCACGGCAGCGCGCAGCTCACGATAGGCCATGTACTGAATGCGCTGGTCGATGGAAAGCGTCAGCTCGCCCCCTGGCTGGGCATCACGGATCACCCCCAGCTCACGCACCAAACGACCCCGCCGATCCTTGATGACGCGCCGCTGGCCGGGGTGACCTGCCAGGTAAGGCTGGTAGGCAAGCTCCAGCCCCTCCTGGCCCACGTCATCGACGTTGGTGACGCCCAGCAGTTGGGCCACCACTTCCCCTGCCGGGTAATAGCGCTTGTACTCCCGCTGCGGATACACCCCGGGGGTGCGCAGATCCAGCACTCGCTGGGCAGCTTCCGGGGTCATATGGCGACGCAGGTACATGAACTCTCGACTGGCAAAGCGTGCGACCCGGGCATCGAAGTCATCCAGCGACATCCCCAGCGCCTGGGCCAGCATGACCCGCTGAATGGCATCGCCAGGCAGCTCTTGCGGATTGGCCCACAGGGTCACCACAGGCGTCGAGATGGCCAATGGCTCCCCATTGCGGTCGGTGATCATGCCGCGGTGTGCCGGAATGGCTTCATGACGCAGGGTGCGCGCGTCACCTTGGCTTTGCAAAAAGGGCCGGTCGATGACCTGGAGCAGCGTGATACGACCAATCAGAATGGCAGAGGCCAGCCCTACCACCAGCAATATGAAAAAGAAACGACCGCCAGCCAAGGGCGGTGCAATGGGATATTGACGGGACTTCCCTCCCCGACCTTCGCGTCTCATGGACGAATAACCTCAACATCGTTGACGTCTGGAATACGCATTTCTAGCCGTTCCGTGGCAATTTGCTCGATGCGTGCCGGTGTCGACCAGGCACCCTCTTCCAATAACAGCTGCCCCCACTCGGTTTGCAGCTGATTCTTCTCCTGCTCCAGACGCTGCAACTCGGCAAACTGTACCCGAGTCATGTGGGTGGTCATCACCACCGACAAGGCGGTCAACAGGCATAATACAAACAGCGCGATCAACACCAGCGGCCAGAGACGCAGGCGCACTTGAAATGGCCACTCGGCCTGCAACGTGGATAGCCATCGTTCGAAGCGCTCGAGACTCATGATCACGCTCGCTTACGGGCGGCACGCATGACGGCACTGCGGGCCCGGGGATTGGCATCCACCTCTTCATCGCTGGGACGGCTCCCCTTGCCCAAGGCCTCGAGACGGCGATTCAACTGATCATCACGGATGGGAACGCCGCGCGGCAAGTGGGTATCTCCCCGGACATGGTGGCGGATGAAGCGTTTGACACGGCGGTCTTCCAGCGAATGAAAGCTGATGACCACCAGATGCCCCCCCGGCGCCAAGGCCTCCAGGGCTGCGTCCAACGCGCTATCCAGCTGCTCCAGTTCGCCGTTGAGGTAAATGCGCAGCCCCTGAAACGCTTTGGTTGCCGGATGTCGGCCCTTCTCCCAGGCGGGGTGGGCTGCCTTGAGGACCTCGGCCAGATCCACGGTATGGGTAAAGGGTTGCTCAACGCGCCGCTTGACCACCGCATTGGCCAGCCGCTTGGCGTAGCGCTCTTCGCCGTAGGTCTTGAAGACGCTGGCTATCTCGGATTCGCTGGCACGGGCCAGAAAGCTTGCTGCACTCTCGCCTTGCGTGGGGTCCATGCGCATGTCCAACGGGCCATTGCGCATGAAGCTGAAACCACGCTCGGGATCGTCCAACTGCGGCGACGACACGCCGATATCCAGCAGGATGCCCGACAACCGACCATGGACGCCCTGCTCTTGGGCGAATTCCGCCAACCGCGCAAATTCACGCCGAGTGATCTCAAAACGCGAGTCGGTGATTTCCGCAGCGGCGGCAATGGCCTGTGGGTCGCGGTCCATGGCCAACAAGCGGCCCTGTTCACTCAACCGCGACAGGATGAGACGCGAGTGCCCCCCGCGGCCGAACGTGCCGTCCAGATAGACACCGTCGGGATCATGGATCAACGCATCGACGGCCCCGTCCAATAACACACTGGTGTGACGAAAACGGGAAGCGACCTGATCGGCGTCGGCAGAAGGCATGTTACTCTCACACAAGATTTGGGAAGGCGTGCCCAGCACGCCTTTCATGGAAATGGGGAGTCGGCCGATAAGCCGGGTTCTGTCGTGGACAGTCATTCCTCTAGGCGCTGCGTCACCACAGCGCTCAAGCAACCTACCCGGACCCAGCGCGGGCCACGCCATTGGGTCCCTATTTGGTCTTGCTCCGAGTGGGGTTTACCATGCCACGCACTGTTGCCAGGCGCGCGGTGCGCTCTTACCGCACCCTTTCACCCTTACCGGCTCCTGAGGTTGATGTCAGAAGCTTAGGCGGTCTACTCTCTGCTGCACTTTCCGTCGGCTCTCGCCGCCCAGGCGTTACCTGGCACTCTGCCCTATGGAGCCCGGACTTTCCTCCCCCAACGGCTCTTGCGAGCATATTAGCGGCGACTGTCTGGCCAACTCCGGCGGCAAGCATACCAGCGCCCCGCCCTGGCCTCAATGCTCGCCTTTGATTGCCTGCAATCTGGCATACCAGTGCTGCTTGCGCCCCCCATCAATCGCGCCGCCACCGCCGCTCCCTGCTTGACCCCTATACCCTCGGCCAATAGCGCCGCCAGCAGAGCATCCGCCTCTACAGCCTGCTCGTCACCCTGCTCGACGGGCGCCGCTCCGGCAATGACGATCACGAACTCACCACGCGTCTGATTGGCATCCTGCTCCATCTGTTCCAGCAGCTGCGCAGGCGTTCCCTGCAAAAACGTCTCGAAAGTCTTGGTCAGCTCCCTGGCCAGCACCACGCTGCGCTCGGGCATCTGCTCTGCCAGCGCCTCCAACGTCGCCAGGATACGATGAGGCGACTCGTAAAACACCAGCGTCTCCTCCCGGGCCACCCACCGCTCCAGCGCCTGGCGCCTGCCACTGGACTTGGCAGGCAAAAAACCGCCAAAGGTGAAGCGATCCGTGGGCAGGCCAGCCGCCGACAGCGCCGCGATCAAGGCACAAGGACCGGGCAAGGGCACCACATGACGCCCACGCGCACGCAGCTCGCGCACCAGCACGAATCCCGGATCACAGATCAGCGGCGTGCCGGCATCACTGATCAGAGCGATGTCTTCCCCTGCCACAAGATAACGATCCAGGCTATCCACGCGCTGCACTTCGTTATGCTCATGCAGTGATATCATGGGGGTATTGACCCCCAGATGGGCCAACAAACGTCCGCTATGGCGCGTATCCTCGGCGGCGATGCGCGCCACACTGGCAAGTATCCGAGCGGCGCGAGGCGACAGATCGTCCAAATTCCCAATTGGCGTAGCAACCACGTACAATGTGCCCGGAGGTTGGTGTGTCATCGTGACTCCCGATTTATTAATAGCTTGCCCTGACGGTGCGCTATGCTTACTCAACGTGAGATCAACCTGCTCATAGGCCGCGACAGCGCAAATGGAAACTAAGGAAGGATACATGAAACAGTCACTTCGTGGCCTGTTGGCCACTGCCTTCATGGCACTTCTCATCACCGGGTGTGCCATGCAGCCGCCCAGCGTCGTTGACCGAGCCCCCGATCAGGACGCAGGACGACTGCTCAGCCAGGCAGAGCAGCAGGCTCCCGAACAGGCTGCCCAAACGCGCCTGGAAGCGGCCAACATCCTGGCCCGCCAGGGCCAGCGAGAAAGTGCCTTCGAAGCCGCCAGCAGCATCGACGAAGCCCAGCTGGGCGATACTGACCGTTTACGCTGGGCCATGCTGTTTTCGGAACTGGCCCGCGGCATGAACGACCCGCAAGCGGTCCTGCGCGCCACGCAAGTGCTGGATGATGAGCTGCCCATGCAAGCCAACCAGCAGCAAACGCTGGCAGAGCGCCGTCAATGGGCCCAGGAAGCGCTGGATCAGCGTCCTGACGAGGTACAGGTCGCACTGCCGGAGCTGGAAGGCACCGATGTGCGACGCATTGCCGTGGCCCTGCCGGAATCCGGCCCTCTGAGCAGCGTGGCCAGCACGCTGACCACGGCCATGCGTCGCCACAATGAAATTAGTAATGATGGCGTACAGCTGACCTTCATCGACGCCTCTCAGTACTCTCTGGATGAAATCTACAGCCGTGCCGAGCAGATGAACGCACAGCTGCTGATCGGCCCACTCGACAAGGAGCAGGTGACCCAGTTGGAGGAGCGCGACAGCGTTCCACTTCCTACGCTGGCGCTCAACTACGGGCACAACTCTAGTAACCAGGCCCAGCGCCTGCTGCAGTATGGGCTGTCAGCGGAAGACGAAGCGCGCCAGGCAGCTCGCCGTGCTTATCAGGACGGGCACCGCCAGGTAGCCGTCATGGTGCCGGATAATGACTGGGGCCGCCGAGTAGGCGAAGCCTTCTGGAACGAGTACCAGCGTCTGGGCGGAGAAGTCACCAATGCCGTGCGCTACAACCCGAGCAGCCCGGTGTCCAATGCGGTACAAACAGCGCTGAATGTCAGCGGCGAACGGGCTCGTCTGGGTAACATCGACGCCCTGTTCCTGCTCGCCCTACCTGACTATGCACGCCAGGTACCGCCCACCATGGATTACTATTACGCCCCTGACCTGCCGATCTACGCCACCTCGCACCTGCATGAAGGCCGCCGACAGACTCGTCTGGACCAGGACCTCAACGACGTCATGTTCATGGACATCCCCTGGCAGATTCCTGATGCGGCTGTCGGCGGAGAAGAAGTCCTGCCTTTCTACGCTACCTACCAGCAGCTGCGCGACGAGTCCGACGCCTCCATGTTCCGCCTCATGGCCATGGGCGTCGATGCCTACGAGCTGGCCAAACGCATGTCGGACCTCTCGGACATCAATGGCCTTAACGGCAGCACCGGTCGCATGTCATTGGCCAGCGACGGCCGCATTCACCGTGAACTCCCTTGGGCAAAATTCCAGAACGGCACTCCCGCCCCCATCCTGATCCCAGGCCTCTTGGGCAATGAGCCGTAGCCCGCAAAGCGCACGCTACCGAGGAGCAGCCATTGAGCGAATCGCCGCTCAATGGCTGCAGGAGCAAGGCCTTCGACTGGTGAGCAGCAACCACCATGTGAAGGGCGGCGAACTGGACCTGGTGATGTATGATCGGGATACTTTGGTGTTTATCGAGGTCAAACATCGCGCCACCACGGAGCACGGGCACCCGCTGGAGACCGTGACGGCACAGAAACGTCGCCGACTGGTACGCGCCGCCATGCTCTATCTTGCAAGGCACGACCTCGACTGCCCCTGCCGCTTTGATATTCTAGCGATCACAGGCATGCCGCCCGCGCTGACGTTCGAATGGGAACAAGCGGCATTTGACGCTTATTAATACTCTATAACCGGGAAGCCCTGATGGACTTTCAATCTCGCATTCTCAACCACTTCAATGCCAGCATTGACACCAAAACCTATGCCAGCGAGGTGCTACCACCGTTTATCGAAGTGGCCAGCCAAATGATGGTTCAGTGCCTGGTCAATGAAGGCAAGATCCTGGCCTGCGGCAATGGCGGCAGCGCAGGCGACAGCCAGCACTTCTCTTCAGAACTGCTCAACCGCTTCGAACGCGAGCGCCCCAGCCTGCCTGCGCTGGCGTTGACTACCGATACGTCGACGCTTACCTCCATCGCCAACGACTACAGCTACAACGAAGTATTTTCCAAACAGATTCGTGCGCTGGGGCAACCGGGCGATGTCCTGCTGGCCATCTCGACCAGCGGCAACTCAGCCAATATCGTGCAAGCCATCCAGGCCGCCCATGATCGCGACATGACGGTGGTGGCTCTGACAGGCCGTGACGGTGGCAACATGGCGTCGCTGCTCGGCCAGGACGACTGTGAAATTCGCGTCCCCGCCACCTCGACGGCTCGCATCCAGGAAGTCCACTTGCTGGTGATTCACTGCCTGTGTGATTTAATTGACGAACAGCTGTTTGGCGGCGCTGCCTGACAGCGCATTCAGGTCAACGGAATATATCGATAAAGGAGTCATCTCAATGGCCCTACGTTTTGCTTCTCGCTCCCTTCTGGTCGCTACGCTGTGCGGCGCGGTGCTGCTCAGCGGCTGTGCCAACAACAGCGGCTCCAACCCCTCCAACTACGGCCAGCGCAGCAGCGATGTCCAAGCCGTGGATGCCACCATCGAACGCGAAGCGGAGCGCTCCCTGTCACGCGCCGATGCTCGGCTGGGTGATGCGCGGATTCGCGCCCATAGCTACAACGGCACCCTGCTTCTGGTTGGGCAGGTACCCAGCGACGAGCTGAAAAGCATGGCAGGCAACGTGGCCTCCAACCTGCGCGGCGTCAATCAGCTGCACAACGAACTGACCATTGCCGCCAACCTGCCCGCCAGCCAGCGTCTGGCCGACACCTGGTTGACCACCAATGTCATCAGCCACCTTGCCACCAATGATCAGATCGACTCTTCCAAGCTGAAAGTCACCACCGAGAATGCCACCGTGTACCTGATGGGCATGGTCACTCGTGAGGAAGCCGACCGAATCGTCAATGCTGCGTCCGGCGTGGCCGGCATTCAGCGCATCGTCAAGGTCTTCGATTACCTGAACTGAGCTTCGTCCTGGCAACAAAAAGCCTCGCCAGCGTGACTGGCGAGGCTTTTTTAATATAACCATTTAGCCATAATCAGGCTAAAAGCCCGGCTACTTGACCACTCTGAGAGCCGGTTTCTTCTTGGGCTTTTCAGACGCAGTCGATGCATCCGACGCCTCTTTGGAAGGTGCTTCCGTCAAGGTCAGCTCGGGTCGTGCAGCTTCATCAGCTGAGGACTCCTCACCCCCCTCTAGCTCGTCGGCATCCAGTTCCGGCTCATGGCCAAAGACCATGCCTGCCCCGTTTTCACGAGCGTAGATAGCGATCAACGCAGGGATGGGGATCATCACCTGCATGGGCTGACCCCCAAAGCGAGCGCTGAAACCAATTGCCTGGTTCTCCATGAACAGATCGCGTACCGCCGTTGGCGCGGCATTGAGTACGATCTGACCGTTCTGAACGAACTGGCGCGGCACTTCTACGCCCGGCTGCGTAGCATCCACCACCAGGTAAGGCGTTAGGTCGTTATCCAGAAGCCATTCGTACAAGGCTCGGGCGAGATAGGGACGGCTCGACTTCATAAGTCTCCCTCCTCCTGACAAGTGAGGCCCCTGCCCATCAGGCTAGGGGCCATATGAATTCAGGCGCGCATCTCTTTTTCACGCTCGTTCAAGGAGGCCTTGAACGCTTCACGCTCGAATACGCGCGACATGTAGTTCAGCAGCGGCTTCACCTGCTTCTCCGGCAGCTCGATATTGAGCTCGGGCAGACGCCAAAGGATGGGCGCCAGACAGCAATCCACCAGCGTAAACTCTTCGCTCATGAAATACGGCATATCTTCGAAGATGGGCGAAATGCCGATCAGGCTTTCGCGCAGCTCTTTACGCGCCTTGTCTGCCTCTTTCTTGCCACCCGTGCGGATCAGCTCGAGCATCGGGCACCATTCGCGTTCGATACGGTGCATCCACAGCCGACTTTGAGCACGTGCCACTGGGTAGACGGGCAACAGCGGCGGATGAGGAAAGCGCTCATCCAGATACTCCATCATGACCTTGGACTCATAGAGCACCAGATCACGATCCAGCAGCGTGGGAACACTATTGTACGGGTTGAGGTCCGCTAACTCTTCAGGTGGCTGTTCCTCAGCAACATCGACGATATCGACCGCCACTCCCTTTTCAGCCAGAACAATGCGTACACGATGACTGAAATGATCATCATTACCTGAGTAAAAGATCATTGACGACCGCTTGGCCACAACACCCATGAAAGCATCCTCGCATCAAAACAATAGACGATAGTAACACGCCCGCCGCCTTTTATGGTAAAGCGACGCAAAGCCCCTGGGGGCACATAAACAAACAAAGGGCGCACGGCTTTCGCCGTGCGCCCCGCCCACCAAGCATAGGCTAATGCTTAGTGAACATCCCGCCAGTACTCACGCTTGAGCAGGTAGGCGATCACACCAAAGATAAAGATGAAGATCAGCACCTTGGGCGCCAGTGCCTGAGCCTGCAGCTTGGAAGGCTCACCGACGTAGGCCAGGAAGTTGGTCAGGTCATAGACGGCTTCCTCGAACTCGGCAGGCTCCATGGAACCTGGCTGAGTGACTTGCAGCACTTCACAAGACTGGTACTTGCCAGACAGCGGGTCGGGCGACTGCCCTGCTACCGGCTGGTCGGTTTCCGAGCAGACCATCTCCTGAACACCCTGCAGCGGCTCCAGCACGTTGGGCATGGCCACCAGATCAAATACCGCGTTATTGACGCCCAGTGGACGGCTCGGGTCACGGTAGAAGCTCAGCAGGTAGGAGTAGATCCAGTCGGGACCGCGCAGACGACCATGCAGCGTCAGATCGGGCGGCGCAGCGCCGAACCAGCTTTCACCATCTTCCGGCAGCATGGCGATGTGCATCAGGTCGTTGTAACCCAGCGATGAAGAGAAAATCAGGTTCTCTTCGACCAGGTCCTGCGGCATGCCCAGATCATTTGCTGCACGGGAGAAGCGCTGATGCTCCAGCGAGTGACATCCCATGCAGTAGTTGACGTAGAGCTGCATACCACGCTGCAGAGACTCCTGGTCACGCAGATCCGGCGTCATGGAGTAAGGCACGTCGGGCCCTGGCGCTGCGACCGCCATCAAAGGCAGCAGCGCGAACATCAGTGCGAACAGTTGCTTTTTCATTAGCCAGTCACCCTTTCAGGAACGGGTTTAGTCTTCTCGATACTGGTGTACACCGGCATCAGAATGAAGAAGGCGAAGTAGAGCACCGTACAGATCTGGGCCACCAGCGTACGCAGCGGAGTCGCCGGAATGGCACCCAGAACACCCAGGATCACAAAGCTGATCGCAAAGATGATGAGCGCAATACGTGACAACCAGCCTTTGTAACGCATGGACTTGACCGGGCTACGATCCAACCAGGGCAGTACGAACAGAATGGCGATGGCGCCACCCATGGCCAGCACGCCCAGGAACTCGGCACGCAATCCCAGGAAGTCGAAGGTAATGGCCCGCAAGATGGCATAGAACGGCGTGAAGTACCACACCGGCGCAATGTGATCAGGCGTTACCATCGGGTTGGCTGGCTCGAAGTTGGGACGCTCGATGAAGTAACCACCCCCTTCCGGGAAGTAGAACAGCACCACCGCAAAGACGAACAGGAAGACCGCCACACCCACCAGATCCTTCACGGTGTAGTACGGATGGAAAGGAATGCCATCCAGCGGTTTGCCGGTTTCGTCTTTCTTATCCTTGATCTCGATGCCATCAGGGTTGTTGGAGCCAACTTCATGCAGGGCAATGATATGCAGCACGACCAGCGCCAGAATCACGATAGGCAGCGCCACCACATGCAGGGCAAAGAAGCGGTTCAACGTGATACCGGAAATCAGGAAGTCACCGCGGATCCACTGCGCCAGATCCGGGCCAATGCCGGGAATGGTCGCGAACAGCGAGATGATGACCTGAGCACCCCAGTAGGACATCTGACCCCAGGGCAATAGATAACCCATGAAGGCCTCTGCCATCAGCAGCAGATAGATGGCCATGCCGAAGATCCAGACCAGCTCACGCGGAGCCTTGTAAGATCCGTACATCAATGCACGGAACATATGCATGTAAATGACGACAAAGAAAGCAGAGGCGCCAGTCGAGTGCATATAGCGGATGATCCAGCCGTACTCGACGTCACGCATGATGTACTCAACGGAGCGGAAAGCGCCTTCCGCCGTGGGGTTGTAGCTCATGGTCAGCCAGACACCGGTCAGAATCTGGTTGACCAGCACCAGCAACGCCAATACACCAAAGATGTAGAGGAAGTTGAAGTTCTTCGGTGCGTAGTACTTGGTGAGGTGGTCTTGCATCATTTGCGTTGCGGGGAAGCGGTCGTCCACCCAGCGCATGATGCCGCGTTCAGCCTTGACTCGATTAGGATTACCCATTACGCGGCCTCCTCGTCTTCACCAACGATGATGTCCTCACCCTCGAAACGATAGGGCGGCACTTCAAGGTTGGTGGGTGCAGGTACGTTATTGAAGACGCGTCCGGCGAGATCGAAGTACGAACCATGGCAAGGACAGAAGAAACCGCCCGGCCAGTTGTCTGTGACTGCGGCCTCGGGCTCGGGACGGTACAGCGGAGAACAACCCAGGTGGGTACATACACCAACCATGACACCGACCTCGGGGCGCACAGAGCGCAACGGACCGGTGATATAAGCAGGCTGCTGCTCCTCCTCGGAATCCGGGTCCCGCAAGCGAGACGGGTCCAGACTCTCTGTACGCTCAATCATCTCAGGCGTACGGTTGATGATCCATACCGGCCGCCCGCGCCACTCGATGGTGACACGCTGCCCCGGTTCGAGCTTGGAAAAGTTAGCTCGAACCGGCGCACCGGCCGCCAACGCACTGGCACTAGGCTGCCAGGATGCCACAAAGGGGACCGCAACCCCGACAGCGCCCACCGCCCCCACAACGGAGGTGGCGCCCACGAGGAAACGGCGCCGGCCTTTGTTTACGCCGTTATCTGCCATTTCTGGTTTCTCCCATCAGCTTACCCGTTTCGCCGCAAAGGCGTCTTGCGGCGACGAATATCAAATACGCTCTATGTTAAAAAAACAAAGCGCTCTGCACAAGAACAACCGCCCCGGACCATGGTGGTACAGGTACTATAATTTTTTGATATTCCAATAAAAAACGCCCAGGTCCTGGACCTGGGCGTTTTTGCCGCATAGCGTAAAATTAACGCTTGGAGAACTGCGGACGACGACGCGCCTTGCGCAGACCGACTTTCTTACGCTCTACCTGACGTGCGTCACGGGTGACGTAGCCAGCGGCGCGCAGAGTCGGGCGCAGGTCTTCGTTGTAGTTCATCAGAGCACGCGTGATGCCGTGACGGATGGCGCCAGCTTGTGAAGAGCCACCACCACCTTCGACGGTCACATACACGTCGAACTGGTTGAGAGTCTCGGTCAGCTCGAGGGGCTGACGAACAACCATGCGACCGGTAACGCGACCGAAGTACTCGTCGAGCTCACGGTTGTTGACGGTGATTTTGCCGGAGCCCGGCTTCAGGAACACACGAGCGGTGGAAGTCTTGCGGCGCCCGGTACCGTAATACTGCTGTGTCATGGCGAAGATTTCCTCAGATGTTCAGTTCAAGCGGCTGCTGGGCAGCATGCGGATGCTCGGCACCGGCGTACACTTTCAACTTGGAATACATGGCGCGACCCAGCGGGCCTTTCGGCAGCATGCCCTTGACAGCAGACTCGATGATGCGCTCGGGAGCGTGATCCAGCATCTTGTCGAAGGTCATGGAGCGCAGACCGCCCGGGTAGCCAGTGTGGCGGTAGTAGGTCTTGGCCTTCGCCTTGTTACCGGTCACCTGGACTTTCTCGGCATTGATGACAACGATGTAGTCGCCGGTATCAACGTGAGGGGTAAATTCGGGCTTATGCTTGCCACGCAGGCGGCGAGCAATCTCGGTTGCCAGACGACCGAGCGTTTTGTCCGTAGCGTCGACAACATACCAGTCGCGCTGGACGGACTGCGGCTTAGCACTGAACGTCTTCATGGATGAAATCACCAGATTAAGTGTGTTGGGTAGCTAACGCTATACAGTAGCGAAGCACCATCCCTATTCTTTTTGGTTGCAGCCAGAAAACAGCTACAACGTACAGCGAGGCGGCATTCTACAGTAAGAGAGTGGACAAGTTAAGTGCCATCTTTACTTTTCTCGCACGCCCCTGGCATCGCACTCAGGCAACAGAGGCGCTCAGGGTTTGTGCGGCAGCGCCAGATACTCCCGCGACTGCATCTCCTGCAAGCGCGACAGCGTCCGCTGAAATTCAAACGTTAGCTTGCCATCACTGTAAAGCGACTCGACGGGCACTTCTGCCGACATCAAGAGCTTGACGCCCCGATCATAAAACTCGTCCACCATATTGATGAAGCGGCGCGCCTGATCGTCGCTCTTGGCATCCATGCGCGGCACATTGGCCACCAGCACGCTATGAAACTCTCGAGCAAGCTCGATATAGTCGTTCTGGCTACGCGGCCCATCGCACAGTTCGGCAAATTCGAACCAGACGACATCCTCATGAAGTCGACGCGTCTTCAATACTCGATGGTTGATTTCCAGCGGCGCGCCCTCTTCTCCCGCATGACCGGCAATCTCCTTGAAGCTGCGCGCCAGCTCCTGGTCGGCAGCCTCATCCAGCGGCGCATGGAAGATCTCCGCACGCTCCAGCGCCCGTAACCGATAATCGATGCCGGAGTCTACATTCACGACGTCACAGTGGCGATTGACCAGTTCGATGGCGGGCAGGAACCGAGCGCGCTGCAGACCATCCTTGTAGAGATCGTCGGGCACGATATTGGAGGTCGCCACCAGCACGACACCACGCTCGAACAGCGCCTCCATGAGATTGGCCAGGATCATGGCATCCGTGATGTCCTTGACGAAAAATTCGTCGAAGCAGATCACCCTGGCTTCGGTTGCAAACTTGCCGGCAATCAGCGTCAGCGGGTTCTTCTCGCCCTTGTAGTGCGTCAGCTCGTTATGCACCCGCTGCATGAACCGATGAAAGTGCGTGCGCATTTTTTCAGGGAAGGGCAAGGCGTCATAAAACGTATCCACCAGGTAGGTCTTGCCACGTCCGACCCCACCCCAAAAGTAGAGCCCCTTCACCTGGGGCACCGGGGGCTTGTCTGGCTCGCTGCGCTTGCCCAGCAGCCCCGCCATCTTCGCCTTCAAGCCTTTACTGGCGACCACTGCTTTGGGCACGGTGGTGGTGGTCGACAGCAGGTCATCGTAAAGACGCTGAAGATGCTTGACCGCCTGCTCCTGAGCCGGGTCGTATTGAAAGTCACTGCGCGTCAAATCCTGCTGATAACGCTCCAGTGGCGTCAAGCGATGGGGGTGTTCAGACGCCTGACGTGCAGATACTGATGACATTAAAATGCTCCCGCAGCGCGTAGCCAGGCGTATGCATCGACGCGCACCTGCACATCCGCCGAGCACCGGCCTGACCGATAAAAAGAGCCTAATTATACGCCGACTGAGCGCTAAGCGCATGAGCGGATTGACCCAACCAGCCGTGACGCGCCTATAATGGGGCTGACCATGCAGCCATGCGATCGGTGACGCCATGCCATCGATGACATGGCGCGCACCACTATCAGGGAGAATACCGTGGAAGCAAGCTCGCCAATCATTTTTGCCGTTGTAGGTCTCGTCGTTGGCTTTCTCATTGGCCTTGCCTGCTATCGCCTGTTCAGCAAGAGCGAGAAAGACATGGCTGCGCTGAAGCAAACGCTACTGGAGCGCGAGCACAAGATCGCGGAACTTAAAAAAGCCATGGGCAGCAGCCTGACGGGCATCCAGCAACGTCTTGACAGCATTCGTCAGGAGGCGGACCAAATCGAAGCCCAGATCGCCGACGAGGCGGCTCAATGGCAGCTCACCAGCGTCAAAGCCTCCCATCACAAAGCAGCGGCCACGGCAGAAAACGATGCCGACCTTGCCATGCCCCGCGATTACGCGGCTGGCAAGAACGGCACGCTTTCCGAAGACTTCGGGCTGAAAGAGCATCAGAAATCAGACAGCGATACGCTTGCGCAACCTCCACGCTACTGATCTACGCTCACCAGGGCGCCCCTGAGCGCCCTGGTCGCACGTCACTTTTCTCCGAGTCAGGCCGGGTTGTCGATATCCACGAAACGATGCTCGACATCGAACTGGCTCGCCAACCACTCGCCCAAGGCCTGCACCCCATAACGCTCGGTAGCATGGTGCCCTGCCGCGATGTAGTGAATACCCAGCTCACGCGCCAGATGCGTAGTGCGTTCGGAAATCTCCCCTGATACGAAGACCTGAGCACCCGCCTCGTGGGCAGCCGTGATCATGTCCTGGGCCCCACCCGTGCACCAGGCAATTCGCTCCACCGGCTCCGCTAGCGGCGCCTCGACGACCAGCGCCTGACGCTGAAGGGTGTGGCTCAATTGATCGGCCAACGTGGTCAGCGGCTGCGGCGTCACCAGACGCCCGGACCACAGCAACCCTTCGCCCAGCTCGCCGTCCAGACACCCCTCGACCTTCCATCCCAGGCGCCGCGCCAATTCGGCGTTATTGCCCAGCTCTGCATGGGCATCCAGCGGCAGGTGATACGCCAGCAAACTCATGTCGTGGTCCATCAGCGTCTTGATGCGCTTCTGCTTCATCCCGGTAATCGCTATTGGCTCGTTCTTCCAGAAATAGCCGTGATGTACCAGCACCAGATCCGCCTGCCAGGCCACCGCCTCGTCGAGCAACGCCTGGCAGGCCGTCACGCCGGTCATGACCCGCCGAACCGTCTCTCGCCCCTCGACTTGCAGGCCATTGATGGTGTAATCCTTGAATTGACCAGCGCGGAGCTGGTGGTCACATGCAGCGACGAGTTGATCGCGATGGTTCACGTGGTCTCCTTAATTGTTGCCGCTGCCCCGTGGGGAAGCGCAGCGTAAAGTGTTACCATAACCTCCATTGTAAACTCGCTGCACGTTATCGCGAACCTCGCGACCTGCTGAAGACCGCCATCCGCTGAGGAATGCTTGCATGCACCGCCTTGTGCTGCCCTATCTCTGGCCCATTACCACGGGCCTTCTGCTGGCCGCAGTCATTCTGCTGGCCTTCCCTCAACAGATTCCCAACCCGTTTCGTCAATCTCCCCCTGCCAGCGTAGAACCCCAGCCAGCGCTGGTCGCGACCAATAGCGAGTCGACGGCCAACCGGCCCGCCCCCGAAATACGCCAGGCCGCGCCACTTTCGCGTAGCCAGGGACCTGCCAGCTACGCCAACGCCGTCAACCAGGCCGCGCCAGCGGTGGTCAACATTTATTCGTCGCGCATCGTGTCGCGGGACCAGCACCCGCTGATGTCTGACCCGTTCTTCCAGCAGTTTTTCGGCGGTGACGACGCCACGACCCACCAACGCATGCTGTCCAGCCTGGGTTCCGGGGTCATCGTCAGTGATGACGGCTATGTGCTTACCAATCATCACGTGATCAGCGGCGCCGACCAGATACAAGTGGCGCTGCGCGACGGCCGCGAAACCCTGGCCCAAGTGATTGGCACCGACCCGGAAAGCGATCTGGCAGTGTTGCGCATTCAACTGGACAACCTACCTGTGATCGAACTGGCTGATTCGAAGGAAGTGGCCGTGGGCGATGTGGCGCTGGCAATAGGCAACCCCTTTGGGGTTGGCCAGACAGTGACCATGGGCATTATTAGCGCCACGGGGCGCAGCCACCTGGGGTTGAATGCCTATGAAGATTTCATCCAAACCGACGCGGCCATCAACCCGGGCAACTCAGGCGGAGCACTGGTCAACCCTGACGGTTCACTGGTAGGCATCAATACGGCGATCTTTTCACGCTCGGGAGGCTCACAGGGAATAGGCTTCGCCATTCCGGCCAACCTTGCCCACAGCATCCTTGACGAACTGGTCACCCGGGGACGGGTGATTCGCGGCTGGCTGGGCATCGAGGCTCAGGCGCTATCGCGGGAACTGGCCGCCTCGTTTGGGTTACGCACTCCCCAAGGCCTCATCGTGGCTGGCGTGGTCAGCGGCGGCCCTGCAGCGGAAGCAGGTCTTCAGCCTGGCGATGTGCTGCTCTCCATCGATGATCAGGTGATCATGGATGCACGCGCCACCATGAGCGAGATTGCCTCCATCCCACCGGGCACCAGGCTACCGCTGACCATCGTGCGCAGCGGTGAGCGCATGGAGGTCACCCTGGAAGTGGGCGAGCGCCCCGTGCCCACCAATGCGACGTCCGAAGATCGGCAGAGCGGCTCCTGAAGCCGCTCCCCCATACCTTACTTGCTGCGAATACGATACTCGGCCGAGCGTGCATGGGCCGTCAGGTATTCGCCTCGGGCGAGGACCGACGCCACTTTGCCCAGTTCGGACGCTCCTTCAGGAGAGCAGTGAATGATCGAAGAGCGCTTCTGGAAGTCATAAACCCCCAGCGGTGACGAGAAGCGCGCCGTGCCGGACGTCGGCAGTACGTGATTGGGGCCCGCGCAGTAGTCACCCAGGGCCTCCGACGTATGACGCCCCATGAAGATGGCGCCTGCATGGCGGATCTCCTCTAGCCACGCCTCGGGCTCGGCCACGGAAAGCTCCAGGTGCTCCGGCGCTATGCGGTTGATCATCTCGACGGCGTCGGCCGGGTGCTGACAGAGAATCAGCGCCCCCCGGCGCTTGAGCGAAGCACGCGCAATCTCCTCGCGCTCCAGCGTAGGCAGCAGTCGTTCGATGGAAGCCGCGACGGCATCCAGGTGCTCGGCGTGCCAACTGACCAGAATCGCCTGGGCATCTTCATCATGCTCAGCCTGGGAGAACAGATCCATGGCCAACCAATCAGGGTCGGTCTGCCCATCGGAGACCACCATGATTTCTGACGGCCCGGCAATCATGTCGATACCTACCTGCCCGAAGACCGCACGCTTGGCGGTGGCCACGTAAATATTGCCGGGGCCCACGATCTTGTCGACACGGGGTACGCTCTGGGTGCCATAAGCCAAGGCTGCAACTGCCTGCGCCCCACCGATGGTGAAGACATGATCGACACCGGCCAGGTGTGCCGCCGCCAGCACCAGATCGTTCAGCACACCGTCAGGGGTCGGCACCACCATGACGATCTCACGCACGCCAGCCACGTGGGCGGGTATCGCATTCATCAGCACCGAAGAAGGATAGGCCGCCTTGCCGCCCGGCACATAGATACCAGCGCGGTCCAGTGGCGTCACCTTTTGTCCCAGCACCGTGCCATCGGCCTCTTGATACTGCCAGGACTCCGGCTTCTGCCGCTCGTGGTAACGACGAATGCGCTCCGCTGCCACGGCCAGCGCTTCACGCTGTTCCGACGGCAGCCCCTCATACGCTGTTTTCAACTGCTCGGGCGACAGGCGCAATTGCTCCATGGAGTCGACGGCCAGCCGATCGAAGCGGTTGGTGGCATCGATGACGGCCTGATCACCGCGCTGTTTGACGTCCGCCAGTATTTCATCGACACGGGCCTGCACGGCGCTATCGGACACGCCCTCCCAGTCCAGCAGCGCATCCAGCTGACGGTGGAAGCCCGGCTCAGTGGTAGAGAGCCGAGCAATGGTGGCAGTGGTTGTCTCACTCATGGCGAACCTCGTGTCATTCGGCAGGCAGCAATTGACGTTGCTTTACGGCACTTTCCAAACGCGCCAGTAGCGGTTTGATACGATCATGCTTCATGGTCATGGCCGCCTTGTTAACTACCAGGCGGGTGCTGATATGGGCAATCAACTCCCTCGGCTCCATGCCGTTGGCACGCAGCGTATTGCCGGTATCGACGATATCGACGATCTCGTCGGCGAGGTTCATCAACGGCGCCAGCTCCATGGCGCCGTACAGCTTGATCACCTCTGCCTGAATGCCCTGCTCGGCGTAGTAGCGGCGCGCCACGTTGACGAATTTGGTCGCTACCCGGCGACGGGCTCGCGCCGGGGGCTGCCCGGTCACGCCTGCCGTCATCAGCTTGCAGCGGGCAATGTCCAGATCCAGCGGCTCGTACAGCCCCTCGGCACCATGCTCCAGCAGTACATCCTTGCCCGCCACGCCCACGTCGGCGGCCCCCAACTGTACATAGGTCGGTACATCGGTGGCGCGAATGATGACCAGCTTCACATCCGGCAGGTTGGTATCGAACAGCAGCTTGCGACTCTTGCTCAAATCTTCTGCGGGCGTAATGCCCGCATCTGCCAACAGCGGCAGCGTTTCGTCCAGAATACGCCCTTTCGAGAGGGCCAGGATCAATTGCTTACTCATGGTGTAAGGCCAATGGTTGGTCACATGGCTTAGCCGGGGATGCGACGAATCTTCGCCCCCAGCAGCTGAAGTTTTTCCTCGATGCATTCATAGCCGCGATCAATATGGTAGATGCGGTCTACCAGCGTCTCGCCTTCGGCCATCATGGCCGCGATCACCAGAGACGCCGAGGCGCGCAAGTCCGTGGCCATGACCGGCGCACCGGACAGTTTGTCGACGCCCTTGATGAGGGCAGCGTTGCCCTCCAGCACGATATTGGCCCCCATGCGATTGAGCTCTTGCACGTGCATGAAACGGTTTTCGAAGATCGTCTCCACCACGCGAGAGTGCCCTTCTGCCACCGCATTCATGGCCACGAACTGCGCCTGCATGTCGGTGGGAAATGCCGGGTAAGGCGCGGTACGAATATTGACGGCCTTGGGGCGCTTGCCATGCATATCCAGCGCGATCCAGTCGTCACCACTGGTGATCTCGGCACCGGCCTCTTCCAGCTTGGCCAGCACTGCCTCGAGGATATCGGCACGAGTACGCTTGACCTTGACGCGCCCACCGGTCATGGCAGCCGCCACCAGAAACGTTCCGGTTTCGATACGGTCCGGCATCACATCGTGTTCACAGCCGTGCAGGGAAGGCACCCCATCGATGATGATGGTATCGGTGCCATGCCCCTTGATCTTCGCGCCCATCTTGATCAGACACTCGGCAAGGTCCACGACCTCGGGCTCACGGGCAGCATTTTCAAGAACGGTACGGCCATCGGCCAGGGTCGCGGCCATCAGCAGGTTCTCGGTGCCCGTCACGGTCACCGTATCGAAGAAGATCGTGGCCCCCTTGAGGCGACCCTCTACGCGCGCACGAATATAGCCCGCTTCCACGTGGATTTCGGCACCCATGGCCTCGAGGCCACGCAGGTGCAGATCCACCGGCCGCGAGCCAATGGCACACCCACCAGGCAGCGAAACATCGGCTTTGCCGAAGTGCGCCAGCAACGGGCCCAGCACCAGAATCGAGGCGCGCATTTTCTTGACAAGCTCGTAAGGCGCATGGCACTGGGTCACTTGAGAGCCGTCCAACTGAATGCTCAGCTTCTCGCCCATGACGGGCTCGACGCCCATCCGGCCCAACAGCTCCAGCGTCGTGGTGATATCCTGCAAATGCGGCAAATTGCCGATCACCACGGGGCCATCGGCCAACAGGCTGGCACACAGAATGGGCAGCGCTGCGTTCTTGGCACCACTGGCCCACACTTCTCCGTCAACGCAACCGTTGCCGGTAATAATCAGCTTATCCATGGGCAGGCCGTTACTCAGCACTTTGCGATGCAGTTTGCCACTGCGTCGGGGTAAACGTTTTGATGCTGATAGCGTGGAGGGCACCGGACGCGATTTCATCACTCAGTGCGGCATAGACCAGCTGCTGACGCTTCACTGGTGAGAGACCTTCAAAGGCTTCGCCAACCGCAATCACCTGAAAATTGCAGCCTTCACCCTGGATGTGAAACTCACACCCATCGATGCGGGATTCAAGCAGTGCTTTGACCTCGTTGGGTTGCATAAGCCAGGAAACTCCTTTGGGGTCGAAAAGAATGTGCGGAAAAGCCACATGATAAAGAAAAGCATCACACTTGGCGATGTTGGCAGCATGACGGATAGAAGAAAGCAGCCCGCAGGCTGCTTTATGGAGAAGGATTACTGCACGGGGCTGTGCTGAGCTATCAAGGGCTCCAGCTCTGCCAGCGTCGCCAGACGCTGGAGCGGCGGCGATAGCACGATCGCGCTCACCGGCAACTGCCTGGCTTGGCTGGCTCGCAGCCACTCGAACATCACGCTCAAGGCAGCGCTACTGGCACCATCGACACCGCTGAAGTCGAACTGAACCGACGTGGCTCGGGTGGTTCGCAGCCAGCTCACTCCTGCCGCCGCCACATCGGCGGCGGCGTTCATGCTCAAGTCACCGGACACCACCAACCCATCCGGTTGCTCGGCCAGCGAGACATTCGGGCGGTCGAGCAGCGTGCTCACGCATCGCCCCCTTTCTCCAGCTCTTCGACGCCGATGTCCGGCGACCAGCCACGAATGACCGCATCGTAATCGCGATTGTTTTCACGCATGGCCTGATCGAACTGATTGCGGAACGTGAGGCCCAGGTTGATGCCATTGACGATCACGTTGACCACACGCCACTCACCATTGGCCAGCCGCAGGCTATAGGTAACCGGGTAGACCTGGCCGTTGTTGGCCACCACTTCCATATCGACGCTGGCTTGATCTTCATGACGCTGGGCACGCTGCTGACTCAACACACGCAGCTCATCGTAGTCGAAAGTCACCAGACCTCGGGTGTAGGTATCGATCAGCGTCTGGCGGAAGACATCCGCAAAGCGGCTGCGCTGCTCTGGCGTAGCGTTGCGGAAGTAACTGCCCATGACGCTGGCGCCGATGTAACGGAAATCGGCAATATCATCCAGGCTATCGTTGACCAGTGCCTTCAGCTCATCGAGGTTATTGGCGTAATAGTCTTCACGCCCGTCGATTTGCGCCATGAACTCGTCGATGTTGTTGCGAATCATCTGTTCGGGCGATTGAGATTGCGCCTTGGCCAAGGCAGGCAAGGCCATCAACAGCATGGCAAGGGCAACCCACCGGGAAAAATCACTGTCATTTTCTGCATCATTACACCTCTGTAATCTGGCACCATCACCATTGACGCTTAGTTGCTGACCATATTGGACACGAACTGCTGAATAAGTTCTTCCAACACCAGCGCGGATTGCGTATCGCGAATCGTGTCACCATCCTGTAGCACCTCCGGGGCGCCGCCCACACTCAAACCAATGTACTGCTCGCCCAGCAGCCCCGCCGTCAGAATGGCCGCCGTGGTATCCTGGGAAAGCTGGCCTTCCAGGTCACTGTTCAGGCTTAGCACTACGCGGGCGTCGTACCACTCCCGGTCCAGCTCGATGGCCTCGACACGTCCAACGGTCACGCCCGCCATGGTGACGCGGGCACGCGGCTTGAGGCCGCCGATATTGGAGAAGTTGGCTTCCAGGCGGAACGTGTCAGACGCGCCCGAAAGCGTCAAACCGCTGACTCTCAGCCCCAGAAAGACCAGGCCGATGATCCCCGCCAACATGAACAGACCAACGCCAAACTCCATGGTTTTACTGCGCTTCATGACACCACCCCAACTATTGAAGGCCGCCGAACATGACGGCGGTTAAAACGAAATCCAGCCCCAGCACCGCCAACGATGAGTACACCACCGTGCGGGTGGTCGCCCGAGAAATGCCTTCGGACGTGGGAATCAGATCATAGCCCTGGAACACGGCGATCCAGGTCACCACCAGGGCAAACACCAGGCTCTTGATCATGCCGTTACCGACATCGTTGATGAACGAGACGCTGGACTGCATGTTGCTCCAGTAGGAACCTTCGAAAACGCCCAGCCACTCGACGCCCACCAGATAGCCGCCCCAGATACCCACCACACTGAATCCCACGGTGAGAATCGGCAGCGCCACGAACCCGGCCCAAAGCCTCGGGGCCACTACGCGACGCAGCGGGTCGACGCCAATCATTTCCATGCTGGTCAACTGTTCGGTGGCCTTCATCAAACCAATTTCGGCGGTCAACGCCGAACCAGCCCGCCCTGCAAAAAGCAGCGCTGCCACCACCGGCGCCAGCTCCCGCAGCAACGACAGCGCCACCATCTGCCCCAATGCCTGCTCGGCACCAAAGTCCACCAGAATGGTGTAGCCCTGAAGCGCCAGCACCATGCCGATGAACAGCCCGGACACCAGCACGATGGCCAGAGAAAGCACGCCGACAAAATGCATTTGACGAAGCCACAGAGCCCACCCTTCACGGGAGGGCACGCCCACCGCCGACTGCGCCAGAAAAACGGCCGCGCGCCCCAGCGCTTCCACCATCTCGCATCCCTTGCGCCCCAATCGCGTGATGGGCGCTACCCACTGTAAGAGTCTTGACTGCATTTACCCTGCCCCGCTTGCTGGATCGTGACCGAGAATGTCTCGGTAAAGGGTGTTGCCAGGATAGTGAAACGGCACAGGGCCGTCCGGCTCACCATGCATGAACTGACTGACTCTGGGGTCCTCGTTGACATCCAGTGACGCCGGCGTGCCATGCGCCACCACCTGGCCATCGGCGATCAGGTAGAGATAGTCGGCAATGCTCAAGGTCTCCTTGATGTCATGGGAAACCACTACAGAGGTCAGCGACATGGCCTGGTTCAAGCGCTTGATAAGCTGCACCAGTACGCCCATGGAAATAGGGTCCTGGCCCACAAAGGGCTCATCATAGAGAATCAGCTCCGGGTCCAGCGCCACGGCCCGTGCCAGCGCCACCCGGCGGGCCATGCCCCCTGAAAGCTCGGCGGGCGACAGATGACGCGCGCCGCGCAGGCCCACGGCCTGCAGCTTCATCAACACCAGATCTCGAATCATGGTATCGGGCAGGTCGGTATGCACGCGTAGTGGAAAAGCCACGTTCTCGAAGACATCCAGATCGGAAAACAGCGCGCCACTCTGAAACAGCATGCCCATTCGTTTGCGCAGCGCAAACAGCGCCTTGCGAGACAGCCGATGCACATCCTGCCCATCGATCAGCACGCGCCCCCGATCAGGCACCAGCTGCCCACCGATCAATTTCAACAGGGTGGTCTTGCCGGTTCCGCTGGGCCCCATGATGGCAGTGACTTTGCCACGCGGAATGCTCATGCTCACGCCACGAAAGATATCGTGGTCGCCGCGGGAAAAGTACACATCTTCCACCTGGATAAAGGGCATATCCGTCATGGGCATCACACCCCTCGCTCGCTCGCCAGTGCAGGCCTTTCAGACCCACCCCGGCGGTTTAAAAAACAGTGTTTTCGAAATATTATCGAACATCGTATCCTAACGCTACCCACAGGAACAGCCACGCGCACCTGGCCTGCTGCCCAGCGCCTGCCCGCAGTTTGGCTAAAAGCCGCCGCAAGGTGTTATTCTTGAAGGCTATCAACCGTGATGACGAGAACGAGACCGACCATGCCCCAATCTCCCACCCCACCCAGCTTACTGCGTGAAAGCGCGCTGCGGACACTGCAGATAGAGCAAGCGGCCATTGGTGGTTTGCAAGCCAAGCTGGACGAGAGCTTCGACCGCGCCTGCCAGCTGATCCTGGCTTGCAAGGGTCGTGTGGTGGTGACCGGCATGGGCAAATCCGGCCATATCGCCGGCAAGCTGGCAGCCACCCTGGCCAGTACCGGCACGCCCGCGTTCTTCGTTCACCCCGGCGAAGCCAGCCACGGCGACCTCGGCATGATTACCCGGGGCGATGTGGTGCTGGCCCTGTCGAACTCGGGTGAAACCGCCGAAGTCACCGCCCTGCTGCCGCTGCTCAAGCGCCTGGGAACCCCCTTGATCAGCATGACGGGGCGCCCGGACTCCACCCTGGCACGCCATGCCGAGGCCCACCTGGACAGCGGCGTAGAGCGAGAAGCCTGCCCTCTGGATCTGGCCCCCACCAGCTCGACGACGGCAGCGCTTGCGCTGGGTGACGCGCTGGCCGTCGCACTGCTGGAAGCACGTGGCTTCACAGCCGAAGACTTCGCCCTGTCACACCCCGGCGGCAGCCTGGGCAAACGCCTGCTGCTAAGGGTACGCGACCTGATGCACGACGGCGCGCGGCTGCCTCGGGTGGCGCTGGGCAGCCCGCTGCGCGATGCCCTGCTGGAAATTACGCGCCAGGGGCTCGGCTTTACCTGTGTCATCGACAATGAGGGTCGGCTTGCCGGGGTCTATACCGACGGCGACCTGCGCCGCACGCTGGACCAGTTTCACGACCTGCGCGACGTCAAGGTAGACGACGTCATGACGCGGCCCGGCAAACGCATCGGCCCCGACGTCCTGGCGGCCGAAGCCGTGCGTATAATGGAAGATAGTCGTATCACGGCGCTGGCCGTGGTCGATGAACAGCAGCGCCCGATTGGCGCGCTGCACATGCATGACCTGCTGGCAAGCGGCGTTATCTAACCCATGATCCAATGATGGATGATACGGAGGCTCTATGGCCCTACCTGACGCACTTTTAGATCGTATACGCCGTGTAAAACTGCTGGCCCTGGACGTGGACGGCGTGCTGACCGATGGTCGCCTTTACTTCCAGGCCGACGGCGTCGAAATCAAGGCCTTTCATACCCAGGATGGCCACGGCTTGAAGCTGCTCAAGCGCGTCGGCATCCATGTCGCGCTGATTACCGGCCGTGACTCGCCCATGGTGAGCCAGCGCGCCGCAGCGCTGGGCATCAGCCATGTTCATCAAGGCTGTGAAGACAAGCTCGCCACCCTGCGTGGGCTCTGCCAGCGGCTCGGTATCACCCTGGAGCAGGTCGCCTTCTGCGGCGATGACCTCCCGGACCTGGCGCCGATCAAACGCTCGGGCATCGGCATCACCGTCCCCAACGCACCGGACTACATGCATACCCACGCCGACTGGATTACCGACCGTCTGGGCGGACATGGCGCCGTTCGCGAAATTTGCGACACGCTGCTGACCAGCCAGGGGCACTGGGACGCCGTGCTCGACACTTACCTACACGGCTCCACCTGAATGGGCATCAGGGTGAAAAAGCGCGTCTGGCTGACGGGGCTGGTCATCACCCTGGGGGGACTGCTGGTTTGGCTGGACCCCCGCGCGCCCCAGCAGCGCGAGGTAGATCCTGAGGCCCAGGCCCAAGAGCCCGGACACGTGCTGGAAAATGCCGAAATCACCCTGTTCGGTGAAGACGGCACGCTTCAGCAATCCTTGGTGGCACCGCGTCTGGTACATACCCCGCAGGCGGCCATGACCCACGTCACGTCACCACGCGCCACCCTGTTCGACAGCGAGCAGCGTGAATGGCTGGCCATTGCCGACACCGGCACCTTGAACATGGACTCCCAGGCGCTGACCCTGGCCGGATCCGCGCGCCTGCTGGCGCCGGACGAAGGCTGGCAGCTGGATACCGACCTGCTGCACTATGATGGACTGGAGCGTCATGCCTGGAGCGACACCCCTGTGGTGCTGCAGCAGCCACCTCAACGCATCGAAGCCTCACGCATGGATGTCTGGCTGGACGACAGCCGTGTCAGTTTGATCGATAACGTGCGCGGCGTGCATCCGCCCGCCCCCCAATCTTCTCAGGAGTCGCCATGAACGCCCTGCTTCGTACGGCACTGTTCGCCCTTGCCGTTCCCATGGTGGTAGGCGTACTGCCTGCCGCCGCTCAACAACAGGCCCCCGTTGAAGTGGAAGCCGACCGCCTGGACCTGGACCAACGTGCGGGCACGGCGGTCTATACCGGCAACGTCGACATTCGCCAAGGTGAAATGCAGCTGCGCGGAGAGCGTGTCGAAATTCATCGCAACGAGGCGGGCGAGCTCTCCCGGGCCGTCGCCACGGGCGAGCGTGCCTACCTGCGCAACCAGCTGGAAGACCAGACGACGCCCATGGAAGGCTGGGCGCGGCGCATCGTCTACCATGTGTCCGAGCGGCGTGTAGAGCTGATCGACCAGGCCGAACTGACCCAGCAAGGGGATCGCTTCCAGGGTGGACGGCTCGAATACTTCATTGACCGCGGGGTGGTCCAAGCACGCTCCGATGTCAGCGGCAGCGCACCGCAACGCATCCGCATGACCTTACAGCCCGAGCAATAGAGAGAGCCCCTCGTGACAGCCATCAGCCCCGACACTGCAGCGGTCAAGACGCTCCATGCACAGCATCTGGCCAAGAGTTACAAGCGCCGCCGCGTGGTCAAGGATATCAACCTGGAAATTGCCCAAGGCAGTGTCGTTGGCCTGCTAGGCCCCAACGGCGCAGGCAAGACCACCTCGTTCTACATGATCGTCGGCCTGGTGAAGGCCGATGCTGGCAAAGTGGGCATCGACGATCTCGACCTGACCCGGGCGCCGATGCATGAGCGTGCCCTGGCAGGCATCGGCTACCTGCCTCAGGAAGCATCGATCTTTCGCAAACTGTCGGTGGCCGACAATATCATGGCCATTCTGGAAACGCGTCGTGAGCTGGACCGCAGCAGCCGAGAAGCCAAGCTCGAATCTCTGCTGGAAGATTTTCACATCACCCACATTCGCGACAACCTGGGCATGAGCCTCTCGGGCGGCGAGCGGCGGCGGGTGGAAATCGCTCGCTCGCTGGCCACCGAACCTGCCTTCATTCTGCTGGATGAACCATTTGCCGGCGTCGACCCCATTTCCGTGGGCGATATCAAATCGATCATACGCGCCCTCAAGAAGCGTCATATTGGCGTCCTCATCACCGACCACAACGTGCGTGAAACTCTGGATATCTGCGATATTGCCTACATTGTTGGCGACGGACACATCATCGCCAGTGGAAACCCCCAGGAAATCCTCAATAACCAGAAGGTACGCGACGTCTATCTGGGCGCCGACTTCCGGCTTTAAACAATGGCCCACGAAGACATTTTATTTAGTGGCATGCTTATTGCACTTGCACCAAACGGAGACTCGCTCTAGGGTGGAGCTTTCTGATTAACGAGTGGTTCTCAGATGGTCATGAAAGCTTCTCTTCAACTGCGCATCGGCACACAGCTGACCATGACACCTCAGCTGCAGCAGGCCATTGCGCTGCTTCAGCTATCGACGCTGGACCTTCGTCAAGAAATTCAGCAGGCGCTGGATGCCAACCCCATGCTCGAGCAGGAAGATGAGTTTGGCGAACAGGCCGTCAGCGAGCCTCAGGAAGCCGAGTGGGCAGACAGCATCCCCAGCGAGCTTTCCGTAGACAGCGACTGGTCCGACACGTATCAGGACATGGGGAGCATGGGCGGCAGCAGCGAAGGCCCGGACTTCGAGCGTCAGGCGGCGGGGCAGAGCCTGCACGGTCACCTGCTTTGGCAATTGGCCATGACCGACTTCTCCTCCCGTGAACATGCCATCGCCGAAAGCCTCATCGATGCGCTGGATGCCAACGGCTACCTGACCCAGCCTCTCAACGACATTCGCGAGGGGCTCAAGGCACAAGGCCACGACGGCCTGAGCCAGCGCGAGGTCGAAAACACCCTGCTGCGCCTTCAGCAGTTCGAACCCACCGGAGTATTTGCCCGTGACCTGCGGGAGTGCCTGATGCTGCAGCTGGCCTCGCTGCCCGAAGACACCCCGCTGCTGATGCCTGCCAAACGCCTGGTACGCCAGTTTCTCGAAGCCCTTGGCAAGGACGACATGCGCTTGCTGAAGCGACGCCTGAGCCTCGACGACGAGCAGTTGGACGATGTCATCCGTTTAATTCGCAGCCTTGACCCCAGGCCTGGAAGCGCCTATGGCATCACCGACGACAGCTATGTCACGCCAGATCTGGTGGTACGCCACGATCACGAGGGCTGGCACCTGGAACTCAACCCGGAAGCGCTGCCCCGACTGCGTATTCAGCCCGACTACGCCAGCCTGATCAAACGCGCCGACAAGAGCCAGGACAACCAGTTTCTGAAAGAGCATCTCCAGGAGGCTCGCTGGCTGATCAAAAGCCTTTCGAGCCGCAACGACACCCTGCTGCGCGTGGGGCGCGAGATCATTGCTCGGCAGATCGGCTTTCTGGAGCATGGCGAAGAAGCCATGAAACCACTGATTCTGGCCGATATCGCCGAAGCGGTGGAGATGCATGAATCGACCATCTCGCGGGTCACTACCCAGAAATACATTCATACCCCGCGCGGGGTGTTCGAGCTCAAGTACTTCTTCTCCAGCCAAGTCAGCGGCCAGGAAGGTGGCGACAGCCATTCCAGCACGGCCATTCGAGCACGCATCAAGAAACTGATTCAGGACGAGCCTCCGGGCAAGCCACTCTCCGACAGCCGTCTGGTCACCCTGCTGGAAGCGGGCGGCATCACCGTGGCCCGCCGCACCGTGGCCAAGTACCGTGAGTCGATGGGTATACCTTCGTCGAGTGAGCGCCGTCGTTTACGCTAGTTAAACGCTCTCGCCCAACAAACTCTCGACGAGGGCTTTGCAATGGCCCAAAAAGGGTTACAATCGAAGTACAGTCCGATGGATAAGGAGCACGTCAATGCAAGTAAACATCACTGGTCATCACGTTGAACTGACTGACGCCTTGCGTGACTACGTAAACGAAAAGCTGGAACGCGTTGAGCGTCACTACGACAACATCACGACCGTCCAGGTCACCTTATCTGTCGAAAAGGAGCGCCAGCAAGCGGCTTGCACGCTGCATGCCGCAGGAGCAGACCTGCATGCGGAAGCGCAGGATAATGACATGTACGCGGCCATTGACGCCCTGGCGGACAAAATCGACCGTCAGCTGGTAAAACACAAGGAAAAAGCACAAGCCCGCGCCCAAGGCGCTGGCGTGCGTTAAACCGATGACGTTGGAAACCATACTCCCCCCGGAGCGCGTGCTGTACGACGTGCCCGGGGGCAGCAAAAAAAGGGTGCTGGAGTTTTTCAGCACCTTTATCGCTCAGAACACGCCCAGCCTGGACAGTCAGGAAGTCTTCAGTCGCCTGATTGGCCGTGAACGGCTGGGCAGCACTGGTATCGGCAATGGCGTAGCCATCCCCCATGCACGCAGTCCTCACTGCAGCACGCCCATTGCTGGCTTTCTCAAGCTAGCCGAGCCCGTCGACTTCGATGCCATCGATGGTGACCCCGTCGATCTGGTGTTCGTGCTGCTGGTACCCGAAGAAGCCGATGATACGCATTTGGCGCTATTGGGTCAGGTCGCCACCATCATGAACGACGCAGCCACACGCCAGCAATTGCGCAATGTCAGCAGCCAGCGTGAACTGCTGACGCTGTTGACCGACAAGATTCGCGAGCAGGCTGCCTAGCGCAGCCTTTGCTGGGCAGCAAGGCCGTCGGTAACCCCCTATTCCTTCTCAAGCCAAGAGAGATGCGCTATGCAGCTGGTGATCATTAGCGGCCGTTCAGGGTCCGGTAAGTCCATCGCCCTACAGGCGCTGGAAGATCTTGGCTATTACGCCATCGACAACCTGCCTGCCATGCTGCTGGGCTCGCTGGTCGATGAACTGCGTCAACAGGGGGGGCGTACTCATTTGGCCGTCAGCATCGATGCGCGCAACTTGCCTACTGCACTGGAACAGTTGCCTGCTCTGCTGGAAGAACTACGCCAGCGTCAGATCCGTTTTCAGGTCATCTACCTGACCACGGACGCTCGCATTCTGCTGGAGCGCTACTCGGCTACCCGTCGGCGCCACCCGCTGACGCGGGATAGCGACATGACCCTGGAAGAGGCCATCAACAAGGAAGAAGAAACCCTGCTCGAGATTCGGGACCTGGCTGACCTGCTGATCGACACGTCGCGTCTTTCGGTACACGACCTACGCCGCCGCATCACCGATCAGGTTGCTCATCAGCGGCGTGACCAGTTGACCCTGACGTTCGAATCTTTCGGCTACAAACGGGGCGTACCCATGGATGCCGATATCGTGTTCGACGTGCGCTGCCTGCCCAACCCCTATTGGGACCCCAGCTTGCGGCAGTTCACCGGACGCGACGCCAACATCAAGGCCTTCTTGAGCGGCTACCCCATCGTCGATGACATGCGTGACGATATTCATGCCTGGCTGGAGAAATGGCTACCTGCTTACCAAAGCAGTCAACGCAGCTATATGACCGTGGCCATTGGCTGTACCGGCGGACAGCATCGCTCTGTCTACATGGTCGAGCAATTAGCGCAATCGCTGGTCAAGCACACTGGCGCTATTCAGCTCAGACACCGGGAATTGGGCTTGCAGTACACGCTGAGCGAATTACCCGCTACCGTCGATGCCGTTTCTTCCACCCCTCCCAGCGACACGACGTCGCCCTGATATCACTCGGCAAAAAGGAACCAGAGTGCCTGAAAGAACCTTAACGCTGACCAACCAACGCGGCCTTCATGCCCGCGCCGCCACCAAACTGGTCAAGTGCGGCCAGCAGTTTTCAGCCCGCATTCACGTGTACAAACAGCAGCAAAAGGCCGATGCGGCCAACATCATGTCGCTGCTGATGCTGGCGGCCCCCTGCGGTACGTCACTCACCATTACCGCAGAAGGTGAAGACGCCGACCAGGCCCTCGATGCCATCCAGGCCCTGTTCGACGCCCGCTTCGACGAGGATCAGTAACCCTCGTCAGCTGCCCGCCACCGTCATGGCGTCCACCAGCCAGCTGCCGGTATGAATGCTGCCACGCGTATCGGTATCATCGCCAATCCCCATCAGGCCAGCGAACATGGTGTTGAGATTGCTGGCAATGGTGAACTCTTCGATGGGGTACTGTACCTCGCCATTCTCCACCCAGAAACCGGCCGCACCGCGAGAGTAGTCACCCGTCACAGCATTGACCCCCTGCCCCATCAGCTCGGTGACCCAAATACCCCGCCCCATCTGCTGCAACAGCTCGTGACGCGGTGTCAGCGGGGCCAACAGACGCAGGTTACGCGCTCCGCCAGCGTTCCCCGTCGACTGCATACCCAGGCGACGCGCGCTGTAGGCAGACAGCATGTAGCTGGCGATCCTGCCCTGCTCGATGAAACGGTTATCTCGGGTCTGCACACCCTCGGCGTCGAAGGGCGAGCTGGCCGTGGCGCCGACTTCCATGGGGCGCTCCTCCAGCCCCATCCACTCCGGGAAAAGCGGGCTGCCCAGGCGATCACACAAGAACGATGCTTCACGATATAACGCCCCGCCCGCCAACGCGCCCATCAGGTGGCCTACCAGGCCTGCGGCCAGGGTTGGGTCGAACAGCACGGGAAACGTACCGGTGGGCGGCTTGCGCGCACCCAGCCGCCGCAGGGTGCGTGCGGCCGCTTCGCGCCCGACGTCCTCCGGGTCACGCAGATGTACGGGATTGCGTGCCGACGTGTAGTCATAGTCGCGCTGCATACCCTTGTCATCCTGGGCGATCAGCATGCAGGACAGCGAATGGCTGCTGCCCTTTTGGGTACCTAGAAAGCCATGGCTATTGGCGTAGACCCGCACGCCCTCGCCACTGGACAACGAGGCACCTTCGGACTGGTGAATACCGTCCACGCTGCGCCCGGCCTGTTCACAGCGCAGCGCCAGCTCGATGGCTTGCTCGGTCGAGAGCGCCCACGGGTGGTGCACCTTGAGATCCGGCAACCGGGTCGCCATCAGCGCAGCGTCTGCCAACCCGGCAGCAGGGTCTTCGCCGGTATAGCGCGCAATTGCCAAGGCCTTTTCCACCGTGGCGCGCAGCGAGGCGCTGCTGGCATCCGTGGAGGAGGCGCTCCCCTTGCGCTGGCCAACGTAGACCGTAATGGCGATTCCCTGGTCACGGGAAAGCTCGACGGTCTCGACCTCGCCGAGCCGTACGCTGACGCCCACCCCCTGGTCGACACTGGCGCCTACTTCAGCGGCATCGGCGCCCAGCGTTTTCGCCAGGCCAAGGGCTTCTTCCGCCCGCTGCGCCAGTAGCGCCTGTTGCGCTGCTGCATCAAATGCCTGTGCCATGTGGTCTCCTTTTCGCCTCAATTGCATTGGCGAATCAATGTTATGGTCGCAGCCTGATATAATGCTGCCGACGAATCCAAATCAGTGAGTGTCTGTATGCCTAAGCAACGCCCCGAGCCCCTCGATATTGACGAGCAGGAAGAGCGTCCCAGTAAATCCCAGCTCAAGCGTGAAATGCATGCTCTTCAGGCGCTTGGCGAAACCTTGATTGCCATGAAACCCGCCGAACGAGCGCGCTTTCCGCTGTCTGACGACATGTTGCGGGCCATCGAGGAAACCTCGCGCATCCGCTCCCATGAAGGCCGCCGCCGCCACATGCAGTACGTGGGCAAGTTGATCCGCAAGGAGGATCTAGCCGCCATCCAGGGGGTATTCGATGCCATCGAGCAAGAGAAAGAGCAGCGCGACCATGCCTTTCATCGACTGGAAAAATGGCGTGATCGGCTGGTCGACGAGGGTGACGACGCCGTCGACCTGTTCCTTGCCGACTACCCCGATGCCGACCGCCAGACCCTGCGTCAGCTGGTGCGTAACGCCCGCAAGGAGCGTGAGCAAGGTAAACCGCCGACCAGCGCGCGCAAGCTGTTCAAGCACTTGCGCGATACGCTGGCGCTCTGACCCCCACACCAACGATGACGAGCTGCGCTGTCTGACTAGCCGGATTGCGTGCCACCGACGGTCAGCTCGTCCAGCTTGAGGGTGGGCTGCCCAACGCCTACCGGCACGCCCTGGCCCTCCTTGCCGCATACCCCAATCCCGGTATCCATGGCCAGGTCATGGCCAATCATGGACACTCGTCCCATCGCCTCAGGGCCATTGCCGATCAGCGTGGCGCCCTTGACTGGCGAGGTGATACGGCCATCTTCGATCAGGTAGGCTTCGCTGGCTGAAAACACGAACTTGCCCGACGTGATATCTACCTGCCCGCCACCGAAGCTGACCGCGTAAAGGCCGCGCTTGACGCTCTTGATGATGTCTTCCGGCGCATCTTGCCCGGCCAGCATCACCGTGTTGGTCATACGTGGCATCGGCAGGTGGGCAAAGGACTCACGCCGCGCGTTCCCGGTTGGCGCCATGTTCATCAATCGCGCGTTCAGCTTGTCCTGCATGTAGCCGGTGAGAATGCCATCCTCGATCAGAGGGGTGTACTGGCCCGGCGTGCCCTCGTCATCGACGCTGAGCGCCCCGCGGCTATCCATGACCGTGGCATCGTCTACCACAGTGACGCCCTTGGCCGCCACGCGCTGGCCCATTCGCCCGGCGAAGGCCGAGCTGCCCTTGCGATTGAAGTCACCCTCCAGGCCGTGCCCGACCGCCTCGTGCAAGAGGATGCCAGGCCATCCAGCGCCAAGCACCACGGGCATCTGTCCAGCAGGTGCATCCACCGCTTCCAGGTTGACAAGCGCCTGACGCACGGCCTCTTGGGCATAGCGCTCGGCCACCCCCTCATCGCGCAGGCGAGCCATGGAGTAGCGCCCACCGCCACCGGCGCTACCCCGCTCCCGACGGCCATTCTTGGCCGCGATCACGCTGACATTGAAACGTACCAGCGGTCGCACGTCCGCCGCCAGGGTACCGTCGCTAGCGCGCACCAGCACGACTTCGTAGGTGCCGGACAGCGAGGCACTGACCTGGCTGATGCTGGGGTCGGCAGCGCGCGCGACGCGGTCGGCCTGCTTCAGCATGGCCACCTTCTCCTCGGCGCTCAGCCCTGCCAGCGGGTCGATACCTGCATAGCGCGCCGCTGCGCTTACCGGCACGACACGCTGGCCAGGCAACTGCTTGCCACTGCGCACGATGCCCGACGCGGTGCGTCCGGTATCCATCAGAGCATCGGCAGTAATCTGGTTGGAGTAGGCAAAGCCGGTTTTTTCGCCGGCCAGCGCCCGCACACCGACCCCGCCATCGATGTTGTAACTCGCTTCCTTGACCTCACCGTCTTCCAGCACCCACCCCTCCTGCCAGGTGCGCTGAAAGTAAAGGTCAGCATAATCGATGCCTGCCCCCATGGCGTAGCCAAGGCCCGTATCCAGGGCTTCCAGATCGAGACCACCCGGCGTTAGCAAAATGGAAATTGCAGACTCTATATCGCTTGTGTGTGCGGTCATTGAGGGCCTTCTAAAGTAACCTGCGGCGAGGTCCAAGGACCTCGCACGCGATAATGAATGGTGGTGGCCTGCGCCAGTGCATCACCAAAAAGTCGGTCGGCAATGAAGAGCGCCCCGCCGACGATAGGGGCACCCACCGCGAGTGCCGCGATAGGCAGACCTTGGCTCACCGGCAGTGTGACGCCAAGACGCTGATCGAGTTCGCGCTGCAAGAGGTTAACATTTCCTGCCAGCGTAAAGGTCGTGGCAGGGGCATCAATTTGTAGGGGGCCACGCAGCAATAGCTGCCCCTGGGCCACGTCCGCCGTGCCATGCACCCGATCGAACGCCGTTCCCTGCCCGGTGACATCCGAAAAATCCAACCGCAGCCTGCGCAGAATGTTATCGAAGTTGAGCAGCCCCACCAGCCGAGCAGGTGCCGAGTCGAGCATCACGAAGCGCCCGTCACGAATATCCGTGCTCAGTTCTCCACCTGCGCGGGCCAGCGTAAACTGCCAAGGTGCCCCCGGCCAGGCAAGCTCAGCGGCAACGTTGGTGGTACGGCTGCGCATGGCCACGGGTTGGCTCAGGCGCTCCAGGGCGGTGCCCAGATCGCCGCCCTGAATCGTCAGGTCAGCTCGGGTGCGACTGCTCACCGGATTACCCTCCCAATGCAGCTCCCCACGCGCTGAGAGCTGCCCCAGGGTCAGGCCCACCGGCGCAATGGAAAGCCCCTGAGCGCTGGTCTGCCAATAAGCGGTCAGGGGGCCATAAAGCCCGTCACCCACATTGAGCTCGGCCAGTCGCAGCCGTCCATTGGGTACGGATGCCAGCCAATCGGGGATAGCGGCTGGGGCGGCGTATTCGGTAGTGATCTCGTCGACCCAGGAACCCGGCGTGGGCACCTCTCTCGATGACGCCTTGCTCGCGGCCTCTTCGCTGGGCAAATCAAGCAAACGGTCAGCGGCCAGATAGCTCACTACCACGTCCAGTGGGCGCGACTCCCGTGGCTGATAGTGCACACGACCGGAGAGCAGCTCACCGTTGATTTGCAGCTGTGCCCGATCCGTCTCGGCGCTACCGTAAGCCGTCATGGCGCCCAGACACTCGTCGCGATAACGCAAGCAGGAGGTTCTCAGCACGGCTTCGAGGGTCGGCAACGCCCCGGACGTCGGCGCCCCCCCGCCCCCTTGTCGAACAGCGGCGACAAGGCCTGCTGCCAGGCCAAGGGGTCAATGGTGTTTAGCGATGCATCGATTTTCCAGCCTGGCTGCTGGGGCCATTCCACCAACGGTGCCACGCTGCCCAGCGCGACCTCGCCCATCACACCTTCTGGCTCTCTGAGCGCCAGACGCATGGCCAGCAGATCAGCCATCCGCACCTCTCCTCTGGCACTGGAAAAATCAGCGCGCACCCGTAACGGCCAGGGCTGCTCGGCGCGTTTATCGAACGGCTCGGGCAGCTGACTGCTCAGCCCAACCAGCTGGCTTTGCACACTCAAGGTCGGGGTGTCTTCCCAGTTCACCACGCCTTCCCAGGCCGTGCGCCCGCGCAGCACCTCTTGTGCCGTGTCCGGCATGCCCGCCAGCGCCCAGAGCGCCGCGCTATCCACCTCACCACTGAGCCGCACCCGCTGCTGATCTTCATCAAAGTCGGCGCGGATTCCCCCGCCTTGCCAACGCCCCTGCAGATTGCCCAGCAGCGCCCGCTGCTCGCCCGACTGCTGCCAGCTCACCTCGCCTTCGACCTGGCGCAGTGACACAGGCATCGGTGGGTAGCGCACGACCTCCAGAGAAGGCACCACGTTGATATCCAGCGACAGCCCTTCTGGATGCTCCAAAGGCACCACCGCCGCCAGGCTGCCGTCGACCACGCCTTCAGCGCTGAGCTCGTCGAGCGGCAACTCGCCCGCTTCTGGCATGGCCTTGAGAAAGCGCAACAGCGAGGCACCATCGCTGTGCAATTGCCCCGACAGCCGCAGCATGTTGTCTTCACCCAGCTGGACGGCTCCATCAGACAGCTGGACCCCTTGACTCTGGGCACTCGCCACCTGCGCCTTCAGCTCTCCCCCCTGCCATATCAAGCGGCCATCGATCTCTTCCAGCAGCGGCCAACCGTCAGCTATCGGCAAGTAGCCCTCGCGCACCAGCAGTGCCAGCGTGGCAGAGAATGGCGGCGCGCTACCGGGCTCTCCAAACGGCAGACTCATTTTGAGCGCCCCCTGCGGCACTCGGCCACCGATGTCTTTTTGCAACCATTCCCGCAGCGCCGGCTCGAAGGCGCCAAGCGGCAGCCATTGGCCTAACGGGCGCTCGACGGCATCGACATTCTCAAAGGCGAGGTCGAGCCCAAACTGACCACGCTGCTGCCCCGTAATCAGGCCGAAGCCGCCCGCGATACGCGCACCATCCCAATCGACGTGCAGCTCACGCCCGCTGATCATGGTCCGTGGCCCATCGTAAACCCACTCCACCACACCTTCGGCGTGCCCCAGCTGCATGGGCGCGTCGAACAGCTGGGGAAAATAGAGTTCGCTGCTACCCGCACTGCTGAAAGTCACCCGGCCGCGCAGGTCACGCGCCTGCACCCAGGCATCCAGCGGGCCACCGCCCGGCGCTTGCTGCCACGGGTCGACCGCCACGTTGGTCAAGGCGGCATCGACGCCCCAACGTCCTTTCCGCTGCCCCAGCCGCAGCCCCTGCACCTGCCCCCTGGGAGCCAGGGTTTGCAGCACCCGCGTCAGCGACTCGGGTAACAGGGCGTACTCGCGCCAGGCGGCCAGCGAGGCCAATTCGAAGGCACTGGTACGCAGCTCCCAACGGCCCGGCTCATGGGCCAGGTACCAGTGGTAAGGCAAGGCAGGGCCGTCACTGATGCCCTCTGGCTGGGCCCACTCGACGCTTTCTGCGTTGCCGCTCAGCCAGGCCTCACCGCCCTCCCCGTTGCGCTGCCACTGCCCGGAGGCCTGGATGTTGCGCAACACGGCGTACTCCACGTCTCGGCGCAGCGTCAGCTCGGGCATATCGACCGCCAACCGCGCATCCTCCAGACGCCCTTCCCGCCAACGCCCCCACAATTGAACTTGACCGCCCACCTGCTCCAGATAGGGCATCTGCTCTGGACGAAACAGCGCCGCCAGCACCACCAGGTGATCCAATTGCATATTCATCTGCAGGGCCGCCGAAAAATCACTCAAGCCACGCGCACCGGGCTGCATCTCGGCGCCCATAGTGATGGCCGGCAGCGCCGAGGCTGCCTGGGCGGGGTCTTCCACCACCGTCAGCTCGCCAGAGAGCCGCGTCCGGCGCTCATCGCCATCCAGCACCAGCGAGGGTGCATGCAATAGCACCGTCTGCTCACGCCCATGCAGCAGCACGCGGCTGTTGTCTACCCACAGACGCTGCCGGAGCAACAACCCTGCCCAGGCGTCGATCAACGCCAGATCGATATCCGGCTGCGGGGCCATGCCCAAGGGAAGCCTGGCGGGCGCCGGCCATCCCCAGGTGGTTCCAGGGGTTTGATAGAGGTGGAACTCGAGGCCCGCCATGCGGGCATCGCTGAAAATGGGTGCCCAATGGCGCAGGCTCGCCAAACCATCCAGGCGTAAATGCACGCGCTCGACGGCAGCCAGCGGGTCGCCTTGAGGGGTATCGATACGCAGGTCTTCGAGCAGGAAACGCAGATCATTGCGCGCCAACGAGAGCGATACTTGCCCGATACTCACCGGCGCACCGATTCTGGCTTCCAGCACGGCTTCGATGCGTGGCGCGAGCGCATCACCCTGGCTGACAGCCACGCGCAGCGTCACCAGCAGCAGCGCCAGCAGACCCAATAGGACTGCCAGCGTCACGAGTCCAGCGCGCAGCAAAAAGCGGGGGAAAGGGCTTAGCGCAGCCATCACATTAATACGATGTCGTACTGCTCTTGGGAGTAGTGCGCCTCGACCTGAAAGCGAATGGTTTTGTTGATGAAGGTTTCCAGGTCAGCCACGGCCGCCGACTCCTCATCCAACAAACGATCCACCACCGGCTGAGAGGCCAGCACCATGTAGGTTTCTGCGCTGTAGGCACGCTCTTCACGGAGGATTTCGCGGAAGATTTCGTAGCAGATGGTTTCGGGGGTCTTCAAGGTACCCCGGCCCGCACAGGTCGGGCAGGCCTCGCACAGGGTTTGTTCGAGGCTTTCCCGCGTACGCTTACGGGTCAGCTGCACCAGCCCCAGCTCGGTTACCCCGGTACATTTGGTTTTTGCATGGTCACGCTCCAGCGCCTTTTCCAATACGCGGAGCACCTGACGCTGATGCTCGACATCCACCATGTCGATGAAGTCGATAATGATGATACCGCCCAGGTTGCGCAGCCGTAGCTGACGGGCAATGGCCGTCGCGGCTTCCAGGTTGGTCTTGAAAATGGTCTCTTCCAGATTGCGATGCCCAACGTACCCACCGGTATTGACATCAATGGTGGTCATGGCCTCGGTAGGATCGATGACCAGATACCCACCAGACTTGAGCTGCACCTTGCGCCCCAGGGCTTTCTGAATCTCGTCTTCGACGCTGTAGAGATCAAAAATCGGTCGCTCGCCCGGGTAGTACTCGATACGGTCCACCGCATCAGGCATGAACTCTTCGGCAAACTCGACCAGCTTGATGAAGTTTTCCCGGGAGTCGATGCGTACTTTTTCGATATCATCGCACATAACGTCACGCAGGGTGCGCATGAACAGCGGCAAGTCGTCGTAGATCACGCTAGGCGGGGAAGCGGTGATCTTGCGCTCGCTGACCTTGCGCCAGATACGCAGCAGAAAGTACATGTCGCTGGCCAGCTCTTCATCGCCCACGCCTTCTGCCGCCGTGCGCACGATGAAGCCACCCGTCACGTCGATGGTCTGTTCTGCGATGCTCTTGTCCAGCAGCGCTTTCAGCCGCTCACGCTCGCGTTCGTCTTCGATACGCTGGGAAACGCCATGGTGAGGCGAGTCCGGCATGTAGACCAGGTAACGCGAAGGAATCGAGAGATGGGTAGTCAGCCGCGCCCCTTTCGTGCCGATAGGGTCCTTGGTGACCTGCACGACCAGCGCCTGGCCTTCGTGCAGCAACTGCCCGATGGTCTGCTGCTCATCGCTGGGGGTGCCGGGCGGCATCACTTCATGGGCATGGATGAAGGCGGCGCGTTCAAGGCCAATATCGACAAAGGCAGCCTGCATGCCAGGCAGTACGCGAACCACTTTGCCTTTGTAGATATTACCCACGATCCCACGGCGACGAGAACGCTCGATGAGCGCCTCCTGCAGCACGCCATTCTCCACCAGCGCAACGCGGGTCTCCATGGGCGTCAAATTGATGAGGACTTCACCGCTCATGCACAATTCCTTATTGAATATCCGGTTCCTTGCCAGCGCAGCGGTCGTCGCTAGGTGCCAGTGCGGGCCCAATCGCTACGTTGGATATCGGCCCGCCCAGACGGGCACTCCCTGCTGGACAAGCAAGCGCGTGGTTTCAAATAGCGGCAGCCCCACGACGGCAGAGTGGCTGCCCTGAATCTCTTCGACGAACACCGACGCAAGCCCCTGTATGGCATAGCCACCGGCCTTGTCCACGGGCTCCCCGGTCTGCCAGTAACAGGCGATCTCCTCGCGGCTCAATGAGCGCATGGTGACATGCGTGGTGACACAGCATGAGAGTATACCCAGCGGCCCACTCACCGCCACTGCCGTCAGCACTTGATGCGTGCCCCCTGAAAGCCGCCTCAGCATCTCGGCAGCGTGCTGCTGGTCCCGAGGCTTGCCCAGAATCTCGCCTGCTACCACGACTGCCGTGTCCGAGCCGAGCACCGGCAAGTGCGTTCGGCCCAGGGCCGCGCTGGCCTTGGCGATGGCCAGTCGCTCCACATACGCCAAGGCCGACTCATCGGCCAGCGGCGTTTCATCAATATCGCTGGGCAGCACACTGACAGGCACGCCAATCGACGCCAGCAGCGCCTTGCGACGCGGCGACGCAGACGCCAGACAGAGCACCGGCGGGGAGGATGCGCCGCAAATCACCTCGCTCATGATCCACTGCTCATCATACGCCGCTCCAGAGCCACCAGCATGGTGGCCAGCCAGGGCCACAGCAACGCGCTCATCAGCGAGGGAATCAGGAAAGAGAGGTGGATCGAAAACTCGCCGGTCAAGGTACGCAACCACTGCTCGACCAGCTGCACCAGCCCCAGCAGCACCAGCACCAGCACGGCCTGCTGCACCAGCGAGTAAGCGCGAAAACGTGGATAGACCATGGCAGCCAGAAACGCCAACAGCGACAAGATGAGCGCGTGTTGGCCCAGCGCGGTCCCTTCGATCAGGTCCAGCAGCAGACCCACCACGAAGCCGTGAAAGACCCCCACTCGATCCGGTGAGCGCATGCTCCAGTAGATGAGCATCAAGCCAACCCACTCGGGGCGAAACACCTGCCAGCCATCCGCCAAGGGCATGACCTGCAAGCATAGGGCCAACAACAGGCTAAGCCAAACGGCCAACAACGGCACAACGGGAACCCTGGCCATCAAGGCGCCTCCTGTGAATGAGACTCAGCCAGACGCTGAGCGGCATGCACTGCCTGCGCCGAGATATCCATGGACTCATCCCAGTCAGACGCGTCGAACTCTTCGCGGGGCGTTGGAAATAGCATCAGGAAATGCCGCGAGCGCTGCAGCTGTGCAGCAGGCTCGGCCATGACACGAGCAAAAGGCTGGCCGGGGTCGTGATACACCTCGGTGACGCGCGCCACGGGATACCCTGGCGGAAAACGGCCCGCCAACCCGGAGGTGGTCAACAAATCCCCTTCACGAATGTCGGCGGTATCCGGCACGTGCAGCACGCTGACGCTGCCATAGCGCCCAGTGCCTTGCACGATGAAACGCAGGCCGTTTCGATTGACCTGAACCGGCAAGGCATGACTTGCATCCACCAGCAGCAGCACACGGCTGGAGTAGGCCGATACCGCGGTCACCTGCCCCACCAGCCCAGAGGCATCGATCACCGGCTGCCCGACGTAGGCGCCATTACGATGCCCTCGGTCGACCACCATTTGATGAGTAAAGGGGTCATTGTCCAGCGACAGCAATTCGGCCGTGATATAAGGAATCTCACGACGCTCGGCCGCCTTAAGCAGCGTGCGCAGTTCGGCGTTTTCGGCGGTCAGGTTGGCGAGCCGCTGCCCACGATGGGACAGCGTCAGGATCTGCTCACGCAGGCGGCGATTCTCATCCACCAGTGCTTGCTGGTCAGAGAGCGCCAGCGCCCCCCAGTTCAAGACGTCGCTGGGCACGCTCACCACCCACTGAATGGGGGCAACGACCATGGTCATCTGGGCGCGAATATCTTCCATGCGCGTGAAACGCTGGTCGACAAACATCAGCACGCTTGCCGCCAGCACACAGAAGAAAAGCCGGTAACCGGGTAACGGCCCGTGTGAAAACAGCGGTTTAATAGGCAATCCCCCGCGTCAAACCGCTGCGATCAATCGCTCGACAGTAACTCAAAGGTATGCTGGTCAATCATCTCCAGCGCCTTGCCACCGCCACGCGCCACGCAGGTCAGCGGATCTTCGGCCACGATGACCGGCAGGCCCGTCTCTTCGGCGATCAGCTTGTCGAGGTCACGCAGCAGCGCGCCACCGCCGGTCAGCACCAGGCCGCGTTCAGCGATGTCCGAGGCAAGCTCGGGGGGCGACTGCTCCAGCGCGCTCTTGACGGCAGATACGATAGAGCCCAGCGTTTCCTGGAGCGCCTCGAGAATCTCGTGGGAGTTGAGCGTGAAGCTTCGCGGGATGCCCTCTGCCAGGTTACGGCCGCGCACGTCGATCTCGCGCAGCTCGCCACCCGGGTAGGCACACCCGATCTCTTCCTTGATGCGCTCGGCCGTGGCTTCGCCGATCAGGCTACCGTAATGGCGGCGCACGTACGCGGTGATCGCCTCGTCAAAACGGTCACCGCCTACGCGGATCGATTCGGAATAGACTACCCCGTTGAGTGAGATGATGGCGATCTCGGTGGTACCGCCACCAATGTCCACCACCATCGACCCCTGCGCTTCTTCTACCGGCAGGCCTGCGCCGATGGCCGCAGCCATGGGTTCTTCGATCAGGAAGACTTCCCGGGCACCCGCCCCTTCGGCGGACTCACGGATGGCGCGGCGCTCCACCTGGGTCGACATGCAAGGCACGCAGACCAGCACACGCGGGCTGGGCGTCAGAAACGTGCTCTGATGCACCTTGCGAATGAAGTGCTGGAGCATCTGCTCGGTAACGGTAAAGTCGGCAATGACGCCGTCCTTCATGGGTCGAATGGCCGTGATATTGCCAGGCGTGCGACCGAGCATACGCTTCGCGTCGGCGCCGACCGAAGCCACGCTGCGCATGCTACCGGATTGGCGGATGGCGACTACGGACGGTTCATCGAGCACGATGCCACGACCGCGTACATAAATCAGTGTGTTGGCCGTACCCAAGTCGATCGACAGATCGCTGGAAAACAGCCCCCTCAAACGTTTGAACATGGATGTTGTTACCTAGTGCAGACCGGGAACCCTGTGCGGATGCAAACGGTATCACCGCAACCCCTTGGCAGCAAGCACGAGTCGTGCCCAATAGTGCCCGAGGGGGGCAATATGTGGTACCTTTTGCGGCTATTTTCCACGTCTGTTCCACAAGACGAATTTAAGATGACCGTATGTATACCGCTCAAAGCGGAATATGTTCCATCACGTTTGCGAGGAAACCTCGATCATGGCGCTTGAAGAATCTCATGTGCGCCGGGCCGCACATCTGGCCCGACTCGCCGTCAGCGATGACCAAGCCAGTGGCTTCGTCGACGATCTCAGCCGCATTCTGGACATGGTCGACCAGCTCCAGAGCGTGGATACCGAAGGCGTGGCGCCACTGGCCCACCCGCTGGATGCCACGCAGCGCCTGCGCGCCGACGAAGTCACCGAAACCAATCAGCGCGACGCTTTTCAGCGCTGTGCTCCGGCAGTGGAAAACGGCCTGTATCTGGTGCCTCGCGTGGTTGAATAACCGCCGCACCCCGCTCGTTTCTGCTTATTTCATTCGCCCCCGAACGGAGCTTCCGGGTCATGCACGATAAAACCGTAACGCAGCTCGCCGCCGCCCTGGACAGCGGTGAACTCTCCAGCCGAGAGCTGACCTCCCACTTTCTGCAGCGCATCGAAAAAGCCGATGGCAAGCTCAACAGCTTCATCACGGTGACCGCCGAGCAGGCGCTGAACCAGGCCGAAGCCGCCGACCAGGCACGCGCGGCAGGCAAGGCGAGCAAGCTGGCTGGTATCCCCTTGGCGCTGAAAGACATTTTCTGCACCCAGGGCGTCAAGACCACCTGCGGCTCCAAAATGCTCGATAATTTCATCGCGCCTTACGATGCCACCGTGGTGGAAAAGCTGGCGGCCGCTGGCACCATCAGTCTCGGCAAGACCAATATGGACGAGTTCGCCATGGGCTCGTCCAACGAAAACAGCCACTATGGCGCGGTCAAGAACCCCTGGGACCTGACGGCAGTCCCCGGCGGCAGCTCCGGCGGTAGCGCGGCGGCGGTAGCGGCAGGGCTAGTACCTGCGGCCATGGGCACCGACACCGGCGGCTCCATTCGTCAGCCGGCCGCGTTCTGCGGCATCACCGGATTGAAGCCCACCTATGGGCGCGTCTCCCGTTACGGCATGATTGCCTACGCCTCCAGCCTCGACCAGGCAGGCCCGATGGCACGCACGGCTGAAGATTGTGCCCTGCTGCTCAACGTGATTGCCGGGCACGACCTGCGCGACTCCACCAGCGTCGCCCGTGGCGTGCCTGACTACACCGAAACCCTCAACGCGCCGCTGTCAGGCCTGAAAATCGGTCTGCCCAGGGAGTATTTTGGCGACGGCCTCGACCCGGGCGTCGAGCAAGCCGTGCGTGACGCCATCAAGGTCTACGAATCGCTGGGTGCCACGGTGCGCGAAGTCAGCCTGCCGCACACGCACTACGCCATCCCGGCCTATTACGTGATTGCCCCCGCCGAAGCTTCCTCCAACCTGTCGCGCTTCGACGGCGTGCGCTTTGGCCACCGCTGCAAGGCGCCTGCCGACCTGATCGATCTTTACACCCGCTCGCGGGCCGAAGGGTTTGGCGAGGAGGTCAAGCGGCGTATCCTGATTGGCACCCACACTCTGTCGGAAGGCTTCTTCGACGCTTATTACACCAAGGCCCAGAAGGTGCGTCGCCTGATTCGTCAGGACTTCCTCGACGCCTTCGAAGATGTCGATGTGCTGATGGGACCCGCATCGCCCACGCCCGCCTTCGACCTGGGCGCGAAGAAGGACCCGGTGTCGATGTACCTGCAGGATATCTACACCATTGCCGTGAACCTGGCGGGCATTCCCGGCATCAGCGTTCCGGCGGGCTTTGCGGGCGGCCGCCCGGTGGGCCTGCAAATTCTCGGCACGCACTTTGCCGAAGCGCAGCTGCTCAACGTCGCTCACCAGTTCCAGCAAGCCACCGACTGGCATCTCAAACTGCCTGCCTTTGCCGAGGAGAACGCCTGATGCAATGGGAAACCGTGATTGGGCTCGAGGTCCACGTTCAGCTTGCAACGCGTTCCAAGATATTTTCCGGCGCCTCGACGGCGTTTGGCGCCGAGCCGAACACCCAGGCCTGCGCCGTTGATCTGGGCCTACCTGGCGTACTGCCCGTCTTGAACGAACAGGCGGTCGCCATGGCCGTTCAGTTCGGCCTGGCCGTCCATGCCGAGATCCCGGAAGTATCGGTCTTCGACCGCAAGAACTACTTCTACCCTGACTTGCCCAAGGGTTACCAGACCAGCCAGATGTATCACCCCATCGTGGGCGCTGGCGAGGTGGAAATCACCCTGGACGACGACACCACCAAGCGCATCCGCATCCACCATGCCCACCTGGAAGAGGACGCAGGCAAGTCGCTGCACGAAGACTTCCACGGCATGACCGGCATCGACCTGAACCGCGCAGGCACCCCGCTGCTGGAGATCGTCTCCGAACCGGACATGCGCAGCGCCAAGGAAGCGGCGGCCTATCTGAAGGCCATCCACTCCATCGTGACCTACCTGGGCATTTCCGACGGCAACATGGCCGAAGGCTCGATGCGCTGTGATGTCAACGTCTCGGTGCGCCCCAAAGGCCAGGAAGCGTTCGGCACGCGTGCGGAAATCAAGAATGTCAACTCGTTCCGCTTCGTGGAGCGCGCCATTGCCTTCGAAGTCGAGCGTCAGATCGAGCTGATCGAAGATGGCGGCAGCGTGGTGCAGGAAACCCGCCTGTACGACCCGGAGCGCGATGAGACCCGCAGCATGCGCACCAAGGAAGAAGCCAACGATTACCGCTACTTCCCCTGCCCCGACCTGCTGCCCGTGGTCCTCGATGAAGCGTACCTGGAGCATCTGCGCAGCCAGTTGCCGGAACTGCCTGCCGACAAGCGCGCTCGTTTCCAGGACGCGCTGGGGCTATCGGCTTACGATGCCAGCGTACTCTCGGCCAGCCGCGAAATGGCGGAGTTCTTCGAGGAAGTCCACCGGGTGTGCGGCGATGCCAAACAGGCGGCCAACTGGGTTCAGGGCGAGCTGTCCGGCGCCTTGAACCGGGAAAACCTGAGCATTCAGAACAGCCCCGTCTCGGCCCAGCAGCTGGGCGAAGTGGTACGCCGCGTGCTCGATGGGACCATCAACGGCAAGGCCGCCAAGCAGGTCTTCCAGGCACTGTGGAATGGCCAGGGGGAGAGCGCCGATGCCATCATCGATGCCAAAGGGCTGAAGCAGGTGACCGACACTGGCGCCATCGAAGGCATGATCGATCAGGTCATCGCCGAGAGCCCGGCCCAAGTCGCCCAGTACCGCGATTCGGAGCCCGAGAAGCGCGGCAAGATGATCGGCTACTTCGTGGGCCAGGTCATGAAGGCCTCTCGCGGCACCGCCAATCCTCAACAAGTGAACGACCTGCTCAAGACCAAGCTGGACGCTCTGCTGTAACGCACGCCCATTGCCAGCGCATCAACATGAGCGGCTGCTTCGGCAGCCGCTTTGCGTGGCGAGGGACTCGCTCAGCTATTTTCAACAGCTATTCTCTACAGCTACTCTCTACAACCAGCCGCTACAGCTGGCTGGGCTGGGTGAAGCGCTGCAGCTGAGCGCATCCTGCCGCCCAGACATCGGCCTCCAGCTCGGCAATGGCCGCCGTGGGGAAACCCAGCCCTTGGCTCGGCGAGCCTTCGATCAACAACCCTGCCAACTCGCCCACCAGCGGCATATGGCTGACCAGCATGATGGGCCCTTGGGGCTGTTGTGCCATCAGCCACTCGGCCACGTCGCTGGCGGAATCGTCTGGCGTGATGAACGGCAAGGTATTCAAGGGAATGCCCAAGGACATCACGGATATGCTCAGCGGTTTGCTGCGCACGCACATACGGGCTGGCATACAGCACGGGGTGGCAAGCTCTCCTTCACTGACCCGCGCGGCCAGCCAGCGCGCCATGGCGCCCGCCTCCTGTTCGCCGCGGCGAGTCAGCGCACGCACCGGGTCTGGAAAGCCAGGAGCGGCCTCACCATGCCGCATGATCAGCAGAGGGCTCGCGCCGCCATGGCGCAGCGCCTGATTTTCCTGGTCACTCATGAACATCTCCTTTGCTGACCGCCACCCGAGGGGGCGATGTCTGTTCCCGGTGCGCCTGCTGTACGGCCTCACGGGGCAGAATGAATTCGACGTCGCTGCTTTGCTCACCCAGCATCAGCGTGCGCGCCATTTCCTGGGCGGGCACGCCATCGAACAGCACCCGCTTCAGCCCTTCCGCCAGCGGCATGTAAACGCCCAACTCCTCAGCCTTGGCGCACACCAGCTTGACGGTATTGACCCCTTCCGCGACCTGCCCCAACGCTTCTACCGCAGCCTCCAGGTCACGCCCCTCGCCCAGCGCATACCCCACCCGATAGTTACGCGACAGGTTCGAGGAGCAGGTCACGATCAAGTCACCTACTCCCGCCAACCCCAGAAACGTCATCGGATTGGCCCCCTGGGCCACGGCAAACCGGCTCATCTCCGCCAGAGCACGGGTCATCAGCATGCTGCGGGTGTTTTCACCCATGCCCAGTGCCGCTGCCATGCCTGCGGCGATGGCATAGATATTCTTGAGTGCCCCGCCCAGTTCGACGCCGTGCCGGTCATTACTGGCGTAAACGCGGAAATAGCGACACCCCAGCACCTGCTGCACCCGGGTACGCGTCAGGGCATCGGCGCTGGCAATCACGGTCGCGGTCAGCTGTTTATCGGCAATCTCGGAGGCCAGATTAGGGCCCGCAATCACGCCAATATGGCTAAAGCCGGTCTCCTGCTCCAGCACTTGGCTCATCAGCAGAAAACTCTCCTGCTCGATCCCCTTGGTGGTACTGACGAGAATCTGCTGGGCGGTCAGCCACGGTTTGGCCGCCTGCACCACGCTGCGAAACGCCTTGGAGGGAATGGCGATCAGCACCAGCTCCGCGCCCACCAGGACGGCTTCCAGGTCAGTGGACGCCTCGACGGCAGGGTTGATCGGATAATCGGGCAGGTAGCGGCCATTACGGTGCTCCTGATTGATCTGCGCCACCAGCGCTTCGTCACGCATCCACTGGCGCACCTGGGCACCGTTGTCTGCCGCAATGCTGGCCAGGGCGGTACCAAAACTCCCCCCGCCCAGCACGGCGACCTTAATCTGTTGCTCATCCGCCATGAGGATATCCTGATCGTTTAGCATTCATAGTGATCACCTACTTTATCACCAACGGCCGCCTGCGCCGTTCAAAACAGGCCGAAAAACAAACGGCCCGCCTGGCAGGCCAGGCGGGCCGCATCCCTCAACGGATGGGCATCACGCGGTCAGCACGCTGTTCAGCCGCTTCACGTAAGCCGCCGGGTCGTCCAGGTGGCCACCTTCGGCGATGATCGCCTGATCGAGCAGAATATGCGCCAGCTGGGCAAACAGCTCGCCTTCGCTGCCTTCGAGTCTTGCCACCAGCGGATGATCGGGGTTGAGCTCGAGAATGGGCTTCACGTCGGGCAGCTTCTGCCCCGCGGCCTCCATGATGCGCCGCATCTGATAGCCCATTTCATGCTCCGGCAGCACCACACAGGCAGGCGAGTCGGTCAGGCGGTGAGTGACCTTCACCGACTGCACGTGCTCGCCCAGCGCTTCCTGAACGCGCTTGACCAGCGCCTCTTTTGCCTTGGCGGTCTCTTCTTGAGCCTGCTTCTCGGCTTCGTCTTCGACATCGCCCAGGTCCAGCTCGCCTTTGGCCACGTCGGCGAAAGACTTGCCATCGAACTCGGTCAGGTGGCTCATCAGCCACTCATCGATACGATCGGAGAGTAGCAGCACCTCGATGCCTTTCTTGCGGAAGATCTCCAGGTGAGGGCTGTTCTTCGCGGCATTGAAGCTGTCGGCCACCACGTAATAGATCTTCTTCTGACCTTCCTTCATGCGCTCGACGTATTCGGCCAGAGAATGCTCCTGGGCGGACGTGTCGGTATGCGTGGAAGCAAAGCGCAGCAGACCGGCGATCTTCTCCCGGTTGGCGAAGTCTTCACCCGGCCCTTCTTTAAGCACGCTGCCAAAGGTGTTCCAGAACGTCTGGTACTGTTCGCTATCCTTGGAAAGCTTCTTGAGCATGTCCAGGGCACGCTTGGTCAAGGCGCCCTTGATCTTGTCGACCTTGGGATCCTGCTGCAGCAGCTCACGAGAGACGTTCAGCGACAAGTCGCGGGTGTCCAGCACGCCCTTGATGAAACGCAGGTAGAGCGGCAGGAACTGTTCGGCGTCATCCATGATGAATACCCGCTGAACGTACAGCTTGACGCCTCGGGAACCGTCACGGTCGAACATGTCGAACGGTGCACGGCCCGGCACGTAGAGCAGGCTGGTGTACTCCAGCTTGCCCTCGACCTTGTTGTGGCTCCAGGTCAGCGGGTCGCTGAAGTCGTGGGCCACGTGCTTGTAGAATGCCTTGTATTCGTCGTCCGACACGTCGCTCTTGGGACGTGCCCACAGCGCCGTGGCTTCGTTGACGGCTTCCCAGGTGGTGACTTCACTGCCTTCGATCTCGTTGCCCTCGTCGTCACGGGCGGTCTCGACCTTGGGCATGCGCACCGGCACTTCGATGTGATCGGAGTACTTGCGCACCAGGCTTTGCAGGCGGTAGTCGTCGGCAAACTCCTTGGCATCTTCTTTCAGGTGCAGGGTGATCTCGGTGCCGTGCACCTCGCGCTCGATATCGGCCACGGTGAACTCACCTTCGCCCCGCGAGCGCCACTCGACGCCTTCCGACGCGGCGGTGCCCGCCTTGCGAGTGCGCACGGTGACTTCGTCTGCCACAATGAAGCCAGAATAGAAACCGACACCGAACTGACCGATCAGCTTGGCATCCTTCTGCTGTTCACCGGAAAGCTGCTTGAGAAACTCGGCGGTGCCTGAACGGGCGATGGTCCCCAGGTTGGCGATGACATCTTCGCGATTCATGCCGATACCGTTGTCACGCAAGGTAATGGTGTTGGCATCACGGTCGTGCTCGATTTCGATGCGCAGCTCGCTGTCACCTTCGTACAGGGCGTCGTTGTCCAGGGCTGCATAGCGCAGCTTGTCGCACGCATCCGCTGCGTTGGAAATCAGCTCACGCAGGAATATCTCCCGGTTGGAGTACAGGGAGTGGATCATCAGGTTCAGAAGCTGCTTGACTTCGGTTTGAAAGCCAAGGGTTTCTTCGTGGTTCGCCGTGGTCATGCGCTTAGCCCTCATCTATTTCGTGTGGCGTGTCGCCTCTGCCAGCCAGGCAGAGGCGTCAAACAGGATGAAGGCAATATGGGGATAAGTGATGGGATTTCAAGCGCTAGCCAACCAGCCGCGCCGATCAGGCAGCCGTCGACGCTGCCTCGTTCTCGGCCTTCCAGGCGCGATATTCGGCCAGGTGGCGATCCACACGGTTCAACAGCCAACCGACGATCAGCACATCGTCGACCAGGCCAATGATGACCAGGAAATCAGGGATGAGATCAAAGGGCATGACCAGATAGGCCAGTGCCAGAGCCATGGTACCGAAGGCGGCCCAAGGCACCGGCCTGAAACTGCCACGCAGTACGTCGCGGGTCATGGGCAGGAAAAGCGTGAGTGCACGGGCTACTCGTTTGATGGCCCAGGCCCGACCTTTCAAGCGACGAAACAACCACCAGCTAGATAATCGTGCCATCGTCAGGGAATCCTCTCAGGGTACAATGGTCAGAACGTCATTTGGCCAAATAGTTCATGATCGCGACGGCCACGCGACGGTGGCCATCACCTACTCGACCGTCATATCAGCCAGTTCCAGTTAAAGAGGGAGTGCCATGCAGGCAACGCCATTTCGTTCTACCCTTCGCACGCTGTGTGCCGCGGCACTGATCGGCCTGCCATCTGCGTCCTGGGCCGCCTCGGACGAGGCCATGCGCGATGCATTGAACGCCGCCCGCCAGCAGCAGTGGCAACAAATCGACCAGAGCGCCATCGACGGGCATATCCTCAGCGGCTATGTGGAGTATCACCGGCTACGCCAGCAGTTGCCCAACGTCTCTGTCAGCCAGGTACTGCAGTTCATCGAGCAGCACGGTGACTCCCCCTTGGGCGAGTGGCTGCGCGGCCAGGCCATTGCCAACTACGGCTATGCGGGCCGTTTCAGCGACCTGCTGGCCGTCGCCGATGGCGAACCCGCCGGTACGGCACGGCAGTGCTACTACTACACGGCACTCCTCGACCGCGCCCCCGAACAGGCACGCACGGCGGGCCTGGCGCTGTGGCGCGTGGGCAGCTCACAGCCGGACGCCTGCAACGCCCTGTTCAGCCGCCTGCGCGCGGATGGCACCATCGATGCCACCGCCATCTGGGAGCGCAAGATGCTGGCCTGGCAAGCAGGCGAGCAGCGCCTGAGCACTTACCTGGGAGGATTGCTCAGCGGCCAGTGGCAAACGGCCATCGATACGGCGGAGCGGGCCAACACAAGCCTCAACAGCCTGACCACGGCCCCCACTTGCCTGGGGCCTGAATGCGCCGCCACGGCAGCGTTCTATCAGGCGGCCATGCAGCGCTATACCCGCGAAGACACGCCCCGTGCCTTTGCCGCCTGGCAACAGATCGCCCCGCGCCTGACGCTGGCGCCCAGCGACCAGCAGGTCATCGAGGAGGAGCTGGCCTTCTACGCCCTGGTGCGCGACGTGCCCGGCACGCTGAGCTGGGTAGACAGCGTGCTGCCTTCCTTGCAGAGCGAACGGGTGCTGGAGCTTCGGGTGCGCCGCGCCCTGGCGGAGCGCCAATGGACCGATGTCATCCACTGGATTGCAGAGATGCCCGCCAGCCAGCAGGAGAGCAGCCGCTGGCAGTACTGGCTGGGACGCGCCAACGAACAGCTGGGTAATCAGGAAGCTGCTCAGGCGCGCTACCAGCAGGCCGCTCTGGACCGTAGCTTCTATGGCTTTGCCGCCGCTGAAAAAATCGGCCAGCCGTACCGACTCAACCACGAGCGCCACCACTTCGACGAAGCCACCCGCGAGGATATCGCGCGACTGCCCGCCGTACAGCGCACGCAAGCGCTGCTGCGCATTGGTGAAGAGGGCCTGGCCAACAGCGAGTGGCTGCATGCCGTGCGCGAAGCGTCGCCTTACCAGGCTCGCGCCCTCGCCGACTACGCTGCCCAGCAGCAGTGGCATGCCCGGCTGGTACAAACCACGATTGCCGGTGAGATGTGGGATGCCCTGGAGTGGCGCTTCCCACCCGCCTACCGGGACAGTTTTCTGCATTGGGGCCGCATGACGGGGGTAGACCCCTTCCTGCTGATGGCGATCACCCGTCGGGAGAGCGCCTACAACCCCGTGGCGCTGTCGCCGGCTGGCGCACGCGGCCTGATGCAGCTGATGCCCGGCACCGCCACGCAGGTCAGTCGCCAACTGGGACTCAGCGACCCCGGGCCTTACGGCGTGCTCGACCCCGAACTGAACATTCGCCTGGGCAGCACCTACCTGCGTGACAAGCTCGACCGTTACCGTGGCAACCGCCTTGCCGCGACGGCAGCTTACAATGCCGGCCCTGGTCGCGTAGACCAGTGGCTGGGCAGTAACAGCATGGAGTCGTTCGACCTGTTCGTGGAGAGCATCCCCTTCCGCGAAACCCGCGATTACGTGCAGGCCGTGCTGAGCTATCGGGTCATCTTCGAGAGCCTGGCCAACGGCGGTAGCAGCGAAGGTGTCTCGCTATTAAACGACAGCGAGCAGAGCGTTCGCTACGACCGCGCGCTGGTTCAACGCTAAGCCTGTCTCCGCTCCCCTCCCGCGCCCGGTCACACCGGGCGCTGCTCCAGCGCTAGCCGCAGCCCGAACATGACCAGCACCGCCCCCGTGGCCGCATTCAGGGTTTGTGCAAAGCGCGCGCTGGCCAGCCATTTGCTGGCACCCCCGACCATCAATACCACGCTGATCTGCCAGACGTTGGCAATCACGAAGTGAATGCTTGCCAGCCACAGCGACTTCAGCAGGGCGGGGTCGGTGGGCGCGATGAACTGCGGCAGAAAGGCCATGTAAAACACCACGGTCTTGGGGTTCAGCACGTTCGACAGCAACCCTTCCTTGATGGGCTGCCAGAGCGGGACAGGCGCAGCGTTCTGCATGACGCCTTTGACGGGCAGCGGCGTTCCTCTGCGGGCGGCCATCAAACTGGAAACCCCCAGCCAGATCAGATAGGCCGCCCCGGCCAGCTTGAGCGCATTGAATGCCCAAGCCGATTGCAGAAGAATCAGCGAAATGCCCAGCGCCGACACCGTTGCGTGCACGAAGAGGCCGCAGCAGATGGCCACGCTGGTGGCAATACCGTCGCGCAGGCCACCGCGTGCCGTATTGCGAATCACCAGCAGGGTATCCACCCCGGGGCTGATAGAGAGCAGCGTAATGGCCACCAGAAACGGGATGAACTGCGCGTCGATCAAGGTAAAAGGCATGCGTATCAGGCTCGCAAAAGGCGTTATCGGGAAGGGCTTAGGGCCACTGGACGACCCGGCTATTTGCTTCTAAAGTGAATTTGGCGGGCAAACACCGTGAATGCCCGTCTTATCATCAAGCACGTTAAGGATATGAATGATGGCAACTGGTACTGTCAAGTGGTTCAACGATACGAAAGGTTACGGCTTCATCTCTCCCGATGACGGCGGTGACGATCTCTTTGCCCACTTCTCCGAAATTCAGGCTGAAGGCTTCAAGACCTTGCAGGATGGTCAAAAGGTCAGCTTCGAAGTGACTCAGGGTAAGAAAGGCCTTCAGGCGTCCAACATTCGCCCGGTATAACCCAGGCCAATGTAGAAGGCCCGCTCCGGCGGGCCTTCTTTTATGCGCTGCCATGAAGCCAGCTTGATCAGAGGTAGTATCAGGGCGACGTGGTATCGTTGCCAGCGCCTGATGTCTCCAGCCGTTCCCGCTCCAGCTCTTCGAACTGCTCTTCCAGGCGGCGCTGGGCTTCTTCAAAACGGCGCTCGGTATCTTCGATCAGGGCATCCACGTCGGTCACTTCCAGACCATCGTCCAGCGGCGCTCCCTCCGTAATGGCGCTGTCCGTTTCCCAGTCGCTCGATGAGGTCTCGCTCTCCATGGGCTCCAGCTCGGGACGCTGCTGCTCCACTTCCTGAAACTGCTCTTCGAGCTGGCGCTGGGCCTCTTCGAAGCGGCGCTCGGTTTCGGCGATCATGTCGTCTACGTCAGAACGCGTGGTTTCCCCCGGCATGGCACTGGCCTCGTCCAGAGCGTCGTCGGGGTCGGCCCCCAGCGTCTCTTCACCGGCCTGCAGCTCGCTGGCTTCCGGCACGCCGGGTTCTTGCTCATCGCCCTCGCGCATCGCTTCGGCGGCTTCCAACTGCTCCGCGGCCTGACGCGCTTCAATATCGTCCTCGACCTCCTGCGGGTCCGGCACCTCGTCCTCCCCGTCGTCCTGCGCCGCCTCCGAGGTGGCAGCCCCCTCCTCGTCAGTCAGCGTGGCAGGGGGCTCTTCCGGGGCAACGTTGGCTTCTTCCTGGCTGTCGCCACAGGCACTGAGTAACAGCGCCAAGCTGGCCAGCACAGGGATCCAGAGTCGATTCACCATCGCGTATAGCTCCTTAAATTCGTAGTCAATGGCTCAATAATGACCGGCTAGGGGCGTTCATTGGCCGACAACAGCGCACACCCTTCGGGCAGCAGTACCTGGAGCGCCAACGGCACTACCTCGGCCGTGAAGCGCTCGTAGCGCTTCGCTTCGCCATCCAGGGTCAGCGGCCAGGGGTCATCCTCCGGTCTGGTGGTCACGGTCAATTGGCTGGCCGTGAAGTAGCGCACGTAGCGGCCGTCCGGCGGAAAATGCTGCAGCTCGCCTAACAAGGCAGGCAGTTCCAGCACCGAACGGAAATCCTTGACCAGCAGGACATCCAGACGCCCATCATCCAATCGGGCCCTGGGTGCCAATACCTGACCGCCCCCCGATTGACGCCCATTGCCCAGCGCCAGCAGCAGCAGCGAAGCGGCCTGTTCGCTGTCGGCCCAATGCAGCGTGCCGCGATAACTGCGGTGTCGCCACGCCTTGAGCGCGCCCATCAGCGAGTAGGCACCCCCGCCCAACATGCGCTTGAGGGTTTTCGGGGTCGAAGAGGTAATTTCGGCCCCAAAGCCCCCCGTCATCATGTTGACGTAGTAGTTGATCGACTGCTCACCGTTGGCTTCCGCCGTCATGCGAATCACGTCGATGGGCGCCGCTGCAAGCGACACAGCCGCTTGCAGCGCAGGTCCGGGCTCCAGGGGCAGCCCTACCGACGTGGCGAAATCATTGGCACTGCCCAGAGGAACGATGCCCAGCGGGGGGCGGTGGTCATGGGGCAGGCGCATCAATCCATTGACCACCTCGTTGACCGTGCCATCACCGCCACAGGCCACCACGTGGGTCGCCCCCAAAGCCTCTGCGTCGGCCGCAAAGTCGGCGGCATCGCCCCCTTCCCAGGTCGCGCGTACCGTGATGGCAACCCCTGCCTTGCGCTGGGCGGCTACCGCCTCGCGCAGCTCAGGGTTGCCCGCTGATTTTCCGTTGATGATCAGTAGATAGTGCTTGTTCGGATCTGTCACTGGCGCGTTTCCTTTCCCTGGTTAAACCGCAAGAACGATCTTAAGCCAACGCTTTTTCGACCACTTCGTAGACGTTCGCCGAGAGCGGCTCCTGGCGAATGCGCATCAGCTCCTGGCGCATCAACTGCTGGCGAGCCTCGTCAAAGCGCTGCCAGCGGGTCAACGGCGTGACCAGCCGCGCAGCAATTTCCGGGTTGAGTCGATTCAACTCGATCACCACATCGGCCAGCAATGCATAGCCCTGCCCGTCCAGGCGATGGAAGTTCACCCGATTCTGAGCAAATGCCCCCACCAGCGCACGCACCTTGTTGGGGTTCTTGATCGAGAAGGCCGGGTGCTGCATCAAGTAGCGTACCCGCTCCAGCACATCCGCCTGAGGCCGGGTAACCTGGATGGTAAACCACTGGTCCATGACCAGCGGGTCGTGGGCCCACTTTTCGCCAAACGTTTTCAGGGCAGGCGCCGCCAGGTCGTCACGGTCGCTGTGCGCCAGCAGCGTCAGGGCGTGCCGCACATCGGTCATGTTGTGTCCCGCCGTAAACTGCGCTTCGCACAGCGCCACGGCCTCGTCATCCTCGATCGACATCAGATAGGAGAGCGCCACGTTTTTGAGGCTGCGCTGGGCAATTTGTTCAGCCGAAGGTGCATAGGCCGCATCACTGAGATTATCCTGGTAGACCGCCAGGAACTCCTCGCGCAGGGCCAGCGCCAACGACTGGCGAACGAATTCTCGCGCCGCATGGATGGCATCCACATCGACGATCGGCTGCAGCTCGGCAATGTAGGCCTCGGAGGGCAGCGTGAGCATCTCGGCCAGCACGGCCTTGTCCTGCATGGGGCCCGTCAACAGGGTTCTGAAGGCCTCCACCACGCGACCGTCCATGACTTTTTCGACCCCGTTGCGATGAGCAGCGATCAGATCGTCCAGCGCCAGCATGGCCAGCCGCTGACCGGCATCCCAACGATTGAAGCCATCGCTGTCGTGGGTCAGCAAGAACGCCAGCTCTTCCCGTGAGTAGGGGAAGTGCAGCTTCACCGGGGCCGAGAAATCGCGCAACAGCGAAGGTACTGGCGCTTCAGGAACGTCGGTGAACACAAACGTCTGCTCATCGTCGGTCAAGTGCACCACGGCATCCTTGCCCAGCGACTCGCCGTTCAGCGTCAGGGGCAGGTCGTGGCCCGACTTGGTGCCGACCAACCCCATACGCACGGGGATGTGCAGCGGCTGCTTCACCGGCTGGCCGGGTGTCGCCGGGGTACGCTGGCGCAGCGTCAGGCGGTACACCGCATTGGCATAGTCGTATTCGCCGTTGGCGTCTATCTCGGGGGTGCCTGCCTGGGCGTACCAGCGCATGAACTGCTCCAGATCCAGCCCCGAGACCTCGGCCATGCAGCCGACGAAGTCTTCGATGGTCACGGCCTGACCGTCGAAGCGCTCGAAGTAGCGGTCGGCACCGCGACGGAACGCCTCCCAGCCCAGCAGGTTGCGCAGCATGCGTACGATTTCAGCACCCTTTTCGTAAATGGTCAGGGTGTAGAAATTGGTGATTTCGATATAGTGGTCTGGGCGTACGGGGTGAGCCGTGGGGCCAGCATCTTCGGCAAACTGCGCCGTACGGAAAAACGATACGTCCTGAATACGCTTGACCGGCGCCGAGTTGACGTCCGCCGAAAAGCACTGGTCCCGGAAGACCGTGAAGCCCTCTTTCAGCGACAGCTGAAACCAGTCCCGACAAGTGACCCGGTTACCCGACCAGTTGTGGAAGTATTCGTGGGCCACGATGCCTTCCACGTTCTGGAAAGCCGCGTCGGTAGCCGTATCCGGGTGGGTCAACACGGCTGCCGAATTGAAGATGTTCAGCCCCTTGTTCTCCATGGCCCCCATGTTGAAATCGTTCACCGCCACGATCATGAACAGGTCCAGGTCATACTCACGCCCGTAGGTCTGCTCATCCCAGGCCATGGAGCGCTTCAGCGATGCCATGGCGTGATCGGTCTTGTTCAGGTTTTCCTGCTCCACCCAAAGCTGCAGGGTCACGCGACGACCGCTCAGGGTCGTGAAGTGATCCTCGACCTTGTGCAGATTGCCCGCCACCAGGGCAAACAGGTAGCAGGGTTTGGGATGCGGGTCTTGCCAGGTGACGAAGTGACGCCCGCCAGGCAACTCGCCACGCTCGACGGGGTTGCCGTTGGCCAGCAGCACCGGCTCGCTTTCGGCATCGCCCACCACCGTGACCTTGTAAGTGGCCATGACGTCGGGGCGGTCAGGATAAAAGGTGATACGCCTAAACCCCTCAGCCTCGCACTGGGTACAGTACATGCCGTTGGATTGATAGAGCCCTTCCAGAGCGGTGTTGGTGCTGGGTGAAATCTCGACCTCACTCTCCAACACGAACGCCTTGGGCACCTCACCAATGGTGAGCTGGGTATCGCTCAACTGGTACTCGCTCTCTGCCAGCGAGCGACCGTCGAGTTCGAGCGAGCGCAGGGTCAAATGCTCGCCATTGAGCACTAGCGGCGCCTGCGGCGCGGCCTGGGCATGGCGCTCAATGGTCAAACGTGCCTTGACACGGGTCGCGGTGGGGTCAAGATCAAACGTCAGCTCGGTATGGGTGACCTGATAGTCGGGCGGCTGGTAGTCGCTTAAATAGACCGGCTGCGGATCAGACATGATTCGTGACTCCTGTGGGCAATAAAGTGAACGCGCCATGGCAGCCTTCGGCTGCACGACGCGGCTATGCGGTTGTGATCAGTCGCGGAAATTATCGAACTGAAGCGGCAGGTCGGGCCCCTCTTCGCCGCGCAGCAGGGCCATTACGCTTTGCAGGTCGTCGCGCTTCTTGCCCGTCACGCGCACCTTTTCACCCTGAATCTGGGCCTGCACCTTGAGCTTGCTGGCCTTGATACGCTTGACGACGTCCTTGGCTTCTGCCTGGTCGAGCCCCTGCTTGAGCACTACTTCCTGACGAGCTTTCACTCCAGAAAGCACCGGGTCCTTGACGTCCATGCAGCGCGCATCGATACCCCGTGCGATCAGCCGACTGCGCATCACATCGAGCATCTGCTTGAGCTGGAAGTCGACTTCGGCTTCCAGCTGTACCTTGTCGCCTTCCAGTGCAAAACTGGCGTCCACGCCTTTAAAATCAAAGCGCGACTGCACTTCGCGGTTCGCCTGGTCCACCGCATTGGCGGCTTCGTGTTGATCGAACTCTGACACAATATCAAAAGATGGCATGACCTGTTTCCTATCGAGACATAGCCTCCTATTCTAGAGCAGCAAGGCACTCAGCGGCCAATTCTGTTACCCGAAGTTTTTACTCAGCGTAAATTCGACAGGGCACGACACCCCATCACGAGGAGATTCGGTCAACTACCCCCGCCTGAAGGCGGGAGCTTGTGACCACAAGCTAGGTTGACCAGGGAGAGCGGTAGCCAACCCGCTACGTTGATAACAGGTCGCTAAGACTCACCCACGGATGCTTCCTCAGTCCGTGGCGCTGAAAGGCCAAGATCATGCTGGCGCAGGGTAAAACGCCGAAGGTCTTGACCGCTGCCACAAGGCAGGAGCCGGTTATCGACATTCCCGAGGGGAGACGAGGCGCAAGCCCCGCGACACCAGGCCCGTAAGGGCATTGATTAGGAGAAGATCGCATGGCGGTTTTCGTATTGGACAAACAGAAGCGTCCGTTGATGCCGTGCAGTGAAAAGCGTGCTCGGTTGCTGCTGGCGCGTGGTCGTGCCGTGGTGCATAAGCGTTACCCGTTCACGATCCGGCTGAAAGATCGAGTGGGCGGTAGCACGCAGCCACTAAGCCTGGGCGTCGACCCTGGCAGCAAAACGACCGGGCTGGCGCTGATGCGTGAAACAGATAGCGAACAGCGGCATGTGCTGTGCCTGTTTGAACTGATCCATCGCGGCTTTCAGATCAAAAAGGCATTACAACAACGCGCCGCCTTTCGGCGTCGGCGCCGCAGTGCCAACCTGCGCTACCGCGCCCCGCGCTTCAATAATCGCATCAAACCTAAGGGCTGGCTGGCACCGTCGCTGCAGCATCGCGTCGATACCGTCATGGCCTGGGTGAACCGGTTGAGTCGTTTGGCTCCTGTAACAGCCATCAGCCAAGAGTTGGTGCGCTTTGATACGCAGAAGCTGAATAACCCCGAGATCAACGGCGTCGAGTACCAGCAAGGCACGCTGCTGGGCTACGAAGTACGCGAGTACCTGCTGGAAAAATGGGGCCGTGAATGTGCCTATTGCGGCACCGCCGATACGCCGCTGGAGATCGAGCATGTGGTGCCGCGTTCATGCGGCGGCTCGAATCGTGTCAGCAATTTGACCCTAAGCTGCCACCCCTGCAACCAGAGCAAGGATGCACTGTCACTGGTGGATTTTTTCGCCACTGACAAAGGCCTGAAAAAGCGCCTGAAAGCCAACGGCCACACCGCTAACGCTCGGCTTGAGCGTGTGCAGCGCCAGCTCAAGCAACCGCTGCGCGATGCCAGCGCGGTCAATGCCACGCGCTGGGCGCTGTTTAATGCGCTCAAAGCGACTAGCTTGCCGGTGGCTGTCGGCACCGGCGGTCGCACCAAGTACAACCGCCAGCGACTGGGCATTCCTAAAACCCATGCCCTAGACGCGGCCTGTGTCGGTGCGTTCGACGCACTACATGCTTGGCAGGTGCCCACATTAACCATCAAGGCGATGGGGCGTGGCAGCTATCAGCGCACCCGCTTAACGAAACACGGGTTTCCGCGTGGCTATCTGATGCGCCAGAAGCAGGTGCACGGCTTTCAAACCGGCGACATGGTGCGTGCGATGGTACCGACTGGCAAGAAAGCAGGTACCCATACGGGGCGTGTCGCGGTACGCAAAACCGGCAGTTTTAACATCCAGACCGAACAGGGGGCCGTGCAAGGCATCTCGCACAAATACTGCACCCTCATCCAACGGAGTGATGGCTACGGCTATCACTTTACACCCTTCACCCACCTAACAGGAGGAGCGGGACAGGCGGTGGCGTAACCCAGTCGCCCTGCGGGCGACGCGCTATCCCTCCCGGCGCTAAAGCACCGGGTTTCTCGCGCAAAATCTGATGAGCGATCGCGAGACGCGCCACAGGGCGGCCATGGAAAAACTCAAGGCCCACGTGGACGAGAAAGTCGCCAAGGCCACCGAGCAGCGTGGCCTGCTGCTGGTCAATACGGGCAACGGCAAAGGCAAGACCACGGCTGCCTGGGGCACCGTAACCCGGGCGCTGGGCTACGGCTATAAAGTCGGCGTCGTGCAGTTCATCAAGGGGCTATGGGAGTGTGGCGAGCGCAATCGCCTGGAAGAAGACCCGCACTTGAGCGTTGCCATCATGGCCACCGGCTTCACCTGGGATACCCAAAACCGCGAGGCCGACACCGCTGCCTGCCAGGCCGTATGGCAGCAGGCCGAGGCCATGCTGAGCGACCCCGACACCTACCTGGTGGTGCTCGATGAAATCACCTACATGCTCAAGTTCGGCTATCTCGACATCGCCACGGTCAAACAGGCCTTGGCCAATCGACCGAGGGAGCAAACCGTCATCATCACGGGGCGCAATGCCCATCGCGAGCTGGTGGCCATGGCCGACACGGTGACAGAAATGCAGGAGCTGCGTCACGCCTTCAATAACGGCCTGCAGGCGCGGCGCGGCATCGACTTTTGAGTGCGCGCCAGGGCTGCAAACAAAACGGGGCGACGTCACCGTCGCCCCGTTTGGCTGGCATCGGCAGGTATTAGCTGTCGAAGGGATTGCGCAGCACGATGGTTTCCACGCGGTCAGGGCCGGTAGAGATGATATCAATGCTGGTGCCTACCTGCTCTTCCAGGTAGCTGATGTAGGCACGAGCGTTGGCGGGCAGATCTTCGACCTTCTTGGCGCCCAGGGTCGACTCTTTCCAACCCGGCAGGTCGTGATAGACCGGCTCGATGGCTTCGTAGCCCTCTGAGTCCACCGGATTGTCGAGCACTTCGCCGTCCTTGCTGCGATAGCCGACACAGACGCGAATGTTCTCCAGGCCATCGAGCACGTCCAGCTTGGTCAAGCAGATACCCGAGACCGAGTTGATCTGCACGGCGTGGCGCAGCGCTACGGCGTCGAACCAGCCACAGCGACGCGGACGCCCGGTGGTAGCGCCGAACTCATGACCGCGCTCGGCCAGGTGGCGGCCGTGGTCGTCGAACAGCTCAGTGGGGAACGGGCCAGAGCCTACACGCGTGGTGTACGCCTTGGTGATACCCAGCACGTAATCCAGGTACAGCGGACCCACGCCAGAGCCGGTGGCGGTACCACCGGCCGTGGTGTTGGAGCTGGTCACGTAGGGGTAGGTACCGTGGTCGATATCCAGCAGCGAGCCTTGAGCCCCTTCGAACAGAATGTTCTCACCGGCCTTGCGCAGGTCGTGGACCATGCTGACGGTATCGCTGACCATGGGGCGCAGCTCTTCGGCCATCTGCATGGCGCTATCGAGCACTTCCTGGAAATCCACCGCCGGTTCGCCGTGGTAATTCACCAGGACGAAGTTGTGGTAATCGAGAACTTCGCCCAGCTTGGAGGCAAAACGCTCGCGATGCAGCATATCGCCCAGGCGCAGGCCACGACGGGCGACCTTGTCTTCATAAGCCGGGCCGATGCCACGACCGGTAGTGCCGATCTTGGCCACGCCGCGGGCCTTCTCACGCGCCTGATCCAGGCGCACGTGGTACGGCAGGATCAGCGGGCAGGCTGGCGACAGGCGCAGACGCTCACGCACCGGCACGCCCTTGGCTTCCAGCTCACGAATCTCCTTGATCAAGGCTTCCGGAGAGAGCACGACGCCATTGCCGATGACGCAGGTCTTGCCCGGACGCAGCACGCCGGACGGAATCAGGTGAAGAACGGTTTTCTCACCATCAATGACCAGCGTGTGGCCAGCATTGTGGCCACCTTGAAAGCGAACCACGGCAGAAGCGGACTCGGTCAACAGATCAACGATCTTGCCTTTGCCTTCATCGCCCCACTGAGTCCCCAGGACTACGACATTCTTACCCATTATGCACTCGTCTCTTGTGTCAGGGCCGCTGTCTGCCAACGGCCGTCGATAAACTCAAGACGGCGGTCACAGTTGTGCTCCGCCGGCCCAGTACGCTGCCCAGGCAGCGCTTGAATAACGCGTTCACCCTGCTCGCGCAGTGCCACGATGGCAGCATTGAGCGACTCATCCTGCTGGGCTGGCGCCCACACCGCTTTGCGGTCAGGAGACGCTGGCGCCAGGGAGGCCAGCTGTTTCAGATCCATCGAGAAGCCCGTCGCCGGGCGGGCACGCCCAAAGGCACGCCCAGTATCATCATAGCGCCCCCCTTTGGCCAATGCGTAGCCATAACCGGGAACGTAAGCCGCAAACATCATGCCGGTGTGGTACTGATAGCCACGCAGCTCGGCCAGGTCGAAGTACAGGGCCACGTCGAAACGCGCCAACACCCCTTTGTACAGCGCTTCCAGCTGATCCAACGCGGCATTGACCGGCGCCGGTGCGCCTGCAAACCGCTCACGCGCTTCGCTCAGCACCTCGGCATTGCCGTGCAGTTCGCCAAGCGCCATCAGCATATCCGCCAATACCGGATCCTTGACGCTGGCCGCCACTTGCTCGGCCAACTGCCCAGGCGATTTGAGCGCCAGCGCCTCGAACAGCGCCCGCTCCTGCTCTTCGCTGAGCGCAGCGGCTTCGACCAGGCTGCGATAAATACCGATATGCCCCAGCGCCAAGTGGATCTCACTGGCACCGGCGGCATGCAGGCTGGCAAGCGCCAGGTGAATGATTTCGCTGTCGGCTTCAAGCCCCGCATGGCCAAACAGCTCGACACCCACCTGCACGGGGCTGCGCCCCCCTTGGTGCTGGTCGGCCTTGGCACGCAGCACGTTGGTGCAATAGCACAGGCGTACCGGCCCCTGACGCTTCAGCGAGTGCGCATCCATTCGCGCTACCTGGGGCGTGACGTCTGCCGAGGCGCCCATCATGCGACCCGTCAGCTGGTCGGTCAGCTTGAAGGTTTGGAGGTCGAGGTCGGTACCGGTACCGGTCAGCAGCGAGTCGAGAAATTCTACCGGTGGCGGCATTACCTGGTCATAGCCCCAGGCGTGATAAAGATCGAGCAGCGCACGGCGCAGCTCTTCCATGCGGCTTGCCTGAGGCGGCAGCACCTCATCCATGCCGTCGGGCAGTAGCCAGCGGTCAGCGATGGTCATGTGAACAATCCTGCAAGACGATGAAGGCCCGGCCGACGGCACCAGGTGGGCATCTTGACCTGCCCGGCCTGATAACGCACGTAACATGGGGCCACAAAAAAACCGGGCGACGCCCGGTTGATAAAGTCTACCACGTTTGGAGCCCAGTTGAACCCCGCCGGGCGCATCGCCCAGCGGGAAACCAGCATCCTTCGCTTACTCGTCGCTGGCCGGCATGGCGCTGCGCAGGTAGCGGAAGAAGTCGCTGTCTGGCTCCAGTACCAGCAGGTTGCCGTCGCCGGAAAAGCTCTGGCGATAGGCGTTCAGGCTACGCCAGAAGGCGAAGAATTCCTGATCCTGGCTGTAAGCCTGGGAGAAGATCGCGGCGGCTTCGGCATCCCCTTCACCACGCAGGGTCTCGGAACGCTCGTTGGCTTGCGCCAACAGAACCTGACGGCGGCGGTCGGCGTTGGCGCGAATACGCTCGGCCTCTTCCTGACCCTGGGCACGCCACTCGCGCGCTTCACGCTCACGTTCTGAGCGCATCCGCTCGAAGACGGCAGCGGATACGTCTTCCGGCAGGTCGATCCGCTTGATACGAATATCACGAATCGCCACGCCCAACTCTTCACGCATCAGCTCGTCGAGTTCGCCGGTGGGTCCGGTCATCAGGTCATCACGGCGCTCGGCAATGATTTCCTGAAGATTGAGACGACCGAACTCATTACGCAGGCTTTCGTCGACACGGGGCTGAATCAGGCGTACCGCCATCATCTCGTCACCCGCAGTGGCCTCGTAGTAACGGGTGGGGTTGACCACCTGCCACTTGACGTAGGAGTCGACGATGACCGCTTTCTGCTCGAGGGTCAGATAACGGCTGGTATCGGTATCGAGGGTCAGCAGACGCACGTCGAACTTGCGCACGGTCTGGGCAATCGGAATCTTGACGTGAAGCCCAGGCTGAATGTTCTCTTCGATGACTTCACCAAAGCGCAGCTTGACGGCACGCTCGGTCTCATCCACCACGTACAGGCTGTTGCTGGCCAGCCAGGCCACTGCGGCCAGGCCACCCACGATCAGCAGGGAACGGTTATTAATCATTTAGCGACCCTCCCTGCGAATGGACGAACTACTGGATGATGACGAAACGCCACCCTGACTGGTACGCAGCGAATCGAGCACACGCGGGTCGAGGGCGTCACTGCTGTTACCGCTGCTGTCGTTGCTGCTGGAGCTGCTCGAACCGCCGCTGCTTCCACTACGCATCTGATCCAGTGGCAGGTACATCAAGGGCGCATTGTCGCTGATATCCAGCAGCACCTTGGGCGTGTTCCCAAAGACTTCTTCGATGGCATCCAGGTACATACGCTCGCGCATCACTTCCGGTGAGTTCCGGTATTCGGTCAACAGCGCATTGAAGCGGTTGGCCTGACCCTGTGCTTCGGCAACGACCGACTCACGATAACCCTGCCCCTGCTCTACCACACGCTGAGCCTGACCTTGTGCAGCCGGGATGATCGCGTTGGCATAGGCCATACCTTCGTTGATGGTCCGCTGGCGATCTTCGCGGGCACGGATAACATCATCGAAAGCATCGATCACTGGCGCGGGCGCCGAGGTGGACTCGATGTTGATGGTCTGCAGACGAATACCGGCACCATAGGCATCCAGATAGGCCTGCAGACGGCTGGCCACCGAGCTACCGAGAATTTCACGACCCGAGGTCAGAATATCGATCATGTCGGTGCCACCCACCACATGGCGCAGAGCCGAGTCCAGCGCATTCTCGATGGAGAGTGCCGGGTCGCGCACGTTCAGTACGAAATCACGTGGATTGGCCACCTGATACTGGGCCGAGATTTCGACTTCGACGATGTTTTCATCGCGAGTCAGCATCGACTGGGTCTGTGCAACGGAGCGAACGCGGGTGACGTTCACCATACGCACATCGTCGATCAGCGGCGGATTCCACTGCAGACCGGGACTAACGATGCCCTGGAACTCACCAAAACGCAGCACGACGCCACGCTCGGACTGATCGACCAGATAGAAACCGGACGCACCCCAAATGGCCAGCGCCACGATCAGCAGCAGCCCGGGCAGTGCAAACGAGTTGCGCGGCTTGCCGCCGCCCTTGTTGCCACCGCTACCGCTCTTCTTGCCGCCGCCCAGCATGCCGTTCAGCTTGTCTTGAAACTTCTTGAGCGCTTCATCAAGATCGGGAGGCCCCTGATTGTTACCGCCGTTCCCACCATTGCCTCCGCCGTTGTTACCGCCGTTATTGCTACCACGACGCCCCCCACTGCTCCAGGGGTCGTGCTGGTTGCCACCACCGGGCTCATTCCAGGCCATACTTCGTCTCCACTAAGGTGTTCACCTGCACCGTACCTTACGCTCAGGCAAGGCCGAGTGCTTTTGATATTATTGCTATATCAATCTTGTACCATACCCCCACAACACTGCACCATGGGCAGCTGGCACTTGAAGGGCTACCATTCGTCAGATTCGCGTAATGCTTCTGGTAAATAGGTATTGGCGCGCTCGCCCAGCTGCGCCATCAGCTGGTTGAAATCACGCCGCGGCAGGCGCACGTCCAGCACGGAGCGCCCCTGCTCGTCGAAACTCTCTTCGCGTACGGCATTCAGCTCATGCAGGCCAGCGCGCAGCCTGCCCTGTTCTGGCGCCAGGGTCAGCGAAAAACCGATCACGTCATTGGCCAGACGCTCTGACAGCGCTTTGTGCAGCAGCTCCAGACCCTGCCCCTGCTGAGCAGATAGCCATACCACGCTCGGCACGCCATGACCGTCGTACTCGATGCGCGGTGCGCTATCCAGCTTGTCGATCTTGTTCATGACCTTGAGCACCGGCACGCTGTCGGCACCAATTTCCTTGAGCACCTCGTCCACCTGCGCCACGTTCAATTCGCGATCCGGGTCGGCGGCGTCGATGACGTGGACCAGCAACGTGGCTTCGGAAGCCTCTTGCAGGGTCGCCTGGAACGCCTCCACCAGCTTGTGCGGCAGGTGACGGATGAAGCCTACGGTATCGGCCAGCACGACGGGGCCGACATCTTCTATTTCCAACCGTCTGAGCGTCGGGTCCAGCGTCGCGAACAGCTGATCGGCGGCATACACCTCTGCGCTGGTCAGCGCGTTGAATAGCGTCGATTTACCCGCGTTGGTGTACCCCACCAGCGACACGCTATGGATTTCGGCCCTGGCTCGGGCGCGGCGATTCTGCTCACGCTGGCTGCGCACCTTGTCCAGACGCTTGTGGATGGACTTGATGCGGCCACGCAGCAAACGCCGGTCGGTCTCCAGCTGTGTTTCGCCAGGACCGCGCAAGCCAATGCCACCTTTTTGACGCTCAAGGTGGGTCCATCCGCGTATCAGGCGGGTGGACATGTATTCTAGCTGGGCAAGTTCGACTTGCAGCTTGCCCTCATGGGTTCGTGCCCGCTGAGCAAAAATATCGAGAATCAGCCCAGTGCGATCCAACACACGGCACTTGAGTTCCTTCTCAAGATTACGCTGCTGGGAAGGGCTTAAACTGTGGTTGAAGATCACCAGTTCTGCTTCATGGGCTGCGAGCATTGCCCGCAGCTCCTCCAGCTTCCCGGTTCCGATGAAGGTTCGGGAATCGGGTCGCTGGCGGCTGGCTGTGAGCAATGTCGCGGGCTCTGCACCGGCAGAGCGCACAAGTTCCAGGAACTCACCCGGGTCTTCTCGTGCCTGTTCATCATAGAAATCTACGTGAACAAGGACTGCCGTTTCACCGGCTTCAGGGCGTTCAAAAAACAATCAATACCTCATGGACTCTCTTGCCATCCAGCCGTCTCAGATGTCAGCGTCTGCCGCTGAGGGATCCTGTGCTGGCAGGCGCACATTGCGCGAGGGCACGACGGTGGAAATGGCGTGTTTATAAACCATCTGACTGACGGTATTGCGCAACAAGATGACAAACTGGTCAAACGATTCAATCTGGCCCTGTAGCTTAATGCCGTTTACCAGGAAAATAGAGACCGGGATGCGCTCCTTGCGCAAAATATTCAGGTACGGGTCTTGAAGGGACTGCCCTTTGGACATGTTGTTCTCCCTAAACTGTCGTTGGGGTTGGTTATCAAATGGCGCGCCCTACTGGTGCTGCGCCGCAATCTTGTTGCCCGAAAGGCCTAGTGTCGATTCGAGCGCCAAAGGCCACTCTAAAACAATCACTCTAAAACACTTGTTACGAAATCACTATCTTACGCTAAGCACCGCTTTCACGCACGAATTTCAGCAGCTTATCCAGCGCATCCGGCTGCTGCGTATCTATCCAGCGCAGTGCTGGCCAGCTACGCAGCCACGTCAGCTGCCGCTTGGCCAGTTGACGTGTAGCGATCACTCCCCGAGACACCAGCTCGTCCCGGTCATACTCACCATTCAGATATTCCCATACTTGACGGTAGCCAACACTTTTCATGGAGGGCAAGCCCGCATGAATATCTTTACGCTTTGTGAGGGCGGCGACCTCATCAATCAAGCCCTCATCCAGCATGGCGTCAAATCGCTGGGCAATGCGCCGGTGCAATACCGAGCGATCGAGCGGCGACAAGGCTATCGACAGCACCCGCCAGGGAAAGGTTTCCGTTTCCTGTTCAGCCCACAGCTCGCTCATCGGCCTGCCGCTGGCATGGAACACTTCCAGAGCACGCATCAGCCGCTGCGGGTCGTTGGGATGAATGCGCGCCGCCGAGACCGGATCCACGCTGGCCAGTTCGCGATGCAGCGCTGCCAGCCCTTGCTCTGCCTGCATGGCCGCCAGCCGCTCACGAATGAGTGGGTCTGCGGCGGGCAGATTGGCCACCCCTTCCACCAGGCGTTTGAAGTAGAGCATGGTACCGCCCACCAATAGGGGGACTTTGCCTGCCGCGCTGATTTGCCGCATCTCGCGCAGTGCATCTTCACGAAAATCAGCGGCGGAATAGGGGTCTGCCGGGTCCCGCAGGTCGATCAGCCGATGAGGGGCGCGGGCCAGCTCGGCAGCACTCGGTTTGGCGCTGCCGATATCCATGCCACGGTAAACCATGGCCGAATCGACGCTGATCAGTTCGTGCCCCAGGGTTTCGTGCAGCGCAATGGCCGCATCGGTCTTGCCTGCTGCGGTAGGCCCCATCAAGAAAATCGCCAAAGGGCGCTGGTCAACCATCGGTCTGGCCTGCTTCACGGAATAGGTTCATAGGGGGTGTCTCAAGGCTACTGGCCACGCAAGAACAGGCGATCGAGCGCCTTCATGTTCATTTGCGTCCAGGTGGGGCGACCATGGTTACACTGGTCGCTACGCTCGGTGCGCTCCATGTCGCGCAGCAGCGCATTCATTTCATCCAGCGTCAGGCGGCGATTGGCGCGCACGCTGCCATGGCAAGCCATGGTGGAGAGCAGCTCGTGAATGCGCGCCTCTACCTGATGAGTGCGGCCAAAGCGCGACAGCTCCTCCAACATTTCTCGCACCAGTGCCTCGGGGTCTGCCTGGGCCAGCAGGGCTGGCAACTGGCGAACCAGCAGCGTTTCCGGCCCTGCCACGTCCAGCTCGATACCTAGCTGCGCAATGGCCTCGCGCTCGCTTTCGGCCGTCGCCACTTCGCTGCGGCTGGCGGCCAGCGACACCGGCACCAGCAGCGGCTGAGCATCGATCCCCTGCGCGGCAGACCACTGCTGCTTCATGCGCTCATAGACGATGCGCTCATGGGCCGCATGCATATCCACCAGCACCAACCCGTGGGCGTTCTGAGCCAGAATATAAACACCATGCAGCTGACCCAGCGCGAACCCGAGCGGCGGCGCGGCCGTGGCATCCTGCTGGGGCATGACGGGCGGCGCCTCGCGCACCTGATGGGCGTCAGGCATCGTTGCCGATGGCGGGCTGGGCTGAGGCGTCAGTAGCGTCTCTTCATGGTCGGGGTGAAGCGCCTGGTAGCCCTGCATGAACCGCCGCACCCGCTCGGCGCCGGGATGACGACCCTCACTCTCCGCCAACGCCATGCCCTGCTGCTGCCAGCGGGGCGTCGGGGCCGCAGGCGGCTCGGCATCAGACGGAATCGACTCGGCTCGCGGGGCTTGGTCAGCCTCGGGCCCGACACCTTCACTTGGCCGCGACACCGCCAGGCAGTGATGCAGGCTGGAGTAGAGAAAATCGTGCACCATGCGCCCATCGCGAAAGCGCACTTCATGCTTGGTGGGGTGCACGTTGACGTCCACCACGTCCGGGTCCAGCTCCAGGTAGAGCACGAAGACCGGATGCCGACCGTTGTAGAGCACGTCTCGGTAGGCCTGACGCACCGCGTGGGCCACCAGCCGATCACGCACGACGCGCCCATTGACGAAGAAGTACTGCTGGTCCGCCTGGGAGCGCGAGTGCGTCGGCAGGCCCACCCAGCCACTGAGCCTTAGCCCCCCGGCTTCCCGCTCGATGTAGCGGGCATGCTCGATGAAGTTCTTGCCCAGCAGCGAAGCGATGCGCCGCTCTCGCGCGGCGGCGGTATCCCCGGGCGGCAGTTGATGCACCACTTTCTGATTATGGCGCAGCACCCAGCCAATATCGTAACGCGACAAGGCCTGGCGGCGGAACGCCTCTTCCACATGGGCGAACTCGGTCTTCTCGGTGCGCAGAAACTTGCGTCTGGCCGGCGTGTTGAAGAACAAATCACGCACCGCCACGCTAGTACCACGCGGGTGCGGCGCAGGCGTCACTCTGGCCTCCATGCCACGCCCTTCCGCCACCACCCGCCACCCTTGGCGAGGATCGTCTTCAGCATTGGATACCAGCTCCAGCCGGGAGACCGAGCTGATGGAGGCCAGCGCCTCCCCACGAAACCCCAGCGAACTGACGCCTTCGAGATCTTCCAGGCTGGTGATCTTGCTGGTGGCATGACGCGCCAGGGCCAGCGGCAGGTCCTGCTCGCCGATACCGATGCCGTCGTCGCGAATCTTGATCAAGCGGGCGCCGCCCTGCTCGATATCCACCTCGATGCGCTGGCTGCCCGCATCGATGGCGTTTTCGATCAACTCCTTGGCCACCGACGAAGGCCGCTCGACTACTTCTCCGGCCGCAATCTGGTTCGCCAGACGGGGGTCCAGTACCTGTATCCGCCCAGCGGCAGAAGTCAATTCAGCCAACCTTCACCTCACCTGTTTTCGTTGCTTCGTTTCCATAGCGCTGTTGCCTCGGCCTGCTCGTCATCCGTTTCAAGAGCTGGGAATACGCAGCACCTGACCCACACGAATCACGTCGCCGTTCAGGTCATTGGCCTGCTTGAGCTGGTTCACCGGCACGCCATGGCGAATCGCGATGGCCGACAGGGTATCGCCAGACTGGATACGATACTCGTTGCCCGTGGGGCGGCGCTGATTGTCGCGCTGCCAGGCCAGCAGGCTGGCCGGTGGCGGGTTGCTCTGAAAATGCTCGCGCAGGCCGCTGAAAATCGCCGTCGACAGGCCTTGCTGATGCACCGGGTCGCGTAGCCGTCGCTCTTCGTCGGGATTGGAAATGAAGCCCACCTCGATCAACAGCGACGGAATGTCCGGCGACTTGAGCACCATGAAACCGGCCTGCTCCACGCGACTCTTGTGGAGGCGGTTCACCCGGCCCAACTGCTCCAGCACCTGCCCACCGATGGAGAGCGAGTCGTTGAGCGTGGCCGTCATGGTCAAGTCGAGCAGTACGCCACGCAGCACTTGGTCCTTGTCGCGCAGCGACAGACTGCCGTCGACACCGCCTATCAGGTCGGCGCGGTTTTCGCTGTCGGCCAGCCACTGAGCGGTTTCCGACGTGGCCCCCCGCTGGGAAAGCGCATACACCGAGCTGCCTTGCGGCCGAGGGCTAGTGAAAGCATCCGCATGAATGGAGACGAAGAAATCGGCTTTCTGCTCTCGGGCCAGCTGGGTACGCTGGCGCAGGCCAAGATAGTAGTCACCGTCACGAATCAGCACCGCCTTGAAGCCTTCGGTTCGATTGACCTCTGCGGCCAGGCGGCGGGAAATCTCCAGCACCACGTCCTTCTCCCGAGTACCGGCAGGCCCGATGGCACCGGGGTCTTCCCCTCCGTGCCCGGCATCGATGGCGATGATGATGTCGCG
>NZ_LFGT01000009.1:138828-140328 GCF_002078115.1 Halomonas sp. BC2 | reverse complement strand
CTGCACCTCCACCGGCTGGGTGGGTGCTTCGGGCACCTCGGCCACCGCACTGGGCACATCCGCCTGCTGGGCCTGGGCGCTACGCTGCGCCATGATCTCCTGATCGCGGATCATCGCCTCGATGGGGTCGATGGGGTTTTCGACGGCGCTTTCACCGGGGTACTCCAGATCCACCACCAGCCGATGACCGTACTGGTCGTTGGGCGGCAGGGTAAAATGACGCGGGGAAATATCGCGATTGAGCTCCAGCACCACGCGCAGGCCGCCACCATCTCGGGAGCCCGTGCGCACGGCGGAAATCGCGCTGCCCTCCAGGGGCAGCGTCGAGACATCGGTATCGAGCTGGCTGTCGTCGAGGTCGATGACCAGCCGCGCCGGATTATCCAGGGTAAACACATTGGCCTGCGCAGCGGCGGTCAAATCGAACACCAGCCGCGCATGATCGGGCGCCGCCCACAGGCGCATGCTCTCGACGGTCGCTGCCTGCAACGATGCACTACTCATCAAGAGCAGCGCGCACCCGGTGGCCAACCTGCCTGCCCAGGCAACCAATGACTGTCTCATGTCCATTGAACCACACCACGCTCCTGTTGCTGTTCAGCCGCCAGCGTTTCGAGCTGAGCCAACGCCGCAACTCCATGCGGCGTCTCGGCACTTAATGTCAGCAGGCGACCGGGTGACGCCACCTGCAAGCGTATCCATAGATCGGGCGCGGGCAGCCAGCCAGCACCCTGGCTGGGCCACTCCACCAGGCACAAGGCCTGGTCGGACAGCACCTCTCGCCCGCCGATGAACTCCAGCTCTTCCGGGTCGGCAAGGCGGTAAAGATCCAGGTGATAAATCCGCTGCTCGCCTAGCTCGTAGGGCTCTACCAGCGTGTACGTGGGACTTTTGACCGCCCCCTGATAACCGTAGGCACGCAAGATGCCTCGCGTCAGCGTCGTCTTGCCTGCCCCTAGGTCGCCTTCGAGATACACTCGCCCGCGACCTTCCAGCGCCTTGCCCAGCGCTTCTCCAAAGGCAACGTGGGCCATTTCGTCACTTGATTGCACCTGCATGTGGGCTGCCTTCACGGGTTGATAAACGCTCGTGCATAGGATGCCAGATCACTTGCCAACAGGCCACGCTCTCCGCTGGCTTTCGCGGCGGCATCACCCGCCAGGCCGTGTACCATGACACCCAGCCAGGCGCTCCACTCCAGACGATCGTGCTGGCCTGCCAGGGCTCCCAGCATGCCGCTCAGCACGTCACCCATCCCGCCGCTGGCCATGCCGGGATTCCCATACGGGCATACCATCAGCCCACTGGGGCCGACGATCAGGCTGCCTGCGCCTTTCAGGACCACCACGCCGCCACGGGCACGCTGCAAGGCCCGCGCCGCCTCAGGGCGGTCCGCCTGTACCTCGGCCACCGTGCACCCCAGTAGTCGCGCGGCTTCCCCCGGATGCGGGGTCAGTATCCAGTCATCGCGGCGCACGTCAGGCCAGCGGCTGGCCAGCA
>NZ_LFGT01000009.1:124332-138191 GCF_002078115.1 Halomonas sp. BC2 | reverse complement strand
GGTACTCAGTTTGGACACGGTCTCTCCTTAGCGGTTGCCATGCGCCGGGGCGCTGCCGTCGTGGTGACACGGCAGCACCGTGCATGTCGTATGAAAGCGTAATGGGTTAGCATAGCGCGCCTGTCGCGCCAACGTTGATCAACCATGCCACCTTCCTCTGATTTTTCACTCTCTGCCGAGCAACTCCAGCAACTCGCCGAGCGGATCAAGCGCTGGGGGCGCGAGCTGGGCTTTCAGCAGGTCGGCATCACCGACACCGATCTTGCCGTCCACGAGCGCCATCTCGAGCGCTGGCTGGAACAGGGCTACCACGGCGACATGGGCTTCATGGCCAAGCACGGCACCAAGCGCACCCGCCCGGCCGAGCTGGAACCCGGCACACAGCGGGTGATCAGCGTGCGCATGGACTACCTGCCCGCCGACGTTGCCACCACCAAAGTACTGGGGCAGCCCCAGCGTGCCTATGTATCGCGCTATGCCCTGGGGCGCGACTACCACAAACTGATGCGCAAACGGCTGGCCCAGCTGGCACAGCAGATCGAGCAAGAGGTGGGCGCCTTTGGCTTTCGCGCTTTCGTCGACTCGGCCCCGGTCATGGAGCGTGCCCTGGCCCAGAAGGCAGGACTTGGCTGGTTCGGCAAGAACGCCATGCTGCTCAACCCCCAGGCTGGCTCGCTGTTCTTTCTCGGCGAGCTGTATACCGACCTACCCCTGCCCGTGGACCCGCCCTTCGAGCGAGAGCACTGCGGCAGCTGCAGCGCCTGCCGCACGGCCTGCCCCACCGGCGCCATCGTCGATGACAAGGTCGTCGATTCGCGCAAATGCGTCTCCTACCTGACCATCGAACTGCACGGCGCGATCCCCGTGGAGTACCGCCGGGCCATGGGCAACCGTGTCTATGGGTGCGATGACTGCCAGCTGGTCTGCCCGTTTACTCGCTTCACACGCCCGACCCAGGAGCAGGATTTTGCTCCGCGTCACGATCTCGACCGCGCCTCGCTCGTCACTCTGTTCGGCTGGAGCGAGGCGGAGTTTCTCGACAAGACCGCCGGGAGCCCGATACGCCGCATCGGCTACGAGCGCTGGCTACGCAACCTGGCGGTGGGCCTGGGCAATGCGCCCTGGAGCCGTGACGTCGAAGCCGCCCTGTGGGCACGCCGCGCCTACCCCAGCGCGCTGGTCCGCGAGCACGTGGTCTGGGCACTGGCAGAGCAGCACCAGAAGCGTGGAGCGCGCATCGCGACGCAAGGCTGAAAAACGTCAGCGCGGATCAACGCTGCTGTCGCTGCCGGGCGCCACGCGCAGGAAGGTGCTGCGATAGTGGGCAAGCTCGGCAATCGACTCCTTGATGTCGTCCATCGCCAAATGCACGTTGCGCTTCTTGAATCCTTCCAGCGCGCTCGGGTTCCAGCGCTTGGCCAGTTCCTTGACGCTGGACACATCCAGGTTGCGGTAGTGGAAGAAGCTCCACAGAGCGGGCATCTCGCGCTCCAGAAAGCGGCGATCCTGATGGATGCTGTTGCCACACATGGGCGATGAGCCAGGCACCACGTAGCGGCTCAAAAACGCCAGCGTCTGCTGCTCGGCCTCTTCGGTACTCACCTGGCTGGCCTTGACCCGCGCCACGAGCCCCGACTCACCGTGGGTTTTCTGATTCCACTCATCCATGGCCGCCAGCAGGCTGTCCGGCTGCTTGACGGCAATCACCGGCCCTTCGGCCACCACGTTGAGATGCGCATCGGTGATCAGCGTGGCCACTTCGATGATGCGCTCCTTGTCCGGCTCCAGGCCGGTCATCTCCAGATCGATCCATACCAGCAGGTCGCTGCGCGGGGTGACGGCTTGCTCACTCATTCGTCTCATTCCTTGGCCAAAGTCGCTCCAACACGAGCGATGTGCATAAAAGTGTCGCTTATATTGCCTTGCACCGCACCCCGTAGGGGACAGTGGGTGGCTCAGGTGGTTACAATGCCTGCTATTGTAACGATCATCGGGTGGTCATGAGCAAACGTAAATTAAGCCGTCAGCAGCAGTGGCGCGTCGAAAAAATTCAGGCCGAGCGCGCTCAGCGGGCGGAAAAACGCGACGCGCGGGATGCCGAAAAGCTCTCCGCCGGGGAGTATGGTCCCGAACAGCCAGGCCGTGTGATGGCCCACTTCGGCCGCACCCTGGAAGTCCGCGATGCCGACGGCACCCCGGTACGCTGCCATCTGCGCGCCAACCTGGAAGGGCTGGTGACCGGCGACCGGGTGATCTGGCGAGCGGGTCAGGATGGCTCTGGCGTCGTGGTGGCCCGAGAGGAGCGCGACACCATCCTCAAACGCCCGGATGCCAGAGGGCAGCTCAAGCCGGTGGCCGCCAACATCGACCAGCTGCTGATCGTCTTTGCGGTGGAGCCCGCGCCGCACCCCAACCTGATCGACCGCTACCTGGTCGCCGCCGAGGCCACCGGCATCACGCCCGTACTGGTGCTCAACAAGACCGACCTGCTGCCGGAAGGGGGTGGCGAACTTGGCCAGCTGCTGGAGCGTTACCGCCAACTGGGCTATCGGGTGGTGCGTACCACCACGGCCAACCCTGACGGCCTGAACGCCCTGCGTCAGCAGTTGGAGGGCCGTACCTCGGTGTTCGTCGGCCAGAGCGGGGTAGGCAAATCCTCGCTGATCGATCTGCTGCTGCCGGACGAGACCCTGCGCATCGGCGCCCTCTCGGAAGATTCGCGCAAGGGGACTCATACCACCACCACCGCCAGGCTCTACGCCATGCGCAGCGACGAAGTGCACGACGGCGAGCTGATCGACTCCCCCGGCATCCGCGAATTCGGGCTGGTGCACCTCGATGAACAGGAAGTGACCAACGGCTTCATCGAGTTTCACCCCTACCTGGGCCAATGCCGTTTCAGGGATTGCCGCCATCGCAATGAGCCCGGCTGTGCTTTACTGAATGCCGTCGAGGCGGGCAAGATTCACCCAGAGCGCTTTACCAGCTACCGACGCATACTGGATAGCCTGAACACCCAGGCCTGACGGCTGACGCCGATGGCTCAGATTACTTTCATTGCAGGGACAGGGAGCCGACCATGACCAACAGCCACTCCTCCGAAACCAACGTGCTGCCACTGATCGTCGAACCAGAACAGCTCGTCGAGCATCTGGGCGACCCTCAGCTCTTGATCGTCGATGTGCCACTGAATGGCGACAGCTACCGGCAGGGGCACGTGCCCGGCGCCATCTACCTCGACTACCGCTATCTGATGCGCGGCGAGGGCCCGGTCCCCAACGACGTGCCTTCCGTGGCGTTTCTCTCGCAGCTGTTCAGCGCCATGGGCCTGACCCGTGATACCCACGTGGTGGCCTACGATGACGAGGGTGGCGGCTGGGCCGCTCGCCTGCTCTGGACGCTGGAGCTGATTGGCCATACCCGCTACTCCTACCTGAATGGCGGCATTCATGCGTGGCGCGACGCGGGCCTCGAAGAGAGCACCGAGCCCACGGCCCCCACGCCCAGTGACTATCAGGCCGACATTCTCAATCCTCAGGCCGCCATCAGCCGCGACGAGATTCTCGACAAGCTGAACGACAAGCAGTTCGCCATCTGGGATGCCCGTTCGAAGGCCGAGTACGACGGTGAGCGTGGCAACAACAAGCACCTGGGCCACATTCCCGGCGCGGTGAACATGGATTGGGTAGACGCCATGGATCGTCAACGCGCGCTGCGCATTCGCGACTACGCCGAACTGATCACCGAACTGGGCGCGCTGGGCCTGACACCGGACATGGAGATCGCCACCCACTGCCAAAGCCACCACCGCAGCAGCTTTACCTGGCTGGTGGGCAAGGCCCTGGGCTTCAACATTCGTGGCTACGCGGGCTCCTGGGGCGAATGGGGCAATCGCGACGATACCCCCATCGAACGCTGATGACTGCCATGCGCCAACGACACTCAACCGACATCGAGACAAAGACACCACTGTGACCGTTTCTCAAAAAGCCTTTTCGCTACTGCAGTACCCACTGCCCCATCACGCGCTTTCCCGGCTGACGGGCAAGGTCGCCGCGTGCGATCAACCACGGATCAAGAATGCCGTCATCAAAGCGTTCATCAAACGCTTCGACGTGGACATGAGCCAGGCACTGGAACCGGACCCTACCGCCTACGCCACGTTCAACGACTTCTTCACCCGGGCGCTGAAGCCCGATGCCCGCCCCCTGGGCGATGGCATCCTCAGCCCGGCCGACGGCACTCTTTCGCAGTTTGGCCGCCTGTGCGCTGGCGACATTGTGCAAGCCAAAGGGCATCGCTATTCGGTGCATACATTGCTGGGGGGGGACGATGCGCTGGCCCAGGAGTTCATGGCAGGCAGCTTTGCCACCGTGTACCTCTCCCCACGGGATTACCATCGCGTGCACATGCCGGTGACCGGTGCGCTGCGCGAAATGATCTACGTGCCGGGGCGGCTGTTCTCCGTCAATCAGGCCACCGCCAACTACGTGCCCGGCCTGTTTGCGCGCAATGAGCGTCTGGTCTGTATCTTCGATACCGAGCATGGCCCCATGGCCATGGTGCTGGTGGGTGCCATGATCGTGGCCGCCATCGAGACCGTCTGGGCAGGCCAGGTGACCCCGCTGGCGGGCACGCCCCAGCGGATGGTCTTCGGCCAGCCCATCGTGATCGAAAAAGGCGCCGAGATGGGCCGCTTCAAGCTGGGCTCCACGGTGGTCACCTGCTTCGCCAAGCCGATCACCTTTGCCGAGCATGAGCTGGGCGCCAAGGTGGCCATGGGCCAATCCCTGGCAACACCGCAGGCGTCATAGCCAGCGCCCGGCACGGCCAACCTCAACAGGCAGGGGTAGCAAACGCCAGTACTTCCTCCAGCTTCCCCTTGCCCAAGGCCTGCTGTATCAACCGGTCGATGCCCAGCGCGACACCGGAGGCAGCAGGCATTCCATGGGCCAGCGCGGCCAGCAGCCGCTCGTCCACGTCCACTTCGCTCAGCCCCAACCGACGACGCTCCTCGTTATCGCGGGCAAACCGCTGACGCTGTTCGTCGGCATCGGTCAGCTCATGGTAGCCGTTCGCCAGCTCGACCCCGTTCAGATAGAGCTCGAACCGCGACGCCACCCACTCCCCGTCGCTATCCTGATGGCGCTGCGCGAGTGCCGCTTGACTGGCCGGATAATCCACCACCACGCTCAGCTCCTGCTGGCCCAGGCGCGGCTCGATGACCATGCCCATGAGCAGATCGAGGCACGTATCACGCCCCTCTTCGGCCAGCGCCTTGGCGGGCATGCTGCCCCGCTCGGCCGCCACCAGACGCAAGGTGTCCAGCGACGTGGTGAAAGGGTCCACTTCCAGATGCGTATGAAACAGCTCACGGTAGCGGTAGTGCACCACCGGCCCAGGAGCATTGGGCATCACATGGGCGACCAGCGCCGTGGTCTCTTCGATCAGCTGGGCGAGCGAATAGCCCGGCTGATACCACTCCAGCATGGTGAATTCGATATTGTGCCGCGACCCCACCTCTCCATCACGAAAGCTCCGAGCCAGCTGAAAGATCGGCCCGCTTCCCGCCGCCAGCAGCCGCTTCATGTGAAATTCTGGCGAGGTTTGTAGCCACAGCTTGCGCTGGCCCTTGTCCGTGCGTGCCCGCGTCGCCAGCGACACGAGGTTGACATCGGTACTGCCCCCTTGCCCGAGGACGGGGGTCTCTACTTCCATGACATCGCGTGATACGAAAAAATGGCGCACTGCCGCCAGCAGGCGTGCACGCTCACGTAGCGTCTCCATGGATGCTGTTGGCTGCCAACTGGCCGTCATTCCCTTCTCCCTGACAACATAAAGCCACGCAGAGTGCGTGGCTTTGCTTACCGCTTGCAAGTGACGCCGATCAAGCGCGTGATACGTACTCACCGGAGCGGGTGTCGATCTTCAACACTTCGCCCTGGTTGATGAACAGCGGTACGCGTACCACGGCACCCGAGGAAAGCGTAGCAGGCTTTGAGCCGCCCTGAGCAGTATCGCCTTTCAGGCCGGGGTCGGTTTCGACGACTTCCAGCTCGATGAAGTTGGGCGGCGTGACCGAGATCGCCTTGTCGTTCCACAGCGTCAGAGTGTAGGGCACCTGCTCCTTGAGCCACTTTTCGGTCTCGCCCAGTGCTTTTTTCTCTACCGCGTACTGCTCGAAAGAGCCGTCGGTCTTCATGAAGTGCCACATGTCACCGTCGGTGTAGAGGTACTCCATCTCCAGATCCATGACGTCAGCGCCTTCCAGCGAGTCACCAGACTTGAACGTGCGCTCACCGACACGGCCAGTCATCAGGTTTCGCAGCTTGACGCGGTTGAACGCTTGACCCTTGCCAGGCTTGACCAGCTCGTTCTCGACGATCGAACAAGGATCGCCATCGAGCATTACTTTCAAACCCGCTTTGAATTCATTGGTAGAATAGTTCGCCATACTGCCTCTCAATGGTTCTATGGTGTGTTTCAGTCGGTGACGCGCGCAGCCCTGCTCCGCCGTCGTTAACCTTGTAGCCAAGTGCGCGCATGATAACCCGAAGGAGGGCTTTTTGCAGGAGAACATCATCATTGCCGGTCACTCGATATCCGACGAGGCGCCCGCCTCCTGGCAACGGCAACTATCCCGCGCCATTCGCGACCCGCAAACCCTCTGCCAGCACCTTGGCCTGGACGCCCAGTGGCAGCAAGAAGCCCAGGCGGGGCATCGCCTGTTCGATATCTGCGTGCCCGAGGCGTACCTGTCACGCATCGCGCCCAACGACCCTAGCGACCCACTACTGCGCCAGGTCCTGCCGCTGGCCGAAGAAGCCCTGTCGCCGCCTGGCTATGTCACCGACCCACTGGAAGAAGCCGAGCACCGCCCGGCCAAAGGCCTGATCCATAAATACACCAACCGCGTGCTGTTGATCGCCAGCCCGGCCTGCGCCATCAACTGCCGCTACTGCTTTCGCCGCCACTTTCCCTACCAGGAGCACGCGCCTTCGCGAGCCCAGTGGCAGGAAGCCCTTGGCTATATCCGCCAGGACAGCGCCATTCGGGAAGTGATTCTCTCCGGCGGCGACCCGCTGGCCGCCAACGACAGGCAATTGAGCTGGCTGGTCGCGCAGCTGGAAGAGATTCCCCACCTGCAGCGACTGCGGCTGCATACGCGCCTGCCGGTGGTCATCCCGGACCGGGTGGATGACCACCTGCTGGGCTGGCTTGGCAACACCCGGCTGCAAAAGGTAATGGTGCTGCACATCAACCACGCCAACGAGATCGACCAGGCCGTGGTCGCAGCCTGCGCGCGCCTCAAACAGGCGGGCGTCACGCTGCTCAATCAGAGCGTCCTGCTGCGCGACATCAACGATGACGTCACGACCCTGGCCACGCTCTCCGAACGACTGTTCGAGGCGGGGATACTGCCCTATTACCTGCACGCCTTCGACCCCGTACAAGGCGCAGCCCACTACGACGTCACCGACGAACGCGCCAAAGCGCTGGTCCAGCAGTTGCTCGAACACCTGCCCGGCTTCCTGATGCCCAGGCTGGTGCGAGAAGTACCGGGCAGGATGAGCAAGACGCCGCTGTAAGCGCTGACAACCGATACAGCGTGGTGCAAGCCCAATGATAACGCACCAAAAAAATGCGCAGACAAAAGCGACGCTGCATGCCTTGTTCGTCAGAAACGTCGCCAAACGCATGATTCACCGTCATTTTTAAGCAAGCGGCCAATATTTTGCTGTGTTCATGATGTTACACACGGGGTATTGGCCGCTATCGCAGCCGCACAATCGAGTTTCCAATAGATCGCTAGGGTTCCGACACCATCAACGAAACGCCCCTGATGGCTGTGGCTGGTCCGAGAGCGATCGACCTTGCAAGCGCAAGGTTACACGGCGGGATAAAAGCCCGGGAGGATAAGGCACAGTGATGCGCCGATGCCCCCTGAGTTTTTACTTAGCCGCTGGAGGCTCTCATGACCCGTTCCATCCGCACCCCTGGTAAATATCTGCTGGCCCCGCTCTCTGCCGCCCTGCTTGCCACCTCGCTGGCCCCCTCTTTCGTACATGCCCAGGAGCGTGATCAATTCAGCGTCTGCTGGTCCATTTATGCAGGCTGGATGCCCTGGGCCTATGCCGATGTCGAAGGCATCGTCGACAAATGGGCCGAGCAGCACGACATCGCTATCGACGTGATACAGGTCAATGACTACGTCGAGTCCATCAACCAGTTCACCTCGGGCAACGTCGATGGCTGCGCCATGACCAACATGGACGCTCTGACCATTCCTGCCGCCAGCGGCGTCGACTCCACCGCGCTGATCATCAACGACTACTCCAATGGCAATGACGGCATCGTGCGTACGAAAGGGGGCGGTGAGCGTGGCGGATATCGAAGGGCCGCCGGGTCAATCTGGTGCAGTTCAGCGTGTCTCACTACTTTCTGGCACGCGCCCTGGAGAGCGTTGGGCTGACCGAGCGCGACATCGAAACGGTCAATACCTCCGACGCCGATATCGTCGGCCTGTTTTCCAGCAGCAGTACCGAAGCCGTAGCCGCCTGGAATCCGCAGCTCAGCACCATCGCCGAGATGCCGGACAGCCAGGTGGTGTACACCTCGGCGGAAATCCCCGGTGAAATTCTTGACATGATGGTAGTGAACACCCAAACCCTGGCCGACTACCCCGCCCTGGGACACGCCCTGGTGGGCGCCTGGTACGAGGTCATGGCGCTTGTCGAGGCCAATGACGAGCACGCGCTGACGATCATGGCCGATGCCGCCGGCACCGATCTGGAGGGTTACCGTGCCCAGCTAGAGGCAACCTACCTGTATACCGACCCCGCCGAAGCCGTGGCGCTGATGGAAAGCCCCGAGCTGTTGGACACCATGGAGCGAGTGGCCGACTTCAGCTTTACCCACGGGCTGTTGGGCGACATGGCACCCAGCGCGGGCGTGGTGGGCATCGAAACGCCCAGCGGTATCTTCGGTGACGAGAGTAACGTGCAGCTGCGCTTCGATCCTTCCTTTACTCAGGCGTACCTCGACGCACAGTAACGAGGCCACGGTATTCGCCCCATGAAGCGGCGGCTCGCCGCTTCTGCCCCTTACTTACCTGGTGGACCCTGCCATGAAGCGCTTGATTAACCTGTCGCCCTCGCGCGGCGGCCGCTGGCTGCTGGGACTGGTGCCGTTTCTGGTACTGGGCATGCTCTACCTGAGCGCCTCCAGTGCTCGCCTGGCTGACAACCCCAACGACCGCCTGCTGCCTTCCCCTGGCAGCATGGCGCAGACCTTTCACCACCTGGCCACGGCCGAGAACGTGCGCACCGGCCAGATCGTATTGTGGACCGACACTTTCGCCAGCCTCGAAAGGCTGCTGATCGGTGTCGGTATCAGCGCGCTGATCGGCCTGGTGGTGGGCATCTTGAGTGGCGGCATTCCGCTGCTGCGCGCCAAGCTCTCGCCGCTGATCACGGTAACGTCGCTGATACCGCCCATGGCCATTCTGCCGATCCTGTTCATCGCCTTTGGCACCGGGGAAGCGGCCAAGATCGCGTTGATCGTGATGGGCGTGACGCCCTTTCTGATTCGAGACCTGCAGGGCCACGCCCTGCGCCTGCCAGACGAACAGTTGATCAAGGCCCAGACCCTGGGCGCCAGCTCCTGGCAAGTGCTGCTGAGAGTGCTGCTGCCTCAATTGACGCCTCGGCTGCTCAATGCCACACGGCTGGCGCTGGGCAGCGCCTGGCTGTTCCTGATTGCAGCAGAAGCGATTGCCGCCCAGGAGGGCCTTGGCTATCGCATCTTTCTGGTGCGCCGCTACCTCTCCATGGACGTGATTCTGCCCTACGTGGCCTGGATCACCCTGCTGGCCTTTGTGCTGGATCAACTGCTGGCCTGGGTATCACGGCTGGCCTTCCCCTGGTATCACGCCGATGAAGGAGACAAATCATGAGCCTGCTCTCCGCCCACCGGTTGGAAAAGCATTATGGCCAGCACGTGGTGCTGGAAAACCTCAACTTCTCCGTCGAGGAAGGCGAGTTCGTGACGCTGGTGGGCGCTTCAGGTTGTGGCAAGACCACCTTCCTGAAAATGCTGCTGGGCACCGAAAAGCGCTCCAAAGGCAGCCTGCTGCTGGATGGCCAGCCCATTCCTGACGAACCCGGCCCTGACCGAGGCGTCGTGTTTCAAAAGTACTCGGTCTTCCCCCACCTGACCGTCCTGGCCAACGTCATGATCGCCGAAGAGCTGCGGACTGCCCCGCTGCTGGGCAAGCGCTTTGGTGCATCCCGGCGGCGCGCCATCGAAGTGGCCACGGCGCGCATCGAGGAGGTGGGCCTGGGCCATGCGCTGCACAAGTACCCCCACGAGCTCTCCGGCGGCATGCAGCAACGCCTCGCCATTGCCCAGGCGCTGATGATGAAACCTCGGCTACTGCTGCTGGACGAGCCGTTCGGCGCGCTCGACCCCGGCATTCGCCAGGACATGCACGCGCTGATCACGCGGCTTTGGCAAGAACAGTCGCTGACCATTTTCATGATCACCCACGACCTCACGGAAGCCTTCGCCCTCGGCACGCGGCTGTGGGTCTTCGACAAGACTCGCCACGACCCCCAGGCCCCCGAGGCCTATGGCGCCACCATCACCTACGACCTGCCCATCGGCAAACAGGCCAACCGCGCACACTCCGCCCAGGCACTGAGTGACACGCTGGCGGAACGCGGTCTGACCACCCACGTACAGGAGACGCTGTCATGACAACCCACGCGGACTACGCCACGCACCTGCCCGGCGGCCATCACTGGTCCCTGCGCCTGCGCCGCGGCACCACGCTGACCCTGTCAGCCCAGCAGGCCAACAGCAACGTAGGGCTGCTCTGCTACAACCCGGAAAACCTGCTGGAGCGCCTCAACCTGCCGGATACCCTGAAGTGCCAGCACACTTTCAAACTCACCCAGGGCCACTGCCTCTATTCCGACATGGGCCGCATCTTTGCGTCGATCACCCACGACACCCTGGGTTGGCACGATAGCGTGGGCGGCAACCTGATGCCCCACCACCTTCTGGCCAAGGGCTGGCAGCCGGTGAGCTACCAGCAGGCCCATAATGACTGGACCCGCACCGGCCACGATGCCTTTCTCGTCGAGCTGGCGAAATACGGCCTGGGCCGACGCGATCTGGCGGCCAACCTCAACCTGTTTTCACGAGTCGAGAGCGATGACGCAGGCAAGCTGCGCTATGTCGACAACCACTGCCAGCCGGGCAGCCGCGTCACGCTGCGTTTCGAGATGGATACGCTGGTGTTGCTGCACACCTGCCCGCACCCCCTCGACCCCAGTTCGCACTACCCCCGTCGCGGCGTCGATATCGCGCTAGGCACGGCGGAGCCTCCCACCGAGGAAGACCCCTGCTACCGCTCACGGCCCGAAAACGCACGTGGCTTTGCCAACAATCGCCTCTACCACCTCGGCCTCTAAGGGGGACACCATGATCATCGAAAGCACCTTACGCCCTGAAAACGCCGTCCGCCGCACCACCGTCGAGGCCGGTGACCACTACATCGGCACCGTGAAGCGCGGCCAGACCCTGCGCATTCTGGACCTGGAGGGTAACCAGGCCGCCGACACCTTGTTCTTCAATGCCGACGATACCGCCGAGCGCTACAGCGCCATGGATACCGTGCGCGAACAAGGCGCGGTTTACCTGACGGCGGGCACCCGGCTGATGTCCAGTGAAGGTCGCACCATGCTGACCATCACCGCCGATACCTGTGGCCGCCACGACACCCTGGGCGGCGCCTGCGCCAGCGAAAGCAATACCGTGCGTTACGATCTCGAAAAGCGCCATATGCACTCCTGCCGCGACAACTGGATGCAGGCCATTGCCCGCTATCCCGAGTTCGGGCTGACCAAACGCGACATCACCCACAACATCAACTTTTTCATGAACGTGCCGGTGACGGCCGGCGGCGGGCTGACCTTTGCCGACGGTATTTCGGCCCCCGGCAAGTACGTCGAGATGGAAGCCAACATGGATGTCATCGTGCTGGTCTCCAACTGCCCTCAGCTCAACAACCCCTGTAACGGCTACCACCCGACGCCCATCGAGCTGCTGGTCTGGCAGTGAGGTCACTTTTCCTCCTGGGGACGACCCCAAGGGGCTGATTCATCTGCGGGACGGCCCGCCCTTCTTTGCAGGCACCACCATGTCCACGACACCGTTATTGTCCAAGGTATTGATTGCCAATCGCGGGGCCATTGCCGCGCGTATCCTGCGAACGCTGAACGCCCTCGGCATCCAGAGCGTCGTGGTATACGCCGACGCCGACCGCGATGCGCCCTACGTGCACCAGGCCGACGAAGCCTATTCGCTGGGTGAAGGCGGCGCCAGCGAGACCTATCTGAACATCGACAAGCTCATCGCCATTGCGCAGCAAAGCGGCGCCCGGGCGGTTCACCCCGGCTACGGCTTCCTGTCGGAAAACACCCGCTTCATCAGCGCCTGCGACACGGCCGGTCTGGTCTTCCTGGGCCCGACCGCCGAGCAGATCCGCCAATTTGGCTTGAAGCACGAAGCCCGCGCGCTGGCCGAACAGGCCGGTGTGCCGCTGGTCCCCGGTTCACCGCTGTTGGCCTCGCTGGAAGACGCCAAGGCTCACGCCGAGCGTATCGGCTACCCGGTAATGCTCAAGTCCACCGCTGGCGGTGGCGGCATCGGCATGCAGGTCTGCCACTCCCAGGCAGAGCTGGCACGCGCTTTTGATTCGGTGAAAGGTCTAGGCGAGCGCAACTTCGGCGATGGCGGCGTCTTTCTCGAAGCCTACATCGCCCGTGCTCGCCATCTGGAAGTGCAGCTGTTCGGCGATGGCCAGGGGCAGGTGATTGCCCTTGGCGAGCGGGACTGCTCCACCCAGCGTCGCCATCAGAAAGTCCTCGAGGAGTGCCCTGCTCCCAACCTGCCTGATGCCGTGCGGCGCTCCCTGCACGCCACGGCGGTGCAGCTTGGCCAGGCGGTCAACTACCGCAGTGCGGGCACCGTCGAATTCATCTACGATGCCGAACGCGAGGCGTTCTACTTTCTGGAGGTCAATACCCGCCTGCAGGTCGAGCACGGGGTGACCGAACTGGTCTACGGGGTCGATATCGTCGAGTGGATGGTACGCCTCGGTAGCCAGGCACTCCCCCCGCTGGCAAACCTGGCAGAGGGACTGCAGCCCCGTGGCCATGCCGTGCAGGCCAGGCTATATGCCGAAGACCCAGCGCACGATTTCCGCCCCAGCGCGGGGCTGCTGACCGAAGTCACCTTCCCCGAGGATCAGGGCCTGCGTATCGACCACGCCCTCGAAGCAGGCCTGGAAGTCACCCCCTTGTTCGACCCCATGCTGGCCAAGGTGATGGTCCATGCCGACACTCGCCAACAGGCCATTGCCCGGCTGGCCACGGCCCTGGAAGATGCCTCGGTATATGGCATTGCCACCAATCGCCGCTGGCTGGCCCATGTGCTGAGGGACGCCCGCTTCGACGCCGCCCAGATCGATACGCACTGGCTCACCCAGCTGGCATGGGCCCCTCCCGCCATGGAAGTTCTCAGCCCGGGCACGCTGACCACCGTGCAGGATTACCCGGGGCGTCAAGGCCACTGGGACGTGGGTGTTCCCCCATCTGGTCCCTTCGACGACTGGTCGTTTCGCTTGGGCAATCGGCTGCTGGGCAACCCCGACGAGGCCGCCGGGCTCGAAATCACCCTGAATGGCCCCACGCTGCGCTTTCATCGCGCCACCCAGATCGTGCTGGCGGGCGCCGAGCTGCCTGCCACCCTCGATGGCACCGCCATCTCCGGCTGGCAGGTCATCGACGTGC
>NZ_LFGT01000009.1:119081-123921 GCF_002078115.1 Halomonas sp. BC2 | reverse complement strand
CTGGAAGATGCCCGCGCCCTGGAAGCGCATCAGCGGACGCAGTTGCAGCAGCTGTCCGCCCAGCCCGCGCCCGTTTGTGAGGCCGAGCGCGGCTCGCCGCTGCTCCGCGAGGTCGATGCTGCCGAGGCAGGCGAGCGCATCGTCTACCGCCGCGCAGGTGACGACTTCCTGCTGATCGAATTCGGCCCCATGGAGCTGGATATCGCGCTGCGCTTTCGGGTCCACGCCTGGATGCTGTGGCTACGCGAGCACCCAGTGGTGGGGCTGCGCGAGCTGACGCCGGGCATTCGCTCCCTGCAGCTCCATTACGAGCCCCGCCAGCTAAGCCTCGACCAGCTGCTCGACCACCTGCGCCAGGCCGAACAGGCGCTGGTGGATGTCGAGTCGCTGGAAGTGGAGTCCCGCGTGGTGCACCTGCCGCTCTCCTGGGACGACCCCGCCTGTCAGGAAGCGGTGGACAAGTACCAGCGCAGCGTGCGACCCGACGCCCCCTGGTGCCCCAGCAACCTGGACTTCATACGCCGCATCAATGCGCTGGAAAGCGAGCAGCAGGTGCGCGATATCGTCTTCAACGCCCGCTATCTCGTCATGGGGCTAGGGGACGTCTACCTCGGCGCACCGGTCGCCACTCCCCTCGACCCGCGCCAGCGGCTGGTTACCACCAAATACAACCCGGCCCGCACCTGGACCGCCGAAAACTCGGTGGGTATCGGCGGCGCCTACCTGTGCGTCTATGGCATGGAAGGCCCCGGCGGCTACCAGTTCGTGGGTCGCACCCTGCAGATGTGGAACCGCTATCGCACCACGGCCCACTTCGAGAACCCCTGGCTGCTGCGCTTTTTTGATCAACTGCGTTTTCATGAGGTCAGCCACGAGGCGCTGGTGCAAATTCGCCGCGACTTCCCCCATGGTCGTTACGAGTTGTCCATTGAAACGACTCGCTTTCGCTTGGCGGACTACCAGGCCGACATCGACAAACATGCCTCGGCAATTGAGACCTTCCGCTCAAAACGTGAAGCCGCCTTCCAGGCCGAAATGGCCGCCTGGCGTGCCAATGGCCAGTTCACCTTTGAAGATCAGGCCCCGGAAGCCACCGAAGTCACCGCGTTGGATGATCACGAAATAGGCATCGAAAGCCCCGTCACCGGCAGTCTGTGGAAATTGCTGGTGGAAGAGGGTGATCTGGTAACGGCTGGCCAGCCAGTGGCATTGGTGGAGTCGATGAAAATGGAAGTTGAGATCACCGTCCACTGCGCTGGCCGTGTTACTCGCTTACCCCTTTCTGAGGGCGCTTCCATTGCGCCGGGGCAACCACTTGTGGTGCTCACCAGTGAACAGGAGGTAAACGCATGAGCCAGATCACCGCCGACCAGCGCTTAGCTGACTTTCAAGCAATCCCCGTTATCGACATTAGCGGTTTACTCCATGGTGATGCCGCTGCACGCCAAGCGGTTGCGGATAACCTTGGTCGCGCCGCACGAGACGTGGGATTCTTTCAAATGGTGGGACACGGTATCGACCTCCCGCTTCGCGAGGGTTTGATTACTCAAGCCAAACGCTTCTTTGCCCAACCTGAAGCCATCAAAATGGAGCGCTACATCGGCCTCTACCATCACCACCGAGGCTATGTTCCTCCTGGTGAAGAGTCGCCAGACCCTAACAAGCCGGACATGAAAGAGGCGTTTGATCTTGCCTTTGAACTGCCCAGTGACGACCCAGAGGTGTCGGCAGGTACGCCACTCCTCGGCCCCAACCCCTGGCCCGACCTTGACGGTTTCCGCGAGCCTATCGCCGCCTACTACGAGGCTGCCTACCAAGTGGGCCGGGCACTCATGGGCGGCTTTGCCCGAGCATTGGGTCTTGATGAGCAGCAGCTACTGCGCCACGTCACCAAGCCGCCCAGCCAACTGCGATTGATCCACTATCCGTATAACCCTGATGCCGAAGATGCCCAAGGCATCGGTGCCCATACCGACTACGAGTGCTTCACGCTGCTGCTACCCACTGCACCGGGGCTCGAGGTCATGAATGGTGCAGGCAAATGGATCGATGTCCCCTATCAAGAGGATGCATTAGTCGTCAATATTGGCGACATGCTGGAAATTTGGAGCAACGGCGAATTTGTGGCGACCTCCCATCGAGTGCGCAAAGTTAAACAGGAGCGCTACTCTTTCCCGCTGTTTTTCGCCTGCGATTACCATACTGAAGTGGCACCGCTGCCTGAATTGGTCGAGCGCCACGGCAAAGCTCATTACGCACCGCTCAAAGCGGGCGATCACCTCTACGCCCAAACGATCCAGACCTTCCGCTACCTGCGCGAGCGTTTGGCAAAGGGTGAGATTACGCTTCCCGAAGGTGCCCGCGAAGTGGGTAGCCTGGGCCAGCACGGCAAGCACTCGGCTGCCCAAGACGAGAAGCCCGAGTCATGACCCTACCACTCCCCGCCACACCAACCGAGTTTCGGGGCGTCTGGAAGCGCACGCTCTATGCCGAGCCCGCTCAGCCGCCCTACCAGTACACGGATACCGGCACCCAGGTGGTCTGGCTTCAGGGCGCTCAGTGGCATGCCGACCTGCGCCTTCCCGCCCATCACGATGCGCTGGCAGGCATCGAGCACCTGGGGGCGTGCAGTCGAGCGCAGCTCGAATGGCTCGCCCACCTGACCGGATTCGTCGGCATCACCCAGATCGACGGGCCGGTATGCACCTGGCACCGCCTGCAGGACCTGAACCCCAGCCTGGAGAAAGACGTCGGCCACCTGGCCTGGCTCGATGACCACCTGCTCGAAGAGCAGCACCCCCACGGGCGCTACGTCGAACACTGGCAACGCCAATGCCCCCCCGACCAACGCGAGCTAGTGCGCACCGACGCCCAAGGGCGGCTACGCTGGTTACAGATTGGTGACCATGCCATGGCCATCACTCCGCGCCCGGCACCAGGCCACCAGAACTCGCTATACACGCCACTGGAAAAGGCCAGCAATGACGCCCTGCGCTGGCGAGCCAGCCTGTGCATGGACTATCTGGAGCGCGATGGGCAAGGGTGGCAGATTCGTCTTTCGACCCACCCCTGGCGCATAGGTCACCCAGCCACGCCAATGAACGACACGCCACTCAAGCTCGACACGACCCAGAACGGCTAGGTAAGACCACTAGCTCAGAACTAGATTAGGAGACCACCATGGCACTCACCCAAGCGCTGGATATCGCCAGCCTGCACAGCGCCTATCGGCAGGGCAACCTGACACCTGCACGACTGGTAGAACACCTGCTCTCCTTGGCCGATACACACGGCCATGACCCTGCCTGGATCACCCGGCTGACGCGTGAGCAATTAGCGCCCTACCTCCAACGCCTGGAAGGCGAATCGCCGGAGACCCTGCCCCTGTACGGCATTCCGTTTGCGATCAAGGACAATATCGACCTGGCGGGCGTTCCGACCACGGCAGGGTGTCCTGCTTTTGCCTACACGCCCAGCGAACACGCTTTCGTCGTGCAGCGATTGATCGATGCGGGAGCGATCCCCATGGGCAAAACCAACCTGGACCAGTTTGCCACGGGGCTGGTCGGTGAACGGGCGCTGGAGGTTTACGGCACGCCCGCCAATGCCTTCGACCCGACGCGGGTGCCGGGTGGCTCCAGCAGCGGCTCGGCGGTGGTCACGGCGGCGGGCATGGTCAGCTTTGCTCTCGGTACCGATACGGCGGGCTCAGGCCGTGTGCCGGCCTGTTTTCACAACTTGTACGGCGTCAAGCCAAGCCTTGGCCTGCTCAGCACCCGCGGCGTAGTACCCGCCTGCGCAACGCTGGACACCATCAGCCTGTTTACCTTCACCGCCGACGATGCCGCGAAAGTGCTCAGCATTACCGCTGCCTATGATGATCAGTGCGCCTGGTCGCGAAAGCACGATTTTGCCGTGCACGCCAGACGCTATGGAAAGGCCCCTTCCGCGTTCCGCTTTGGCGTACCGCCCGAAACCCAATGGCAAACGGATGCAGCCTACACCCAGGGCATGCACCAGGCCATTGCCCACCTTGAAGCGCTGGGCGGTGAAAAGGTCGAGCTGGACTGCGCGCCCCTGTTGGCGGCGGCGCGCCTGCTTTACGAAGGCCCCTGGGTGGCCGAGCGCTACCACGTGATTCGTGAGCTGATGGCCAGCCACCCCGAAGCCATTCACCCAGTGACGTTTCAGATCACGCAAGGCGGGGCCACCCCGCTGGCGGTCGATGCCTTCGATGCCCGCTATCAGCTCGCCGAATTCAAGCGTCAGGCCGATGCGCTCATCGCCCAGGTGGATGTGATGCTCAGCCCCACCACGGTGACCCACCCCACCAAGGCAGATGTCGCCGCTGACCCAATTGGCGTGAACTCACGGCTGGGGACCTGGACCAACTTCATGAACCTGCTCGATTACAGCGCCCTGGCGGTACCTGTGGCATTGTCCGAGAGCGGCCTGCCTGCCGGAGTCACCTTGTTCGGCCCGGCGTTTGCCGACCTGATGCTGCTGTCGTTGGCGCGGGCGCTGGAAGCACGCGTGATGCTGCCACTGGGGGCAACCGGCATTGCACATCCGCCACTCGCTGATTTGGCAACCACCGCCCAGGACGGCCACATGGAGATCGTGGTGTGCGGCGCTCACCTGAGCGGCTTACCCCTCAACCACCAACTGACGGAGCGCGGCGGCGTACTGCTCGAAGCGAGCCAGACGGCTCCTTGCTACAAGCTGTTCGCGCTGGCAGGCGGGCCGCCTTCGCGTCCGGCGCTGCTGCGCGATGCGGGGGGCCAGGCCATTGACGTCGAGGTATGGCGGTTGCCCGTCGAGACCGTGGGCAGCTTTCTGG
>NZ_LFGT01000009.1:101732-118516 GCF_002078115.1 Halomonas sp. BC2 | reverse complement strand
AGCACCTTGACCGTGCTGGCCATCACCAGCAGGTCCACCCCTGCCCACCCGAGATCGCTGGCACGCACGCCGTCACCGCTGCGCCACTGGCTCTCCAGTTGACGAATCCCACTGGTGAAAAAGTCGCCCACCCCGGTCACGACACGCTCGCCTTGCAGCCAATTCACCTGGCCTTCACGGTCGATGACGAACTGGTTCAACAGTGCGTGCCCCTCGGCATCGAGGAATGCAATGCCCATCAGCCCGCGCTGCTGGGCCGACCATTGCGCCGGGGCAGGCATCTCTTCATCGCTCCACCATCGGCTCAGCTGCTGATAGCGCTCACCCAGCCAGTGCTGCGCACGCAGCGTAGCGCTGTCGTGATGATGAAAATAGCTGACCGGCAGCACCGCATCGGCACCATAACGCACCAATACGTCTTGCCACTGGGGTGAGAGCCCGTACGCGAGCAGTACCTCCCGGGCGAGGTCGCCATGCTGCATGACAGCCAGCCAAGCGCTCATCCACAGCGCCTGATCGGAAGCATAGTGCAGCATCAGCGCGTTGATCTCAGGAGACTCTTGCTCAAGGGGCAATGAAGGCAGTGCCTTATGGGCTTCCAGCCGCACCAGCCGTGGCTCGAAGGGCTCGTGGGAGGCAGCCGAGGTCAATATTGCAGCTGCCAAGGCAATCAGCACGAAGACCCACCCAACCCGTGTTACCCATCCTCTGCACATTGACGGCTATCCTGCTGTTCTATGCTGGAATAATCGCTTTGACACTAGGTGGTCTCCCGCCATAGAGCGTCACTGCCCCGAGCCTACCCAATATTCTACACGCAAGCCCGGCACTGCTTTGAACTCGCGCATATTGTTGGTGACCAGTATCAGCCCTCGTGAGCGCGCGTGACCGGCGATCATTTGATCGTAAGGGCCTATGGGCTTGCCCACCTTGGCTTGTTCAGCGCGCAGCTGCCCTGTATGCGATGCCGCTGCCTCGTCGTACATCAACACGTCCAGCCTGGCTGCAAACCCTTCGATGGTGGCTAAATTACGTTCAGGGAAAGCAGATTTTTCTGCACCATACACCAACTCCATCAGTGTGACAGTACTGATGCACAGCTGCCCATGATGCTGTTTGAATGCCTCACGAACCTCTTGCGGACGGTTTTTAATCGTGAAAATGCAGATATTGGTATCGAGCATGAACTTGAGCATCAAAACAGGTCTCGTTCCTGTTCGGGGGGCTGCTCACGTGACGACATGAAGTCAGCGCTCACGCCTTCACCCTCAAACCAGCTATCCCAGGCCTCCCCGGCTGGCGATATAACCCGGGTACGACCAATGGCCACGATGTCGACTCGCTTTACACCTTCTGGCAGAGCCAACGCTTTGGGCAGTCGAACCGCCTGGCTTCGATTACTCTGAAAGACTGCGCCTTGTTCCATGATCAGACTCCTGTGCCAAGACCATCGGGAGATACCGTACATGGAACTCATGTTAGCCAACGCAATGGATATGTCAAAGGGATATACACCCTAATGAGCCTACCCAATCCTGTAGCTGGCGATGCACTTCCTCCATGGGCAGATATGCCTGCTCCATGCTGATCCCTGAGTCAGTGCATCTTGTAAACCGTGTTTACTCCAACGTTGCCGCCTAAACGTTTACTGTTGGGAACGAGCCGCATGATAACGATTGATGGCACTCAGCACGCCTTTCATGGAGGCGCTGGTGATGCTCTCGTCGCTGCCGACGCCAAACACGGCCTGGCCGTCGATACGGACTTCGACATAGGCAATGGCTTCCGCATCGGCGCCCTGGCCTCGGGAGTGCTCGTGGTAGTCGATGATCTCCACGTCGTGACCATGGGCGTGCAGCGCTTTGACGAAGGCCGCCAGCGGGCCTTTGCCCTGACCGCTCAGCAGATGGCGTTCGCCCTGCTGCTCCACGACGGCTTCCAGGGTGACCCGAGGGCTATCCGGCTCGGAGGCCAGGCGGTGGTTGACCAGCGCCAGCGGTGTCTGCTGCTCCAGGTACTCTTCCAGGAAGGCCTGATAGATCATCTGGGAAGTGATCTCGCGACCCGTACGGTCCGCCACTTCCTGCACCACCTGGCTGAATTCGATGGAGAGCCTGCGCGGTAGCTCGATGCCGTGCTCCTGCTCCAGCAGGTAGGAGATGCCGCCCTTGCCCGACTGGCTGTTGACGCGAATCACGGCTTCGTAGCTGCGCCCGACATCCACGGGGTCGATGGGCAGGTACGGCACGTCCCAGGGGGCTTCGGGGTTGGCGCGACGCTCGGCCATGCCCTTCTTGATGGCGTCCTGATGCGAACCGGAAAACGCCGTGAACACCAGGTCGCCCACGTAAGGATGGCGCGGATGAACCGGCAGCTGGTTGCAGTACTCCACTTCGCGCATGATGGGCGTGATATTGGAGAAATCGAGCTGGGGGTGTACGCCCTGGGTGTACATGTTCATGGCCAGCGTCACGATATCGACATTGCCGGTACGCTCGCCGTTACCGAACAGGGTGCCCTCGATTCGGTCGGCACCCGCCATCAGCGTCAACTCCGCCGCCGCCACGCCGGTGCCGCGGTCGTTGTGCGGGTGCACGCTGACGATCAATGTATCGCGCTTTTTCACATGGCGGCAGAACCACTCGATCTGGTCGGCGTAATTGTTGGGCGTGGCCACTTCGACCGTGGCCGGCAGGTTGACGATCATCCGGTTGTCCACGCTGGGGCCGAAGGTGTCCATCACGGCTTCGACGATCTCCACGGCGAAAGGCATTTCCGTGGTCGTGAACAGTTCCGGCGAATACTGGAAGGTCCACTGGGTCTCCGGGTTGGCGGCCATCAGGTCACGTATCTGCGCCGTGGCGTCCACGGCAATTTGCACGCACTCTGCCTTGTCGACGTTGAACACCACCCGTCGAAACATCGGGTCGGTGGCATTGTAGACGTGCACGATGGCGCGCTTGGCGCCCTTCAGCGCCTCGAAGGTGCGCTCGATCAGATGCGGCCGTGCCTGGGTCAGCACCTGGATGGTGACGTCGTCGGGAATCTTGTCCTGCTCGATCAACGAGCGCACGAAATCGAAATCGGTTTGCGACGCAGAAGGAAAGCCCACTTCGATCTCTTTGAAACCGATCTTCAGCAGCATGTCGAACAACCGCTGCTTGCGCTCCTGATCCATGGGGTCGATCAGCGACTGGTTGCCATCGCGCAGGTCGACGCTGCACCAGATGGGCGGCGTGTCGATACGCTGGCCGGGCCACTGACGGTCGGGCAGGTCCACCGCCACGAAAGGGCGATACTTTTTCGAAGGGTCCTTCATCATCATCGTGGCTCTCCTGTTATTCGTCGCGGTCAGGCTTTGCTTGGCCAGGCTGTGCTAGACCAGGCTTTGCTTGCGCGGCCGCCTGCAGGGCGGACTCCATGCGATCCAACTGGCTGCGCAGTGCGCGCACGTCGTCACGCAGGCCCTGTATCTCTGCAGCTTCGCCTTCTCCGCTTTCTAAATCAATCTGTGCGCTCTCTTTCTGCATCACGTCCAGCACGATACCGATCATCATATTCAGGAAAATGAACGCATTCAAAAAGATGAAGGTCAGAAAGTAGATCCAGGCGTAGGGGTACTGCTCCATGGTGGGATACAGCACCGCCGTGGCCCAGCTCTCGAAGGTGGCCACCTGGAACAGCGTCAGCATGGCCAGCGCAATGTTGCCCCACAGCTGCTCATCCACGGTATGGAAGATGAAGCTGCCCACCGCCGCGTAGATATAGAAGATGATGAACATCAGCAGCGCTACATAGCCCATCCGTGGAATGGACTTGATCAACGCCACCAGCAGCAGGCGCAGCTCGGGAATCATCGACACCAGACGCAGCACCCGGAAGATGCGCAGCAGGCGGGCCAGCAGTACCATCTCCGAGTCATCCATGGGGATGAGGCTGGCCGTGACGATCAGGAAGTCGAACACGTTCCAACCCTTTTTGAAGAAGTTGGTCAGATTGCGTTCGGCGGCCATGCGAATCAGCAGTTCCACCAGAAAGAAGATGGTGACGGCGATGTCCAGATAGATCAGCCACTGCTCGAACTGACTGATCTCATCATAGGTGCGGGCACCGATGGTCAGGGCAGACACCACGATGATGGCGATCACCACGGTCTCGAACAGCTTATTGCTGCGCAGCTTTTCAAAGCGCGCCTGCCAGGTAGTAAAGGATGCACTCATGGAACGGGGCTTCTCGGAAACGTTGAATCGGCACACTTTATACCAAAAAGAGCCGCCTTCCACCTGCTGGATACAGGGGAGTTTTGCAGCTCCGGCTAGTGGTCGATACCACTTTCGGGTAAGCTCCCTGTCGGTTTTTTGGCCTAACGAGGTACAACTATGCGGCGCCTGACAAGGCTATCGATACTGTCGCTGACGACCCTGCTGATAGCGGGCTGTGCTGACCCCAAAATTGATACGAGTTCGATGCCCGCAGCCGTGGTGTCCATCGAGAAAGTCCGCGATTCGCTGCCCACTTACAAGCGCGACGAGTTCGACCAGGCGCTAAAGATCATCGCCATGTCGTCTTTCAGCGGTATCAGCGTGCTGCAGCCCGGGCGCATGAACGCGGCTGAAATCGCCGAGTCGGCCAACGCCTACATGCACGGGCTCACCGGCGACCAGGTCATCGAGCGAGCCGACGAGATGCTGCGCCAGCGCCGTGCCCGAGAGCGTGACCAGGCCCTGCGCACCTTGAGCCGCCTGGAAGAAAAAGAGGCCAACGCCGAAGCCGCTCAGCAGCAGCTGGCGCAGGTGACTATCGACAGGGCGCGCTACTATCTTGCTTCCAGCCCATTCGGAGCGCTGGAGCCGGTCATTGAACTAGAGGTCAGCAACGACTCCGAGGAGAGCATTGCCGAGCTGCAGCTGCGCGGCGTACTGCGCAGCGCCAACCGCGACGTTGCCTGGGTAGACGAGACGTTCTACTACGTGATTTCCGACGGCCTGGCACCGGGTGAGCGCGCCACCTGGAGACTGGCGCCCAATCGTTTTGGCCCCTGGGGCAACGATCAGATACCCCGAGATGCTCAGCTCACCCTCACGCTGAAGGGCGTGAAGGATGCCCAGGGCCAACGGCTGTGGCACGCGCCGCCGCTGACGGAGGCCGAAACCGAACGGCTGGCAGCCCTGCGGGCCGAGTACGGTAGCCTGACGCCCAGCACCGAGAGCCCTTCGAGCTGAGCAGGGCGGCCAAACGCCGCCCCGTCAATCACTAGACAGGATCGATCAGCTCGGCCTGGGAATAGCCCAGCAGATAGAGCACGCCATCCAGCCCCGCCACGCCTAACGCCTGACGTGCCTCGGCACGCACCAGCGGCTTGGCGCGAAACGCTACGCCCACCCCGGCCTTGGCTAACATCTTCAGGTCGTTGGCCCCGTCACCTACCGCCACCGTCTGCGCCAGGTCGATACCTTCACGCTGGGCAATCTGCTCCAGCAGCAGCGCCTTGCGCTCGGCATCGACGATGGGCTCCTGGACTTCGCCTGTGACCTTGCCCTGCTGAATCACCAGCTCATTGGCGTGGATCTCATCGAAGCCAAGCCGCGCCTGCAGGCCACGGGCAAAATAGGTAAAGCCACCGGAAAGGATGGCAGTGCGGATCCCCTGATGGCGAAGATTGGCCATCAGCCGCTCGACACCGTCCATCAGCGGCAGCTCGGCCGCAATGCTGGCCAACACCGACTCATCCAGCCCCGCCAGCTTGCTCATCCGCTCCCGGAAGCTGGCCTGAAAGTCCAGCTCGCCGCGCATTGCCCGCTCGGTGACTTCAGCCACTTCGTCGCCCACCCCGTGGCGGCGCGCCAGCTCATCGATCACCTCGGCCTTGATCAGGGTGGAGTCCATATCGAAACAAACCAACCTGGGAGCCCCCAGGTGGCGCCGGTCAGGTTGCACCACCACGTCGGCCCCCAGCGTTTCCCCCAGCGCCAGCGCCGCCTGACGCAGCTCCCGCCACTCGGCGGGAGCGCCAGCCAAATGCAGCTCCAGGCAATCCAGCGGCGCGCCTTCTGCCACCTGGGCCAACGGCGTGCGCTGCTGCTCCTGCAGGCCGAACCGCGCCAGCAGTGCCGCCAGGGGCGGCTCCATGTCGGGTGTCCAGCGTGGTGCCAGTACACTCATCACCACATCGGCTACTGCTTCATCACCGCGTGCCATCGGTCACTCCCCTGCTTCTAGTCGTTCAACTTTTTGGAAACCGCGCGGCAACTTGCTGCCCCGACGCCCACGTTCACCTCGGTAATAAGCAAGGTCATCGGCCTTGAGCGTCAGTTTGCGCTTACCCGCATGAATGATCAGCTCCCCGCCTTCCGGCACAATGGCGATATCACGCAAGAACTCTTCGCGCCGCGCCGCCCGGGGGCCGGGGATATCGAGCATCTTGTTGCCCTTGCCCTTGGCCATCTCGGGCAACTGGTCCAGCGGGAAGAGCAGCAGCCGCCCTTCATTGGAAACCGACGCCACCCACAGCGATTCGCCGTCCGGCACCTCCACGGGCGCCATGACGCTGCAGCCCTTCGGCACGCTGAGTACCGCCTTGCCCGCCTTGTTCTTGCCGGTCAGCGCCTCCAGGGGCGCGACGAAGCCATAGCCACCATCGCTGGCCAGCAAAAAGCGGCGTGTGGGCGGCGCCAGCATCAAGCCCGCCATCTGGGCGCCCGCCGAGACATTGGCGCGGCCGGTGACCGGCTCGCCCTGCCCTCGGGCGCTGGGCAGGTTGTGCGCTGGCAGCGTGTAGGCACGGCCAGTATCGTCCAGCAGCACCAGCGGCTGATTGGTCTTGCCCCGGGCCGCCAGGCGGAAGCTGTCGCCCGCCTTGTACGATAGCCCTTCAGGGTCGATGTCATGGCCCTTGGCCGCACGGATCCAGCCCTTGTCGGACAGCACCACGGTAATCGGGTCGGCTCCCAGCAGCTCCACTTCCGAGAGCGCTTTCGCTTCGCTGCGCTCGACCAGCGGCGAACGGCGCGCATCGCCGTGCTCCTTGCCCGCCGCGCGAATCTCTTTTTCGATCAGCGTGGTGAGCTTGGCGTCGCTGCCCAGCAGGCCTTGCAGGGTCTTGCGCTCTTTCTCCAGCTCGTCCTGCTCGCCGCGAATCTTCATCTCTTCCAGCTTGGCCAGGTGGCGCAGGCGCAGCTCCAGAATCGCCTCGGCCTGCCGCTCGGAGAGGCCAAAAGCGCTCATCAGGGCAGGTTTGGGCTCGTCCTCTTCTCGGATGATACGAATCACTTCATCGATGTTCAGGTAAGCCGTCAGCAGGCCTTCCAGAATGTGCAGGCGATCTTCCACCTTGCCCAGCCGATGCTCCAGGCGACGGCGCACCGTGGCACGACGAAAGCGCAGCCACTCGCCCAGCATGTCATTTAGCGGCATGACCCGTGGCCGACCGTCCAGGCCAATCACGTTCATGTTCACCCGCACGTTCTTTTCGAGGTCCGTGGTGGCGAACAGGTGGGCCATCAGCGACTCCACGTCCACTCGGCTGGAACGCGGTTCGATCACCAGTCGGGTGGGCTCTTCATGGGTCGACTCGTCGCGCAGGTCGGCTACCATGGGCAGCTTCTTTGCCTGCATCTGCGCGGCGATCTGCTCCAGCACCTTGGCACCACTGACCTGGTAAGGCAGCGCGGTGATCACCACGTTGGCCTCTTCTCGCACGTAGCGAGCGCGCAGCTTCACCGAGCCACGGCCGCTTTCGTAGAGCTTTTGCAGGTCTGCTTTGAGGGTGATGATCTCGGCATCGGTGGGGAAATCCGGCGCGGGCACGAACGCCATCAGCTCGGCCGTGGTGGCCTTGGGGTTGCGCAGCAGGTGGCAGGTGGCATCGACCACTTCCGATACGTTGTGCGGCGGAATGTCCGTGGCCATGCCCACGGCAATGCCGGTGCCGCCATTGAGCAGCACATGGGGCAGACGAGCCGGCAGTACCACCGGCTCCTGCATGGTGCCATCGAAATTGGGCGCCCACTCCACGGTGCCCTGGCCCAGTTCGCTGAGCAGCACGTCGGCGAATTTGGAGAGCTTGGCCTCGGTGTAGCGCATCGCCGCGAAGGATTTGGGGTCGTCCGGGCTACCCCAGTTGCCCTGGCCATCCACCAGCGGGTAGCGGTAGCTGAACGGCTGGGCCATCAGCACCATGGCTTCGTAGCAGGCGCTGTCGCCGTGGGGGTGGAACTTGCCCAGCACGTCGCCCACGGTACGCGCCGACTTCTTGTACTTGGCGTTGGCGTGCAGCGCCAGTTCACGCATGGCATAAATGATGCGCCGCTGGACGGGCTTCATGCCGTCACCGATGTTGGGCAACGCGCGGTCGAGAATGACGTACATCGAGTAGTCGAGGTACGCTTTTTCGGTGTAGTCGCGCAGGGACAGACGCTCGACGTCGCCCTCCGCTACCTGAATATCCATGGTCATCGGAGGTTATACCTCAATGTCTGCGAGGTTGCCGTAATCTTCCAGCCACTTCTTGCGGTCGCTGGCACGTTTTTTCGCCAGCAGCATGTCCATCATCTCCAGCGTGCCGTCCCCCTCGCTCAGCGTGAGCTGCACCAGCCGACGGGTCTCCACGGCCATGGTGGTTTCACGCAGCTGTAGCGGGCTCATTTCGCCCAGCCCCTTGAAGCGCTGCACGTTGGGGGTGCCGCGCTTGCTGGCCAGCTGCTTGAGAATGGCGGCCTTTTCACTCTCGTCCAGGGCGTAGTGTACTTCCTTGCCCAGATCGATCCGGTAGAGCGGCGGCATGGCCACGAACACATGGCCTGCATCCACCAGGGCGGGGAAGTGCCTCACGAACAGGGCACACAGCAGCGTGGCGATGTGCAGGCCATCCGAATCGGCATCGGCCAGGATGCAGATCTTGTGGTAGCGCAGCTTTTCCAGGTCGGCACTGCCGGGGTCGGCGCCAATGGCCACCGCAATGTCGTGGACTTCCTGGGAGCCGTAGATATCGTGGGTCTCGACCTCCCAGGTATTCAGAATCTTGCCGCGCAGCGGCAGGATGGCCTGGGTTTCGCGGTTGCGCGCCTGCTTGGCACTGCCCCCGGCCGAGTCCCCTTCCACCAGGAACAGCTCGCTCTGGGCCGGGTCCTGGCCCGAACAGTCGGCCAGCTTGCCCGGCAGCGCGGGGCCCGAGGTGACCTTCTTGCGCGCCACTTTCTTCGATTTCCGCTGACGCTGCTGGGCAGCGCTGATCACCAGCTCGGCCAACTGCTCGGCCTGCTCCACGTGGTGGTTCAGCCACAGCGAGAACGCGTCTTTCACCACGCCGGACACGAATCCGGCGATGGTACGCGACGACAGCCGCTCCTTGGTCTGCCCGGCAAACTGAGGATCGAGCATCTTGACCGACAGCACGAAGGACGCGCGCTCCCACAGGTCTTCGGCGGTGAGTTTGATGCCCCTGGGCAGCAGGTTGCGGAATTCACAGAACTCCCTCAGGGCATCCAGCAACCCCGCCCGGAAACCGTTCACATGGGTGCCGCCCTGGGGCGTGGGGATCAGGTTGACGTAGCTCTCCAGCAGTGCTTCGCCACCTTCCGGCAGCCACTGAATCGCCCAGTCCACGCCATGCTCGTCATCATTGAAGTGGCCAACGAAAGGCTCCCTGGGGAGCACCTCGTAGCCATCGGTGGCTTCGGCCAGGTAGTCGCGCAGGCCATCGGCGTACGCCCACTCGGTTTTGGTGCCGTCCGGCTCCACCAGCGTGACCGCCAGCCCCGGGCACAGCACCGCCTTGGCCCGCAGCAGGTGCTTCAATCGTGAGAGCGCAAGTTTGGGGCTGTCGAAGTAGCTTTCGTCCGGCCAGAAGCGCACCAACGTTCCGGTGGCACGTTTGGCGGCCTTGCCGATCTCCTTGAGCTCTTCGACCTTTTCGCCGTGTTCGAAGGCAATGGCGTGGCGCGCGCCGTCACGGGTGACCTCGACCTCCAGCCGCCGCGACAGCGCATTGACCACCGACACGCCCACGCCGTGCAAGCCGCCGGAAAAGCGATAGCTCGACGAGGAGAACTTGCCCCCCGCGTGGAGCTTGGTCAGAATCAGCTCGACCCCTGAGACGCCGTGCTCGGGATGCAGGTCGATGGGCATGCCGCGCCCGTTGTCCTGCACTTCGATGGCGCCATCGCCGTGCAGCACGACGCTGATGGCCGTGGCATGCCCAGCCAGCGCTTCATCGACACTGTTGTCGATGACCTCCTGGGCCAGGTGATTGGGCCGCGAGGTATCGGTATACATTCCAGGGCGCTTGCGCACCGGCTCAAGCCCGGAGAGAACCTCGATGGAACTCGCGCCGTACTGAGAAGCATCAAACTGGGTCATGTAACGTCAGTTCCTAAAAATACGTACTGTCGGCGGCGTGCGCCGCCGACAAAAGGGCACAGGATAGCGGAAAAGCAAAAAGCTGTATATCCAGCCATGAAAAACGGGCGCCACGCATCCCTTAGCCGCGCGGCGTCTGCTCCGCCGCCCAGAACGCTTCGATCAGCCCACGGCTGGAAGCGTCCAAACGCGCCAGCTCGCCTTCGCCTTCGATGATGGCCTGGGTGTCGGTGGCAATCTGCTTGCCCAGCTCGACACCCCACTGGTCGAAAGGATTGATGTCCCAGATCACCGCCTGCACGAACACCTTGTGCTCGTAGAGCGCAATCAGCGCCCCCAGGGTGGCGGGCGTGAGTTTGTCCAGCAGCACCGTGGTCGAGGGCTGATTACCGCGATAGCGTTTGTGTTCGGGGCGCGGGCCGTCCTCCTCCAGCGCATCGTCCCCCAGCATCAGCACCCGCGACTGGGCGAAGCAGTTGGCCAGCGCCAGCCGATGCTGGGCCTTCAGGTGGCGGCGAGTGTCCGGGTCTTCGATCTCGTCGTAGCGTTTGAGCGGGGCAATGAAGTCGCAGACCACCGGCTGGGTGCCCTGGTGCAGCAACTGATAGAACGCATGCTGAGCATTGGGACCCAACTGCCCCCAAAGCACCGGGCAGGTAGAGTAACTCACCGCCTGGCCCTGGCGGGTCACGGATTTACCGTTGGACTCCATTTCCAGCTGTTCCAGATAGGCGGCAAAATATTCCAGACGCCCGTCATAGGGCAGAATCGAATGGGCACGAATATCCAGAAAGTTCACGTTCCAGATACCCGCCAGGCCCAGCAGCACGGGCAGGTTGTCGGCCATGGGCGCCGTCTTGAAGTGGGTATCCATGGCGTGCGCGCCCGACAGCAGCGCACGAAAGTTCTCCATGCCGATCACCAGGGCAATCGGCAGGCCAATGGTGCCCCAGAGCGAATAGCGCCCCCCCACCCACTCCCAGAACATCAGCTGGTGGTCCGGGGTGATGCCCCACTCGCTCATTTTTTCCGGGCTTGCCGAGACACCAATGAAGTGCTGACGCACGACCAGTTCGGCACTGATGGTGTGCGCCTGAGGGGCTTCGCCAGCTTCCGCATGCCGGGACAGCCGTCCCAGCAGCCAGTCACGGGCGGTGTTGGCGTTGGACAGCGTATCGATGGTGGTGAACGACTTCGAAGAGAGCACGAACAGCGTCGTTTCCGGGTTGAAACGCGTCAGGTAGTCGGCCAGCTGCGAGCCATCCATGGTCGAGGCAAAGTGCACCTCGACGGGGTGAATATCGCTGGGGCGATAATCGGCCAGCGCGTGGGTCACCATCAGCGGGCCCAAATCCGAGCCGCCTACCCCCAGGTTCACCACGTGACGAATCGGCTTGCCGGTGGCACCGCGCCACTGGCCTGCGTGCAGGCGCTGCACCAGGCGCTCCATCTGCGCCAGGCTGTCGTGCACGGCCCCGACGATGTCTTCACCCTCCACCTCCAGCTGGGCATCGGCGGGCAAGCGCAAGGCGGTGTGCAGCGCCGGGCGGTTTTCGCTGACGTTGACCCGCTTGCCGCTCAACAGCGCTTCGATGGCCCCCGGCACGCCCGCCTCTTCCGCCAGACCCAGCAAATGCTCCAGGGTGTCGTCATCCCAACGCTGTTTGGAGAGGTCCAGCGTCAGCCCCGCCACGTGACGGGTGAAGTGTGACCAGCGCTCGGGGTCGTCACCAAACAGGTTCTTCAGATGGATGTGACGAATCGCCTGGGCATGCTGGGTAAGCGTTTGCCAAGCGGGTAGCGTATCGGGAGTTGCCTTTGCTGAAGCCATGTGCCCTCTCCTGTGGCGTCGTTCCGTGAGGCAGGAATCTGTGATCGACGGGCCTGTTCTGGATTAACAAGGGCGCGTAAACTAGCGAGCCTCATTAACCAGCCTGGCTTGCCCATGAGTGATGCATCTTACCGCGACGCTATCTTTTCAACACCCCTGGATAAGGTGGCAAGGTTCTCTTTTGATGAACAGGTCGTCGCCTGCTTTCCCGACATGATCCGCCGCTCGGTGCCCGGCTATGGCCAGATCCTGGGCATGCTGAGCCTGATCGCCCAGCGCCATTTGCGCCACGGCGCCCATGTCTACGACCTGGGCTGCTCGCTGGGGGCCTCGGGCCTGGCGCTGGCCGGGGCCATGCCCGCCGACGCTTTCCGCTATACCGGCATCGACCTCTCGCCTGCCATGGTCGAGCGTGCTCGCCAGACCTTTCTCGACGAGAGCCCCGACCACGCCATGCAGGTGGAAGAAGCCGACATCCGCACCTACGCGTACGCGCCCTCGGGGATGATCATTCTCAACTTCACGCTGCAGTTTCTGCCTCCCGCCGACCGAGATGCCCTGCTCAAGCGGCTGTACGCTGCCCTGGAGCCCGGCGGCGTGCTGATTCTCTCGGAAAAGACCATCGACGCCGATGAGCGCGACAATGCCTGGCGAGTAGAGCGCTACCACGACTTCAAGCGCGCCAACGGCTACAGCGACATGGAAATCAGCCAGAAACGCACGGCGCTGGAGAATGTGCTGATTCCCGACACCCTGGATGCCTTGCACGAGCGGTTGTCGCAGGCGGGCTTTCCGCGCTCGATGACCTGGTTTCAGTACCTGAACTTCACCTCGCTGATCGCGTTCAAGGAGGGCTGACGTGGCGCTGCTTCCCGACGATCATCGCGTGTTGTATCAAGCGTTTCTGGATCAGGCCGCACAGGACGCCTCGCTGACGCCGTGGCTGGCCAAGCTGCCCGAGCAGCTGGCCAGCGGGCTAGACCGCCAGCGCCACGGCGACCTTTCCGCCTGGGAAAAGGCCGTGGCCAAGCTGCCCCCGCTGCCCGAAGAGCGCCACGTCGACCTCAACAGCGACACGCTGACGGTAGAGCTGGCACTAACCGAGAGCCAGCAACGCCAGTGTTTCAACCTGCTGCGCAAGCTGGCCCCCTGGCGCAAGGGGCCGTTTTGCCTGGGCGGTATTGATATCGACACCGAGTGGCGCTCCGACTGGAAATGGCAGCGTGTCGCGCCGCACCTTGCCCCGCTCAAGTATCGCAAAGTGCTGGATGTCGGCGGCGGCAGCGGCTACCACGCCTGGCGCATGGCAGGCGCAGGCGCCGCCTTCGTGCTGGTGATCGACCCCTCCCCGCGCTTCTACTGGCAGTTTCAGGCCGTGCGCCACTTCGTGGGTGACGCCGATGAAGGCCGCACGCACTTCCTGCCCGTGGGTATCGAGGACGTACCGGAAAACCTGGGCTTTTTCGATACGGTGTTCTCCATGGGTGTGCTCTACCATCGCCCTTCCCCCCTGGAGCACCTGCAACAGCTCAAGGGCGCGCTGGCCCCCGGCGGCGAGCTGGTGCTGGAAACCCTGGTAGTGGAAGGCGACGAGCAGACCGTGTTCGTGCCCGGCGAGCGCTACGCCGCCATGCCCAACGTCTACTTCCTGCCCTCATCCCGCGCCCTGTGCCACTGGCTTGAGCGCTGTGGCTTCACCAACGTGCGCGTAGTGGATGAAGCCGTCACCACGCTGGACGAGCAGCGCTCCACCGAGTGGATGACCTATCAGTCACTGGCCGACTTTTTGGACCCCCACGACCGCACCCGCACCATAGAAGGCTACCCCGCCCCTCGCCGCGCAGTGATTCTGGCGAACAGGCCGGCGTAAGCCAGGCTCAGCGCCGCAAAATCACCAGCCAGCGCCCCAGGTTCATGACGCTGGCCAGTGAGGCGGCGACGTAGGTGAAGGCGCAAGCGGTCAGTACGTGGCGGGCACCGGGCATGTCGTAGGGGGGCACGTAGTCTTTCAGCAGCGGCAGGGCCCGGTTGAAGCTGGCATCGAACTCGACCGGTAGCGTGACCAGATGCACCAGTGCCGCAGTGCCAAAACTGATCACGGCCATGGCCACCACCGCTGCCAGGCCGCCGGGCAAGCGGGTCAGCAGGAACAGGAAAGGCGCTAGCATCATCAGCACCGCCCCCAGCTTTTCCGCTCTTTGTGCCAGCTGTACCAGGCGGCTACGGGCCAGCAGCGGCGCATAGCCTTCATGGTGCTGCAGGGCATGGCCCACTTCGTGAGCCGCCACGGTGACGGCGGTGAGCGAGCGGCCGTCGTAGTGGTCTGGCGTCAAGCGCACACAGCGGGCTTCCGGGTCGTAGTGGTCGCCATGCTCGGTACGCTCTACCTTGACCCCTTCTACGCCCAGGCGGCGCAACAGGTGCTCGGCCAGTTCGGCCCCGGTGCCCGGGTAGTCGTCGCGGCCACGGGTGTGACGCTTCAGCACCCATTTCGCCCAGACGTTGGGCAGTACGAAGATTGCCAGCATGATGGCAATGACCAGAATCCACATAACTCCACCGCTGCGTTCACAGGTAATTCAGAGAGGCTTCGACAAGCCGTGGGGGCACCGACGGCGGCAAAGCAAGCTGCTCGCGACGGCCAGTGCCTACGTAAAATGACCCGCAAGCGGGCCATTAGTTTTACCATGATACGCGCGGGGGCGCAGCGTCAGTCGGGGTCGTTGTGATGTGCGGCGACATCACGCTTGACGGCCTGCAGCCCGCGGGCAGAGATATCGCCCTGCCCGTGGGCATGTTCGGCCATCAGCACGCTGTCAGCGGCCAAGACCAGTTCGCACTGAGTGTGCGCCAACTGCTCACGCAGGCGTTGAATGGCGTCTTCTCGTTTGGGGTCACTGTCCACCCGTCGGATGTAGATCGCCTTGATGCGCTCCGGGTAGGCTTTGACGACCTCGGTATACACTTCCGGGTCGTGCTGGCCGCTGTCGCCGATCAGGATGCAGGGCATGTCCTGATAGAGCGCCAGCATGCGGTCGATCAGGTCGCGCTTGTGGGCTTCTGCCCGGCGCGGCCAGGGCTTGCGCCAGGAGATACCCCATTCGCGCAGAAACAGGATCGGCCCCACCGGAATACGGTTGAGCTGAAAGAAGGCTTCGAGCATTTCATAGATGGCCCAGGGGCCACGGGACACATACAAAATGGGACGCTCTGCCTTTTCGGTCTGGCCACGGTAGAGCGCCTGGTACAGCGATGCCACGCCGGGAAACGCAGTGCGTCGATGGGGTTTGCGCACGAATAGTCGATAGAGCATCTTCAGCTTTTCGGCCACACCGGTGAACATCACGGTGTCGTCGATATCACTGATCACCAGCAGGTCGGCCTCGGGGGGCGGCACGTAGACTTCCACACTGGTGCGCACCGTAGGCTGGCCGCTGGCACGGACGACGATATCGGCACTGTGCCAGGAAACGTCCACTGGCAGCGTCGAGGTGATGGGCAAATGGGCGTCGAAATAACCGTCGCGGTCGGTGGTCAGCGTCAGCTGATTTTCGCCCACGCGGATCTCTACCTGGGCATCGGCCAGGCCACGGCGAAAGATGCGCCGAGCCACGTCGGCCGTGTCACGCAATATGCCGCGCCGCGGGATGGCACGCCCAAGGGCCGCCTGTCGAAACACGCGGCCCATGACGAAAATTTCCTGTTGAGAGCCGTAGCCACGATAAGGGTGCACCATCATGCCACCCCGGCCACGATCCTTTTTCATGGGTTTGGCAACGACATGGGCAAGCCTTTTGGCAAAGCTTGCCCACTGGTGATACCACGCCATTAAGCGTGCTGACCCGAGTGACGCCCTTCCTGCAGCTCTTCCAGCAGCTTGGCGTTGAAGGCATCCTTTGCCAGAATAGCAACACGTTTACTATTTAGCGCTTGATTCATCATGCTCTCCATTTCGTGATGAGTAGTCGTGTACAGCACCTAACCAGTGTGGCGCATCTTATACCATCGTCAAGCATTGTATAAAACGCGACCCAGCTGGCTGATGTCGTAACCTTTCAGCGCCTCGGCCCGCTGATGAAAGCGCGGCTGCCGGGCAAAGGCCATCAGCGCTTGCATGGTGGGCTCGAAAGCGCTGCGTCGATGCAGGACCAGATCGAACGACTCCTCCACCAAGGGAATGAAATGAAGCTGCTGGCGATGCGCCGCCGCCTCCATGCCCACCCCGACATCCGCCTCTCCCTGAGCAATGGCCAGGCCGAGATCCTCCTCGCTGAGCGCCATGTGGTCGGCCCAGCGCAGCGCGTCAGACGCGATGGACGCTTGCGTCAACAAGCCTCGCAGCAAATGCGCAGCCCCGGCATCGGGCTGGCGATGAGCACACACCACGTCTGGGCGGGCAAGATCCTTGATCGTCTTCAGGCCCAGCGGGTTGCCCGGCGCTACTATCAGACCCTGACGGCGCTTGGCCCAGTGCAGCACCACCAGATCCTTGACCCCACCCAACCCCAGCAAGGTCGGTTCGTTGTAGCGGCCGCTGTCAGGGTCCCGCAAGTGGATACCCGCCACCATGGCCTTGCCTTCGAGCAAGCGCCGAATG
>NZ_LFGT01000009.1:89687-101373 GCF_002078115.1 Halomonas sp. BC2 | reverse complement strand
ACAGCCACTCTCACGAATCGCCCACTCCAGCAGCGGATCGAGGCTTCCGGCCAGCACCTGAGGGGGCGGCAACCGTTGGGCCTGGTCGCCTTCCAGGTGGCTCAACACCCACATGTCGATGTGCTGACGAGGAAACAACAGTTTCCCGGTCGCACGGCTACAAGGGATCTGCCCCTGGCGCACCAGGTCATACACCTTGCGCTCCTTGAGCCGCAGATACTCCGCCACTTCCGCCGTCGTAAGGTACTCTTTTGAATACTCTTTCAGAGACTCTCTCACCCGCCCACCTTCAACTCCTGCATGAGACTGCATAGTAGCGCATATTTTTCAGCGCACCGTGCATCCCTGGAAATTTACGTACACTATGTTCCTACCTGATGCTCCTACCAGCATCGTGACTTTTCAAATACATCATGACCTTACAACGACACCCTACCAACACAATGAACCTGCCCCTATCAGCAACCCTGGCCACGGAACGTCATGTCGGATAACCCATTCAGCACCGCGATAGCACTCATTCTGGGCATGGACCCTGCGCTCGTGGCCATCGTAACGCTATCGCTTCAGGTGTCGCTGATCGCCGTCACCCTGGCCAGCCTGTTGGCACTGCCCCTGGGGGCGGCGCTGGCACTGTGGCAGTTCCCCGGGCGGAACGCTCTGATCGTGGTGCTCAATGCCCTCATGGGGCTGCCTCCCGTGGTCGCGGGCCTGTGCGTTTACCTCCTGCTATCCCGTGCGGGGCCATTGGGTCAGTTCGGGCTGCTGTTCTCGCCCACCGCCATGGTCATTGCCCAGGTGATTCTCGTCTTTCCGATCATTGCTGCCCTGACACGCCAGCAGGTGGAAGCCCTGCACAGCGAGTACGCCGAACAGCTGCGTTCGCTGGGGCTTGGCCAACTGCGCATGATGCCCACACTGCTGTGGGATGCGCGCTTTGGCCTGCTGACCGTGATCCTGGCGGGCTTTGGCCGCGCCAGTGCGGAAGTGGGCGCAGTGATGATCGTGGGGGGCAATATCGACGGCGTGACCAGGGTCATGACCACCAGCATCGTGCTGGAAACCAGCAAGGGTAACCTGGCGATGGCCTTGGGGCTGGGCATCATTCTGCTCAGTCTGGTCACCTTGATCAATGCACTGGCCCACTGGGTCAGTGAAACGGCAAAACGGCGGTTAGGATGAACGTACCCCTCAGCCCCGCGGCTTCCACCGTCCCCAGCCTGCATTTTCAGCAGGTCAGCTTCTGCCACCGTGGCGACACGCTGCTGGCACCGACCACGCTAGCGCTGCACGGCTGCCGCCGGACGCTGGTAATGGGCCCCAACGGGGCTGGCAAAAGCCTGCTCATGCGCTTGGCGCATGGGCTGCTGCGCCCCAGCAGTGGCCAGGTGACCTGGGAAGGCAAGCCGCCGGTGCAGGCCATGGTCTTTCAGCGTCCGGTGCTGCTGCGCCGTTCGGCGCTGGACAACCTCACCTACGCGCTGGCCGTGCATCGGGTGCCTCGCCGCCAGCGCAAGGCGCTGGCCTTGCAGGCATTGGAAAAGTTCGGCCTGACCAGCCTGGCCAAACGCCCCGCCCGGGTGCTTTCCGGAGGCGAGCAACAACGTCTCACGCTGGCACGGGCCTGGCTGCTCAAGCCTGCCGTCCTGTTTCTGGATGAACCCACTTCCGCCCTGGACCCGGCGGCCATCAAGGCCGTGGAAGACGCGGTCAATGAGTTCCATCAGGCAGGCACGCGTATCGTCATGACCACCCACGATTTGCACCAGGCCCGGCGTCTGGCCGACGACGTGCTGTTCATGTACAGCGGTCAGTTGATCGAACACACCTCGGCAGAAGACTTTTTTGACACCCCGGCAACAGCGCAAGCCAGGGCGTTCATACGGGGCGAGCTGGTCTGGTAAGCCCTACTCTAGCAAGCCCCACCACGACGCTTGAACAATACCCAAAGGAGCAGGACCGTGAACAAGACCACTACCCTCGTTACCGCCAGCCTATGCACCACGGCACTGGCCTGGAGCGCCTCGTTGCTGGCCAATGATGACTACATTACCCTGGCTTCCACCACTTCTACCGAGAACTCGGGGCTGTTTGGAGCCATCCTGCCGGTCTTTACCGAAGCGACCGGGATCGATGTGCGCGTGGTGGCCGTCGGCACCGGTCAAGCTTTCGAAATCGCTCGTCGTGGCGATACCGATAGCCTGCTGGTTCACGATACCGCAGGCGAAGAGCAGTTCGTTGCCGATGGCTACGCCACCGAGCGGCTGGATGTGATGTACAACGACTTCGTGATCGTGGGACCCAGCGATGACCCCGCCAACATCGCCGACAGTGACAGCGTCAGCGACGCCTTCGCGCGGATCGCCGACAGCGAGTCGCCCTTCGCCTCACGGGGTGACGACAGCGGCACTCACCGCGCCGAGCTGCGCCTTTGGGAAGATGCGGGCGTCACACCGCAAGGAGATTGGTACCGTGAGCTGGGCAGCGGCATGGGGCCGACCCTGAATACCGCCGCAGGCATGAACGCCTACAGCTTCACCGACCGCGCCACCTGGGTGGCCTTTGAAAACCCGCAGGACCTGACCCTGCTGTTCGAGGGCGACGAAGCGCTGTTCAACCAATACGGTTCGCTGCTGCTATCACAGGAGCAGCACCCGCACCTGAAACATGAGCTGGCCACCCAATGGCACGAGTGGCTAGTGTCCGACGAAGGCCAGCAAGCGATTGCCGACTTCAAGGTCAACGACCAGCAGCTGTTCTTCCCCAACGCGACTCGCTCCAGGGCGCATTGGAGATAAAACTTCATCTTTGATCATTAAAAACAGCGGCAACCCACCCGCTGTCTCCATATAGAAAACCTGCTGCAGCGTCTTGCGCCAACAGCAGGTTCAGTGTGCGTTGCCAACGGCTAAGCGTCTACTCGGTTATCTCGATAACGTCATCAAACCATTAGCGCAGAAGGTCACGGATGTCCTTTGCTCCCCAGTGCGGAAAATGCTTGCGCACCAGGGCGTTCAGGTCACGTTCGAAGGCGGCCCAGTCGGTGGTGCCGGCCTGCTCACGGGCATCCGCGACCCGCCGAATCATACCGGCGCCCACGGTCACGTTGCTCAGCCGGTCGATGATGATGAAACTGCCCGTGCCGGGGCTGGTACGGTAGTCGTCCACCGGAATCGATGCCGTCAGTTCCACTTCACAGCGAGCAATGGCATTCAGCCCCAGGCGCTGGGTCGGGTGTTTCTCCAGCGTGTTGACGTCCACCTGATACTCGATAGCGCTGATCTGGCCCGCCAGATCACGAGTGGCCAGCTTGATATCGTAGAGCTTGCCCGGCTCCAGGGGCTCTTCGTGCATCCAGACCACATCGGCATTGAACACGTTGGAAAGCGGCACCTGGGCTTCGGCGCTGACCAGCCAATCGCCACGGGAGATATCGATCTCGTCTTCCAGAGTCACGGTGATGGCCTGACCGGGGTAAGCAGCGTCGAGATCCCCGTCGAAAGTGACGATGCGCGCCACGCGGGAGGTCTTGCCCGACGGCAGCGCCTTCACCTCTTGGCCTGGGCGCAGCACACCAGCCGCCAGGGTGCCGCAATAGCCTCGGAAGTCCAGGTTGGGGCGATTGACGTACTGCACCGGCAGGCGCAGGTCGCTCAGGTTCTGGTCACGGGTGACTTCGACGTTTTCCAGCAGCTCGATCAGGGTCTTGCCTTCGTAGCCTTCACTGCCCGCCGCAAAGTACCAGGGCGTGTGCTCGCTGGCGTTGACCACGTTGTCGCCATTGAGCGCCGACATCGGCACGAAGCGAATGTCCGGGGCCTGCAAGTTGGCCGCAAAAGCGCGGTACTCCGCCACGATCTCGTTGAAGCGTGCCTCCGAGTAGTCCACCAGGTCCATCTTGTTGACCGCGATGACCAGATGCTGAATGCCCAGCAGGTCGGCAATGAAGCTGTGCCGACGGGTTTGGGTCTGCACACCGTAGCGCGCGTCGATCAGGATGATCGCCAGGCTAGCGGTGGAAGCGCCCGTGGCCATGTTGCGCGTGTACTGCTCGTGCCCCGGCGTATCGGCAATGATGAACTTGCGCTTGTCGGTGGAGAAAAAGCGGTACGCCACGTCGATGGTGATGCCCTGCTCGCGCTCCGATTGCAGGCCGTCTACCAACAGGGCGAGGTCCACCGTATCACCGGTGGTGCCACTGGTTTTGGAAGCCTTGGTGATCGCGGCGAGCTGATCTTCGAAGATCATCTTGGAGTCGTGGAGCAGCCGTCCGATGAGCGTGGACTTGCCGTCGTCGACGCTGCCGCAGGTGATGAAACGCAGCAGATCCTTGTTTTCGTGCTCGTGCAGGTATTGCTCGATGTTATCGGCAATCAACGTTGATTGGTGCGCCATTAGAAATACCCCTCACGCTTTTTCTTCTCCATGGAACCGGCCTGATCGTGATCGATGGCGCGGCCACTGCGCTCGCTGGTCTTGGTCAGCAGCATCTCCTGAATGATCTCCGGCAGCGTGGCGGCGGTGGACTCCACCGCCCCCGTCAGCGGGTAGCAGCCCAGGGTTCTGAAACGCACCCACTTCTCTTCCGGCACTTCGTCCTGGGCCAGCGGCAGGCGCTCGTCGTCCACCATGATCTGCATGCCGTCGCGCTGCACCACCGGACGCTTGGCGGAGTAGTACAACGGCACGATGGGAATCGACTCCAGATAGATGTACTGCCAGATATCCAGCTCGGTCCAGTTGGAGAGCGGAAACACGCGAATCGATTCGCCCTTGTTGATCTTGGCGTTATAGACGTTCCACAGCTCCGGACGCTGATTTTTCGGGTCCCAGCGGTGGTACTTGTCGCGGAAGGAGTAGACGCGCTCCTTGGCACGGGAGGCTTCCTCGTCGCGCCGCGCGCCGCCAAAGGCAGCATCGAAACCGTGTTTGCTCAGGGCCTGCTTGAGGGCCTGGGTCTTCATGATATCGGTGTACTTGGCACTGCCGTGGTCGAAGGGGTTGATGTTGGCGGCGCGCCCCTCTTCGTTGGTATGCACGATCAGCTCCATGCCCGCCTCTTCCGCCATGCGATTGCGGAAAGCGATCATCTCGCGGAACTTCCAGGTGGTATCGATATGCATCAGCGGGAACGGCGGCGTGCCGGGGTAGAAGGCCTTCCGCGCCAGATGCAGCATTACCGAGGAGTCCTTGCCGATGGAGTACATCATCACCGGGTTGCTGAACTCGGCCGCTACTTCCCGGATGATATGGATCGACTCGGCTTCGAGCTGCTTCAGGTGGGTCAGTCGGGCGGCATCCGGTGCGATGGGCACCTGTTGCGTCGCCGCCGACGGCGCAGAAAACTGGTTCATTACCTTCTCCCTCACAAAACGGTGCTTGCTTTTATCGAAACGGCTTTTCAAGGAAGCCTGTGCAAACATGGTGTGCCGCCCTGCGCGCATGAATCGCAAGGCGGGCATTTGTGGGTAGGGTAACGCCAGGCCAATAATAACCCAAAAGAATTAATAACTATCTTTTTATATCTTTATCAACTAAACAGACAAGCATCAGAGGTCGATACGCTCGACCCAGGTCTGCCACTCCTCCCCGTGCAGCTCCACCACGCGATACCCCGGCCGCGACGCTTCATCCACCGCAAAGGTTTCCGCACCGGGCAGAAACTGGTCTGACGTGGCGGGGCAACCATAAGTGCCTATCGCCGAGCCCGCCAGCGGCTGATGCTGGGCAAAGGCCTGATGAGCATGCCCAAACAGAATGATCTTGACCTGGGGGTAAGCACTCAACAGCTGCCAGAACGCATCGCGGTCCTGCAAGCCAATCGCATCCATCCAGGCCGCCCCGACATCCACCGGCGGGTGGTGCATGACGATGGCCACCGGCCGCTCGTCCTGCTCCAGCCGTTCGGCCAGGGCGGTGAGCTTGGTCGCCCCCAGCTCGCCATGGGGCTTGCCCGGCACATGGGTATCCAGCAGCAACAGGCGCCACTGTTCCAGGTCGACTTCATCCAGCATCGGGCGTTCTGCGGCCATCAGCTCGGGCTGGTCGTGGTTACCTGGTATCCAGAACCAGGGGCACGGCAGGCGGTTCAAGGCCTCGCAGGCGTGAACGTAAGACGCGCTGGTTTCATCCTGGCTGACGTCACCACTCACCACCACCACGTCCGGGCGTTCGGCCACCACGGCGTCCAGCACGGCTTCGAACTGCTGCCAGGGAATGGCCGCCCGAGAGCGCGCCTGCTTGTCGGCGTGCAGATGCGCATCGGTAATCTGTATCAACCGCATCAGGGTAGCTCCGGCAAATCGACGACATGACCATGGGCCAGCCCATGGGCCAACCACTCTCCTAAAAAGCAGTTCAACTGCAGCTTTTCATCCGGTTGATGCATGCGCGCATTGGGGTAGCGATAGCGTCCGCTGAAATGGCGCTCGCGCTGAAAGTCGATGACTTCCGCCATGCGCACATCATGGTAAAGGTGCACGCGCATGCGCGGCCCTTCAATGACCGCATCCAGCGGGCCGCGCTGGGAGATCTCCACCAGCGTGGTGTAAGGGGCCTGCTGAAGAATGGCCAGCTTGAGGTCGCCAAAGTGCCGGTTATCACCGCGCAAGGCGATATCGCGCCGCTGGCCGCTCTGCAGGTCACCCACCAGGCGCACCAGGCGCAGATAGTTGGCGCTGCACTCCCCTTGCAGGGTTTTCAAATCGGTTACGTAGGCGGCTCTTGCCATGATGACTCCTTACCGGGTGTTGGCCTCGGCGGCTGACACGGCCGCGCGCTGGGAAGCCGCCCGCAGCGATGCCCGCTGCCCGGCCAACCAGTGCATGCCGATCAAACACATGGCGTTGTCGAGTCTGCCCTGCTCCAGGAGTTGCCAGGCGGCGGGAAAAGAGACGACATGAACACGGATGTCTTCATTCTCGTCCTCGACGCCATGCACGCCTCCCACGCCCTGGCTATCGACCAGCCCGCAAAATAGCGTGACCCGCTCGTTGCAGGCGCCAGGGCTTGGGTAGTAGGTATGCAATCGGGTCAGTTGGCCCACCTGGCAACCGGCTTCCTCCTGGGCCTCACGGCGCGCCACGTTTTCCAGGGTCTCGTCCTTGTCGACGAGGCCCGCCACCAGTTCCAGCTTCCAGGGGGAGTGAGGGTCGTCGATGGCGCCGGCGCGAAACTGCTCGACGAGGATCAGCGCATCACGCTCGGGGTCATACAACAGCACACCCACCGCATCGTGGCGGTTGTGCATTTCTCGGCGCATGGTGGAGCTCCAGCCGCCCTCGAAAAGTCGATGACGCAGCTCTAGCGCTTCCAGGCGAAAAAACCCCTTGTACAGGGTGTCACGCGTGATGAGTTCCACATCGTCGCGATTGAGCGTGGGGCCCATACGGCACTCCCGGTGAACATGATCGTACCATTATCAATGCTGGCCACCGGGAATGCCAATCGGATCATCAACCGCGTGATTTGACGGCCATTACAGCTCGCGCAGCAGCGCCTCGGCATCACGGCGAAGGGCTTCGTCGGAGCGTTGGCGACTCTCCCGCGCCGTGCCGTTCACGGCTCGCTGAGCATGCTCCCGCGCCGCCTGGGTGTTGCCCTCTTCTTTCAGGAAAGCGGCATAGTAGTAGTTCACATCGATACCGTCCGGGCGAATTTCCAGCGCCCGCTGGAACATCCGCTCAGCGGTGGCGCTATTGCCAAACCCCAGCGGGCGACCCGGGGCACGGTCATACAGCGCCCCCAGGGTCACATACGCGGAGCCATTGCCCCCCGTAGGGTCGATCTCGACGGCGCGTTCCAGCACCGTGCGCGCATCACCGGCAGTACCCAGCGCCCCTAACCCACCCCGCTCTCGAGCATAGGAAGCCAGCACGATGCCTTGCCATACCAGCACCTCGGCCTGGTTGGGGTTCTGCTGGGCCAGTCGCTCCGCCTCGCCCGCCAATGCCCTCAGGGTCGACTCCCGTTGGTTGGCGGGCATCTCGGTCACCGTATGCTCCCAGCGGTTCTTCAAGGAAAACAGCTCGCTTTCGAAGGCCGACGCGCTCAGCGGCGACAGTACCAAGGCACCGCCCAACGCCGCCACCATGAAGAGTCTAGAAAATGGAATTGCACGCATGGAAAACTCCTGCTTGTTGTTATGAAGAATGAGTCATGAGTAATGAGCCATGAGTCATGACTGTTGAGTTATCACTATCGAATTTGACCTGCCCAAGGCATGGTGATATCTCGTCCACACTGACAATGTAACGAACGTTTGAATGATTCGCCAGAGAATCGCCGCTTTGTTGCCCTGTACCTTGGTAGCGTAAGCTAGGCACTTTTCCTATGAAAGTCGCTTGTGCGGCCCAATAGATGTTCATGGCTATTCCCATGCTCATCTACCTTTATGATTGAGTGCGTAGCCATTCCAGGGTCGCCTAGACGAAATACAGGGGTATCCTTTGAACGCCTAGCTAGCATTGAAAGTAGCTTTTTAAACATCGCTGCACTTTTCCTAGATATTCGTGTATGGTCGGACTACTTCTAAGATCCCGTCACGATGAAGCGCTTGGTCAGCCTGAATTTCACCCCAGGAGCCGCATAGCCGTTCCCTTTCAACGTACATATCCACGTCGATTACATCCTGAGAATTAGCTGCTTTCTCGCAACCATATAACTGGACAAGAGCCTCAGCGATTCCATCATTTAGAACGTGTACTGATTCATCAATCAATTCTTCTTCCAAAAGCTGGCAGTATACGGCTGCGCGAGTCGGATCACTTTCGGATGCGACATATACTGATTGATCGCCTATATCGTAATTGTGGAAATTCTATAAATCGTCTTCAATGGAGACCTCGACAAACCGCCAGGCTGGATCCCCCACCATCGTGTTCGAGCGCAAGCCCGAAGAATCCCATGATGATTGGGATCGCATGATCAGCGAGATGGAGGCCAGTGAAGCGGTAGCTGTTTGGCGATTCACGGACGGCAGCATTGGCTTGAAGCGCCAGCAAATCACGGTATGATGCATCTCAATCTTTTTGCCCGAAAGACTCGCGGCTCCTGCCTCACGCTCACATTAACGTCGTCATCGATGGTGAGCTGACCAGTAAGTGCCTGGGCAAGCTCGGCTCGCAGCCCGCCCTGACCGCCGGTAATGCCAACTACCCGAGATTGCTCTTTAAGAGGGAACGGAGTGTTACGTGTGAGGTGAAACCGCAGCAATTTGATTGACGGCTCAAGTTCAGCAAGTTTCACCAGTACGTCCTCAGGCACTGCCCGCTACCGGCTTCTATCACGTGAAGCACTGCAAACGTTCGACGGCAGCCGCTATAGCTTTTGCGAAACGTACTTCGCTTCCCGGGCAGAAGGGAAGGCTTAGCGAGGGCTCGGAGATTTCCATCTCGAGAACCACCGGCTGCCCTTCATGGCTCCTGATAAGGTCAACGCGGGCGTAAAGAAGCGGCTCCTCGAGCTGAAGGTGCCTAATTGCTGCAGACAGAGCAGCCGTGGCCACCTGAATCTCATCCGGTCCAGGTTCACGCTGCTTCCGGAACTCCGCTGTGGGCGCGTTCACCGTACCATCAGCCATCAGCAGTGCGCCCTTCCTAATCGCATGACTGAATTTGCCATTGAAGAAAATCAGGTCGCTCTCGCCGTAGACGTCGATGGAGTCGAAATAGGGCTGGATCAGGGCATCGCAACCTAGGGAATGGAGCAAAACAACATGTTCGACTGCACGATCTACGGCGTCGACGGGAAAACGCTGAACATTCTTGGAGTATGCGCCGATGGACGGCTTGATAACCATTTTGCGGAAATTGCCATGCGTGGCGATGAAACTATAAATCTGTGATAAGACATCGCTTGCATTTTGCTGAATAAACTCAGTGGGAACAATTGGTACTCCGTAATGTTGGAGATCAACCAGGTAACTCTTGTTAAGATTCCATTCGACTGCATTGAGAGGGTTTACGAGCCGGGAAACAGATGACACTTTCCGGCACCAATCCAAGAATTCTTCAAGCCGATCAGTATAGGTCCAAGGAGAGCGGAGAATTAACAGTTCGAACCTGCTCCAATCGATCCCAGGGTTGTCCCAGTTAACGATCTCAACAGGGAGACCCAAAGATTCACACGATGCCACAAGCGGCGCCATATCGTAATCGATGGGAAGGCTTTCTTGATCTGTGACAAGTGCAATTCTGGTCATATCTCGCTCCTAAAGTTTAATGGTACAGTCCAAGGGCCTTTTGAAGTCTGGAACTTAGATCGACCGCAGAAACCTACTAATCTGCGGTCCGAATCTGCTGTAGTCTATGAGGAAGGAATCATGGCCCTGTGTGCAGGGGAGGCACTGGTATCGACAATCGACACGATTTTTACTCAAGGCCTCTGCGATGTCTTGCTGCTGCTCAGGTGGAAAAAGAATATCGGTATCCACTCCTAGAACGAGCGCACGAAGTAGTCCTGCAGGCGCTAATCCTTCAGAAAGGTCGGCTTGAGGTTCGTCCTTAATAGAAAAGCGATCCATGCAGGAGCTTAGATACAGGTAGCAGTTTGGATCGAAGCTCCGAGCAAAAGTATGTGCTTGGTGATCGAGATAGCTCTCGATCTCATATAATTGCTGGCCTTTGGAATACATTAAAGACAATGTCGGATCGAGTTTTCTACGCCCAAAACGACCCTCCCATTCAACCGCGGAGCGGTAGGAAATGACGCCGAGTTTCCTAGCCATCAGCATTCCTTTGAGTGGGTAGTCATCTTGGGTATAGTGACCGTTTTGCCATTTTGGATCGTTACGTATAGCCTCCCTCTGAAGAGATCGGATCGCAATCGCGAAAGTCGAGGCTTCTGCTGCACCAGAGATGTTAATATGCGATGCGGCCCGTCCCGGGTGTCGAACAAGGAAAGACAATGCGCTCATCCCGCCCATAGACGTACCGATAACGCAGGCCGAGACAGCAATACCTAGATGATCTAGAACTTGAGCTGCAGCATCGGCCATGTCCTCAATGGACAGTTCCGGAAATTCGTGCCCGTATATCAGGCCACTGTCAGGATCAATGGAGGCTGGACCAGTCGACCCCTTACAGCTACCCAAAGTATTTACGCAGATAACAAACCATCTGCTTGTATCTATCGGCTTTCCTGGGCCGACCATTTTCTCCCACCATCCGGGACTCGGGTCAGCTTCATGCGAGGCGATATGCGCGTCCGGCGACAGCCCTGTCAGGATGAGGACCGAATTGTCATCGTTCAGGGATCGTTTGCCCAAGGTTTCATAGGCGATGCGCCCTTTCCTGAGGCGGGCCCCTGAATGGAGCGTCCAACTGTCGGCCAGAGGCGCAAACCTGGTAGCAGGGGGTACTTGCTCACCCCATCCGAGTACCAAAGGCAGCGGGGGGGGCGCCTTCGAGTACATACTGCTCTGAAGAGTTATCCCGTTCATCTTTTTTCCCACTCTGTTGTCTCATGCCTGCTCGCTCAAGAATTCGGATTCGATTGATGCCAACCATTCATCATCTGAGCCCTCCTTGATCCCATCGAACAGGAAAGTGGAAAGGTACCTCTCACCGGTATCAGGTAGCATGGCAAGTATCACTGAACCATCCGGTGCGGAATGTGCAACGTCTAAGGCCGTGGCCACCGTCGCGCCCGCCGAAATACCGACGAATATGCCCTCTTCGGCAGCCAG
>NZ_LFGT01000009.1:79248-87049 GCF_002078115.1 Halomonas sp. BC2 | reverse complement strand
GCCAGACGCCTCGCCATGTCCCGCCCTTTGATCTCATCGATTTTCAGCAGCCTGTCGATGACCGTCTTGTCTAGCACGCTCGGTTCGAAGTCAGGTGACCACCCTTGGATTTGGTGTAAGTTCCACTTCTCCCCGCTCATCAATGCCGCGTTCTCCGGCTCCGCAGCCACAATAGTCACGTCAGGGCGGGCACATTTAAGCATTTGACCGACCCCGGTTAGAGTGCCTGTTGTGCCAAAGCCTGTCACAAAATAGTTGAGTCGATGTCCAGCAAAGTCAGAAAGGATCTCGGCCGCTGTCGTTTCCCTGTGGAAAGCAGGATTTGCTGGATTGTCGAATTGACGGGCTCGAAACCATCCGTGCTTTATAGCTAGTTCATCTGCAATCTTGTTGCCGCCACTACTTCCTAGATGTCCTGGAAATAGTAGTAGTTTACCGCCATAAGCGCGTATGAGCTTACGTCGTTCAACAGAATACGAATCTGACATTACAGCGACAAAATTGTATCCGCGTGCCGCCGAGACCATGGCTAGGGCGATGCCAACGTTTCCAGATGTGCATTCGCATATGGTGTCGCCCGGTTTTAATAAACCCTTGCGTTCCGCATCAAGTACGACTGCAAGGGCCAGGCGATCCTTGACCGAGCCTCCTGGATTGAATGATTCCACCTTCGCATAAAGCGTAACATGGTCAGGCGCCACACGATTAAGCCGGACAATGGGGGTTCGCCCGATTGTCTGCAGTATGCTGTCATATAGGGGCATAACAATTCTTTCCTTCGCAGAATAATGCGCTGGCGCGCCCAAGAGGTATATGCTTAAAAGCGAACAGATAGGCACGGAGTTTCGTCGCAGTCGAGTCGCTTCTCTTACTCATTACGATGCATTAGCCGATAGTTTGCTGGCCAAGAACAGGTGAAATTGTTTTTAAAATCTCTACAACTGGATCTCTCTTTCCTGAAGTATCATTACCGGCATGGTGCTCGGCAATTTCAAGGCCGCGGATTTGCGGAGCCAGCCGGGAAAGGAGCAATCTAATATCGTCAGGTAGTAGGCCACCTGGCACGGTATAGTCTGCTGGAATGTAACCGGGCTCCAGAACGTCCCAATCGATGTGGATCCAGACCGGTCTATTTCCGACATTTGAAATGACTTTGTCCATAAGGTAGGGCTGCGGAGGCAGAACGCGAACTCTGTGTTCATCCAGCAGGCGAGCCTCTTGAGGGTCAATGTCCCGCCCTCCCACAATCAACACCTGTTCCGCTTTCAGTCCAGAACCATGCCCACTGTCCCAAAGGCCACATGCGGCAGCGACAACCATACCACCAAGATATCCGCTGTCAGTCGTGTCCGGCGTATTGAAATCCCCATGCGCATCTATCCAAAGCACGACAGCATCTGGTAGCTCTCTAGCAACGATCGGAAGCGTAGCTAGACTGGCCGAGCAGGTATTTGCTACCATTACCGGCAGTTTCCCGTCTTTCAGGCCGCTTTCCACGGTCTCACTCAGCCCGCGAAGGGTTGCATCGGCCTGTGCCAGGCTATCAGTCCAGTCGTCGATTTTGGCTGGTTCCGGAATGCCATGGCTCATTGCTGTCACCCCGTAAGTCTGTTCAATGGCCTTAGCGGTGAGGAGCGCGCCCTCAATCGTGCCATTCTTACGATCAGCGATTCGGCCTTGGCTTAGAATTAGTTCAATCATTGCGTTCTAACCTTTCGAATTATTTTATCTCTGATTTGAAAATGTATTTCTTTGTCGAAATGGGAAAGGGCATTGACCTTGACACTCTATATTCTCGTCAGGAAGCCCGTACTGCAAGCATTCGAGGCCCCCAGAGTGATAGGATGCTAACTGGGGGGCATGTAAAATATCGTCATATAAAGAAATTCTATTTCTTATTTTATTTCTCATTTTTTGACCGGCTGGTGTGTTCCCGGCAAATTCATCGAATCGTTCGCGAGGATTTATCACGATCACAAAATGGCGACCGAGGTTTCGACTTCGTCGATGATAGTGTTCTGGGTTACTCATGTTGCAGAAGATTGGCATTCCATGAAAGCACATCGACCAGCCGGGTGCTTCTGGCTTCGTATTGATATCTTCAGGCCAGTCCTCCATGTCTAGTTCGTGAATCTCTTGTAGCACTTGCCAACCAAATTGATGATATTCTTCCACCGATTCTGCCTGGATGGCTTTGTGCGAGAAGGCAACGATAAGAGGGTAGGAAGTTTGCAAAGTACCATCCCATTGGCGCGACAGTTCGACAAACTCGCGTAACGCCTCTGCGAGCTTGATCATCGAGTAACGGGATGAGTCTTCTACAAAGTAGAATAGGATAAGCCCATTTTTGAAAGCGTTTTTAGAGAAAACGCAGGGGAATCCAGATTCTTTTGAAAGGCGCTGTTTGATGTCTATAAAGACTTCTGACTGCCACCCTACTGAAGAAACTTCATCCTGGCGAGTGAGATACCTGGTTAAGGGTATCGTGGTAATACGGCTGGCACGATTCCCTTGGGTCGGTAGGTCCATTTTACCCCCCTTATCGAAGTTATAATTGCGAGTTATTACAGCCGGTAATTACAATGAAGTTTCAGCTGATACAGCAGTTGGTTGAATGACATTTGTGCTCCGCAGCCATGCCCACACAACAATAAGGGTGGAGATTAGCAATGCGCTGCCGAAGAAGCCCATGGCCTGCAAAAGCCCGTAGCGATCGGCCAGGATGCCACTTGCAATGACTGGAATGGAGAACCCCACATATGCATAGACAAACAATCCGGCGGTTGCTCGTGCACGGTTTTCTGGTGCCCTTACCGAGAACTCTGACAACGCCGCAAGGTAGCTAAACCCATAACTTGCTGCGCTCGTGACAGCGGCCCCAACAAGCACTAGCAAGATCGACTGGCTCCAGCTGCCAGCAAGTAATGCCACATAACCCGCTGGGACCAAAAAGAAGCCGAGCCCGAGTGCTGTTGGGTTGCTCAGGCGCCTTGCTAAGGGCTGGCACAGAAAACCGACGAAAATTGCAAGGAAAATCACCAGACCCGTCCAGTTGCCAAGACCATGTACCTGTAGCTCCAAGGGAACGACCGCAATCGTCATTCCTGTGGCGGACCACGCGACCCCCATTGCAGCACCATATGGCCAGGTTCTGGACGGAAATACAGGCAGGCGGAGTAGGGATACCGCTTTTGGCTTGTCGCATCGTGGCAGCCTGAGCGCAAGGATCACCAACACTGGAACAGCAGCAAAGAGCAAGGCGAAACTCGAGGGAAAGAAGGTTAGTCCCTGCAGTGAAAGGCTAATGCCGGTCAACAGGGCCCCTCCACCGAATCCCAGCGTAGTCGCAGAAGTGACGAAAAGAGCAGCGCGCTTCACCTGACGCTCCCCCATGATCTCAGCCATGTACGCAGTTCCAGCTGTCGTGGCAAGCCCTGTGCCGACTCCAAGGACGAATCTCGCCACCACTAGCGAAACCCAGCCTGGAGCCACAACGAGCGCAAGAGTACCTATACCTCCGAGAATAAGGGCGATGATTATTGGGATTCTGCGCCCGATCTTGTCCGAAAGGCCGCCGAGAAGCATTAAAGTGGGCATCAACCCAGCCACATATGCCGCGAAGGCGACCGTCACGGCCGTTGCCCCCATCGCACTCTCAGCCGTATAGGCGCTATAGAGGGGAGCCTGCAGGTTGACCGCAAATGTGACAGTGAAGAGGCACAATGAAAGCAGGACGACAGCAAATGATCTTGGCATCGGACACCTTCCCTAGTTACGAACCTTGGAGAGTTTGACACCAAACTTTTTCCAGTACAATATATTTATTGTACTAATTACAGTTTCTAGAGCATACTGAGGCCAAGATGCCAAAGATCCGTTACCTTCAACTCGCCGACGCCATAGCAACGAAGATTCTCAAGGGGGATTTAGCGCCAGGGGAGAAGCTTCCCACCCACCGGAAGATCGCAGAGGACAGTGGAGTTGCCTTGGCAACCGCGACCCGTGCATATCGTGAGCTCGAAGATCGAGGTTTGATCGTCGGGGAACACGGCAGGGGCGTTTTCGTTAAGGATCCTAATGTCCCCTTAGCCCTCGGGGTCGAGCAAACCGCCGCCGACGGCCTGTTGGATCTCGTCTTCAACATGCCTGGGGCTGATTGCGATGTGGAGTTCTTGCGTTCTGGCCTTAAACGTTTAGCTGCAGCTGGGGACCTTGAAGCTATGCTTCGTTATCAGCCGCATGGTGGGCGTCCACACGAGCGCAGAATCCTCGCCGACCATTTATCAAAAACATTGGGTACATTCTCGTGGGACCAGCTCCTGATTGTCTCCGGTGCCCAGCATGGGTTGGCAACCGTCGTCTTCGGGTTGCTCAAAATGGGGGAAGCCGTAGCCACGGATGCCTTGACATATACTGGGTTTAAGACAGTTGCGGCTCTGCACGGGCTCAGCCTGACGGCGGTAGGCTCTAGCGATGGGATGATGGATCCAGACGATCTTGATCGGCTGTGTAGAAATGGAAAGATCCGGGCCGTTTATCTGATGCCCACAGTCCATAATCCTCTGGGGACCGTGATGAGCGAGGAACGAAGGCGCCAGATTGTCGCTGTGGCCCGCAAATATGATCTCATCATAATCGAAGATGCGGCTTATGCATTTCTGGAGCCTTGCCCTCCTACTAGCCTTCTTGAGATCGCGCCGGAGAGAACCTTTCATGTCGGTGGCTTTTCAAAGAGCATTGGCACTGGCTTACGCCTCGGGTATGTCATCGCTCCAAAGGATAGGTCGGATGTGCTTTCTTTGGTGATTAGGGCCACGACATGGAATGTCCCAGCTATTATTTCGGCGTTGATCGTTGGCTGGATCGAGGACGGCACGCTTGAGCGTTCAGAAGAAAACAGGAGGCGCGATGGGGCTTTCCGGCAGAAAATCTGCCGAGAGCACCTGCAGGGGCTCTCTATCATGTCGCACAGAAACGCAAGCTTTGCCTGGTTGCCGCTCGATAGCAAGCAACGGGCCGAGCCGATTATTACAAGTTTGATTGCGAAGGGCTTCGCGGTTTCAGGAGGAAGTGCTTTTGCTGTGACCGAGGCCGTGCCGCAGGCCCTTCGCGTGGCATTTGGGGGAGTGAAGGAAGAACAGCTCAGGAAAGCGCTGAATTGTGTTCGCGAGGAAGTGCTCCGCGCCCAGTAGGGCATATCGCAACAAGCGTTTCTGCATTCAGGAATCGAGAGGGCCGCTTACCACACGTTTCTGACATACCTGGTGGAAGCGACTGTGAACGTGCCTGCCCGGCCTGTGATCAACTGCTGATAGCGCGTAAAGGTCAGCAGCGTCGCCAGCCCATCAGTAACGAACGGGTTATAAGGCATGAAATATTCGACGGTTCAGTCATGATCCATGAGTTGGGAGTACATGAGATGTATATCTAAGAATTCGACATATCTTATCGAGAAAACAGTTTGCTAATTTTCTTGAGGCGCTTCCGGTCAGTCGCAAATTGCTGGTGGTTGCCAGGTCTATCGCCGTGGGCGCGGCTCGGCAACCAAGCGATCGGCGGGGTACTGCTGTAGGAATTCGGCACTTTCGGCCGGGGTGGCATGTAACTTTTCCTCGATCAGTTGAAGCCTTGGGTGTGGACGCTGCATACGGTTTCATCAGGGAGGCTAGCACTCCCAATAGCCCGACCTTCGCATGCCTTATCGGGGTCAACCTTCGCCCACACCGAAAGCATCGTTTAAGCTGTCTTTACGGCGCAGCTACTCCACCTACGAGGGCCAGTCGGCTACCCCTGGCTGTGACACGGCAGGTCGCCAGCTTTCTATGGAATTACCAGCTAAGCTCGCATCGCCTATTTTTTGGCTTGCAGGGCCACTGCAACTTCCTCGCATCGAGAAAGGCACTAGAACGCTTGAGTGCCCTTGCCGATGGTGACTGCCAAGGAGTAGTCACGCGCTTTTCCTCGAACTAATCAATTATTCTCGATATTCTAGCTGGCACGGATTAAATCAGCTTGGCACCGAATGTTTTGAGATGCGCTCGCAATGTTTTGTCATCAATTTCTTGCGGTATATCTATCGCCACTGCCCGCACGTTCTGTTTCTTTTGCCATGCTGAGATGAAGGCTGTCAGCGGTTTGATATATTCAAGATCAAGCGATGCCACAATGCCTTCTTCTATATGGATAACGGTAGCTGGATCAAGGTCGGAGTCTATTTCGGTAGTTTCAACGCCGTTAACTCGGAAGAGTGTTTCATCCAAGCATTTGCCTTCCCAGGCCGCATCGTCGTTCTCATAACGTCACTCCCACTTTTCCTATATCAATCCCGATCACCGAGCGATGCCAGCTCCGGTGTCGGCACCGGGCGCAGGTTTGCGATGACGATTTGGGCTGTATCCTGGTCGAATCCTAGCTCACCAAGCTTTCTAGCAAACTCAAAACTGTTGAATTTTGCCTGATCCTGATAGAAATCAATCCCGTGAATACGCCCTATCGACATTAAAGCTGGAATCAGCTCAGTAGGTTTTCTGGCGTCTTTAGCTGCCAGCCCTTCAATGTGTTCACGCCCTACAATGACCATGCCTGATTCCTGCATGGCGTCTAGGGTTTGTTGTATTTCGGTATTGCTCATATTTAGGGACTCTTGAATTAAGAGACAGATTTCTGAATTGATACTGCGACCGTTAGCCTTTGCCTTGCGCTCGACCTCTCTCTTGAGCTCGACTATCAACCGCAATGGGTACGTGGATCGCTCGTTAACTGCCATGACCTACCCTTTTCCGGGAAGGTAACGACACCATGAAAGGCCGCAACATGACGCGCTGGCGCGATCCGGCAAAAGACCCGCGCCAGGCACCCAAGAGCAATCTGATTACCGCCGAGGGCGCGGCCCGCCTGCGGGGCATTCTCGACCACCTTTCCCGCGTCAAGCGCCCTGAGCTGTCGGCCAAGGTGGGGGAAGCCGCTGCGCTGGGAGACCGCAGTGAGAACGCCGACTACACCTACAACAAGAAAGAGTTGAACCGGGTCATCGCCCGCATCCGCTATCTGACCCAGCGGCTGGACGAACTACAGGTAGTGGACAGGCTGCCCGCCAACACCGACAAAGTGTTTTTCGGCGCATTCGTGAGCCTGGAAGACGACGCGGGGGAAGCCCTGCATATCCGCCTGGTGGGCCATGACGAAATCGACACCCGGAAGCACTGGATCAGTGTCGATGCCCCCATGGCCAAGGCGCTGCTGGGCAAGGAAGTGGACGACGAGATCACGGTGATCACGCCCAACGGCGAGGCGTTCTACACCATTACCGACATTCGCTATGCCGGTGCCTCGCCTAGCCCCTGAGCCAGCGACACCTTCACGACTGCCCGCGATACACCCGGAAACGCCGATTGTCGGCCAGCGTCTCGAAGCTTCCAAACGCACGCTCCAGCCGCTCGGGATAAGGCAGGAAGGCGTTGGCCACCAGCACCAGTTGGCCTTTGGGGGTCAGGTGCTGACGCGCTTCGTCGATGAGTCGCGCACTCGGTCCGTAGCTGATCTCGCGCTCCTGGTGAAACGGTGGATTGCTGACGATCAGGTCGAAACGCGCATCGCCCAGCGCACGGTAGACATCGCTTTCGCACACGCTGCCCGTCAGCTGGTTGGCTGCCAGCGTCTGGCGACACGCCTCGACGGCAAAGGCGTTGACGTCCACCGCTGTCACCGTATGGCCACGGCTGGCCAGCCAGGCGCTGATGATGCCGTCACCACAGCCCATGTCCAGCACGCTCAGCGGGCGCTTGGGCAAATGCGCTTCTAG
>NZ_LFGT01000009.1:71864-77674 GCF_002078115.1 Halomonas sp. BC2 | reverse complement strand
CTAGGGTGTCGAGGAGTAGCAAGGTTCCTTCGTCGACCTTGCCATGGCCAAACACACCAGGGTGGCTCACCAGCGTCATGCCCAGCGCTTCGAAGCGCTGCCACTCATCTGGCTGCTCGGGCAGCGCCACAGTGCGGCTGGCAAACAGTGAACAGCGGCGTGCGTTGTCCAGCTTGTCACACCCCATGCCCAGCGCTGCCAGCAGCTTCGGCACACGCTTGATCCCGCCCTGGTGCTCCCCCACGATCTCGAAAGGCGTGTTCTCGGGGAGCCATTGGCACAGCCAGCGCAACCACCACGTGCCCAAGGCATGCGCCTTGGGCCAGAACAGCACCACGCGGCCAGCGGGCTCTGCATTCATGGGCGCCAGCGGGCTACTGGCCAGCTTTCCAGCATCCTGCCACTGCTGGCGCAGCGCCACATCGCCACTGATCATGGCGGTAGAGCGCTCCACCAGCCAGCCGTCGGCAGGCGGAGCGATGGGCAGCAGTTGAGCCGCAGGGCCATGGTAACGTTCGAGAAGTTGGCTGGCGGGCAGTTGAGCGCTCATGCATCGGCCTCGGGTTTGGTGAAGGTGTAAAGTAGATAGCGGCCCAGCCGCCAATGGGGCTCCTGGCGGCAGTACTGGCGTTCCAGCGCCATGAGCGCGGCCTGGTCGTCAGCGCTGGCAGGGGCCTGGCGCAGGTAGTCCTGAAAGATACGAATGCCCGCCACGTCGACCATCTCCAGACTGCAGCTATCGGCCCAGCCCAGAACTTGCGCGTGGGTCATGGGTGAAATGGGGGTCAAGCGCTGGCGACGCCCCTTGCCTGCCAACTGGTCGCCCAGCGCCTTGCTCAAGTTGCCCTTCACCACGTTGGAGAAGCGCAGCGCATCGCGGTTGAACACCATCAGGCTCAGCTGGCCACCGGGGGCCAGCAGGCTGGCCAGGGTAGCCAGCGCCTGGGCCGGGTCGCCCAGCCACTCCAGCACCGCATGACAAGTGATCAGCGGCCAGGGCCCGGGGGCTTGAACGGGCAACGCTTGCAACGGTGCCGCAACGTAGTGCAGCGCGTCGGCATTGAAAGCACCTTCGCTGACCCGCTGGTCATGCCATGCCTGGGCGTGTGCCAACATATCCTGGGAAGGCTCTGCCATGGTCACCGCATGCCCCCGCTCGGCCAGCCAGGCCGACAGCTGTCCCAGGCCGCCGCCTACATCCAGTACCGGCTGGGCGTTCAGGTTCAGCATCTGAGGCAGCAGGTAATCCAGCATGGCCAAGCGCAGCTCTCCACGCGGGGCCTGATACAGCGAGCGGGAAAATTTCTCCGCCAGACCATCGAAATAACGGTCGCCCGCCTCGGTCAGTTCGTAGGATGGGTGCATGCAGCAAGCTCTAGATAGAATCACGGTCGTCGATTGACGGGGGCGTAGTTTACCCTGCCTGAGCTGCAAACGCTTGCCGAGGCAGCCTCGCCTGCCAGTTTTCCTGCTGCTCCAGGGCGGCGGCCAACTGCAGCAACTGGCGGTCTTCCCCCAGCCGCCCAACCACTTGCACCCCCACGGGCAAGCCGCTTTGCGCCACGTGCATCGGTAGCGACATGGCAGGCTGGCCGGTCAGGTTGGCCAACTGGGTAAAGGGCGTACGGCTCAGGGCATCGACGGCCAGTCGCTTCAACAGCCCCGCCTTCAGGGCCAGCGCGGGCAGGCCCGGCACCGCCAGCAGCGCCATCAGCCGTTCGCGCAGGGCCGACGGGTACAGCTCCCCCAACCTAGGCGCGGTGTCTGCGGCCACGGGCAGCACCAGCACATCATGACGCTGATGAAACTGGCTCATCTGCTCGGCGGCCACGTGCCAGTAGCGCTTGGCCGTCTCGTACTCCCAGGCAGAGAGTTTGGCGCCCAGGCGGCCAATGGCTCGGGTAGAAGGCTCCAGAGGCAGGCGGCCGAGCGGCACGCCGGTTTGCTGACTGATCCAGCGCAGGTCTGCCGCCAGGTGGCCCAGATAGAGCGTCAGGTAACTGTCGGCAAGCGCCTCACCGTCGACCGGCGGGTCGCACCACGCTACCGTGTGCCCCATCTCCTCCAGCCGCTGGGCGGTTTTCTCGATGGCCATTTTCACCTCTGGGTTCAACCGTGTACCCACACTGCGCCCCAAAGGCTCCCCCAGAGAGATCGCCACCCGCAAGGGTGGGCAGGGTTTCGACAGCGCCTCCACATAGCCGCGTTCCGCAAGCACCGGGTAAGGGCCCGAAGGCACCATGCCGTTGACCTCTTCCAGCAGGGCCGCACTGTCACGCACGCTCCGCGTGATCGCATGCTCCACGACCGCCCCCTGCCACACTTCACCATGGGCTGGCGCCAGCGGCACGCGGCCCCTGGAAGGCTTGAACCCGAACAGCCCGCAATAGCTGGCAGGAATACGAATGGAACCGCCGCCATCGCCTGCCAGCGCCAAGGGCACCATGCCCCCGGCCACCGCGGCCGCCGCTCCACCGCTGGAACCACCGGGCGAATAGCCTGCGCACCACGGGTTTTCAGGGTGGGCAAATGCCTTGGGCTCCGTGATGCCCATCAAGCCAAGCTCCGGCGTGGCCGTTTGGCCCACCACCACCAGCCCCGCCCTGCGCGAGCGCTGGATGAACAGCGAATCCTCGGCAGGCCGCCAGTCGCGTAACGCAGCACTGCCGAATGCCAAGGGCTCCCCTTTGAGCGCCATCAACAAATCCTTGCTCAAGGTGGGCACACCGGCAAAACAGGCCGAACTTTCTACCTGCTGGCTTTCACGACGCGCCTGCTCGACCCGCATGCGCACCACGGCCTGCAGCGCCGGGTTAGCCTGCTCGATGGCCACCAGCGCGGCTTCCAGCACCTCTTCCCGGCTCACCTGCCCGCCACGAATCAGCGCTGCCAGCCCCGTTGCGTCGTACTGTTGATACTCGTGCACGTGCATCGCCACCCTCCCGGTTTTCTTTCAGCGTAGCAAAGGCCAGGCGGCGACACTGCTCCTCCCCTGGACAGCGTGATAGGCAAAACGCCCTCTAAACAAAAAAACCAGCCGCCCAAGCGGCTGGTGTCAGGACCAGGAGAAAGGAGTGAGCTCAGAACTGCTCCCAGTCGCCTGCCGTAGCGTGCTTCGCGGGTAGCGCAGGCTTACCCTTGATGCTATCGAGACGAAGCGAATCGGGTCGACGAAGCCCAGGCAGCTGGTGGGTGTTAGCGCTGCGGCTGGAGGTCCTGAACGCATTTACGCTGTTACTCAAGGAAGCGGCTTCTCCACTGAGCGCATCGGCCACTCGGCGGTAGCTCTCCATGTCGGATGCACTGGCTTGCGTCGTGCTGTCGATCTCAGCAATGGCCAGCCCGATCTGGGCGACTCCATCGCTCTGCTCGCTGGCGGCGCGGCTAATTTCTCCCATCAGGTCGTTGACCCGCTGACTGGCCTGCTTGATGCGCAGCGTGGCCGTCTGAGTTTCACGGGTGTGGGCCACGCTTTCCAGAACACTCTGGTTGGTGTCCACGATCATGCGCTGCACTTCCTTGGCCGCTTCGGCAGTCTGGTTGGACAGCTTGCGCACCTCTTGCGCCACCACCGCAAAACCACGCCCATGCTCCCCTGCCCGGGCGGCTTCCACGGAAGCGTTCAAGGCCAGGATATTGGTCTGGAAGGCAATCGAATCGATGGTTTGCACCATATGTTTCATGCGTTCCGACTGCTTGGTCAACGCCTCCATTACCTGCGCCAGCTCATCGGTCAATCGCGATGCCGTACTGACCTCCGCCAGGTTGGAGTCTGCCGCCTTGCTTGCCAATTCTGCGTTGGAAGCACTCTGACGCACGGTGCTGGAGATCTCTTCCATACTGGCTGCGGTTTGCTGAATAGCGGATGCCTGTTGCTCCAGACGATCCGCCATATTGCTATTATTGCTGAGAATCTGGTCCACCACCGGGCTGATGACTTCCATATTGCGCTGGATATCACTGGCCGTGGACAGTAGCGAGCGCCGCATCAGTTGCATTGCTTCCAGCGTTTGGCGAAGCGACTGCCGCTGGTGGGAGGGAATAGTGGCATTCAGGTTACCTGCCGCCAACTGCAGCGCGATATCCTTTAGTGAGAGCACCGAGCGATTCAGCGAGCCCAGCAGCAAGGCATTGACACCACACACCAACCCGGCCAACACTAGCGCCAACACACCCAGCTGCCAGCCCCCCCAGCGCAAAGTGCTGAGTGACCGCTAGGCCCCCGCCCAACAGCATCACGCTAGCAAAGCTGGCGACCATCAAACGCGTCTTGACCCCTTCCCACTGAATGGAAGACAACTTGCCCCGCAAGCCACGCCGCTTAAGCTGCCCGCGTTTCACATAGTAAGGGCAGGTCTTTTCGCGCATTTGGCGATAAATGTTTTCGAAATAGCGGACCTTTTCTTCGCTTGCGAAAGAACGCAGCGAGGCATACCCCTGCAGTTCGCCCTTGTCCATCACTGGCACCACATTAGCGTGCACCCAGTAGTGGTCACCGTTTTTGCGACGGTTCTTGACGTAGCCCTGCCAGGAGGAGCCTTCGCGCAGAGTGGCCCACATATCACGGTATACTTCCGGCGGCATATCCGGGTGACGCACCACGTTGTGAGGTTCGTTTATTAGCTCTTCGATCTCAAAGCCACTGACCTCTATAAACCGAGGGTTCGCGTAGGTAATATAGCCATTGATATCCGTACGTGAAATCAAAAAGTCATCAGGATCAATAGGATAGTTCACCTGGGAGATATAGCCATTGTTTCTCATCACACACCCCCTCGTTATTGACTGCCTTGGCAGCACCCATCATTGGGCTTATGTAACTACTATAGAGGAAGATATTAAAAAAGTAACTAGGCCAGCAGGAGATGTGACATTTGTTGACATTTGTTGACATTTGTTGACATGATCGATGTCGATCATCAACAGGCAAAGCGGCTGCCCACTCTGGGCGGCGCGCTCCATCTCTTCATCCAGCAGCGTATCGAAGTGGCGCCGATTGGGCAGCCCGGTCAAGGCGTCCTGGAGCGACAATCCCTTCAACTGGTCCACCAGTTGATCCAGCTCCGCCGTACGCGACTTCACCTGCGCCTCCAGCGTCAGGTTCGCCAGCGCCAGCTGCCGCTGCGTGAAACGGTAATGCCACAGCGAGACCCCCACGATGGCCATCGAAAAGCCCAGCGCCCCAACGCTCAAAGGCACTTGCCGCAGCGCCACCAGCCCGTGGGCCACCAGCATATCGAGCACCAGCAAAGGCGCGAACATTACAAAGCTGAACACCAGCAAACGTTGCTCCAACGCCAAGCGGCGCCATGCCACCAGGGTGATCAGCAGCATGCAGGGCAACGTCAGCAACAGCAGCACGTCAAACACGGAAAAGGTCAGGGCCAAGTTCAAGAAGCCGAACTGCACCAGCCCCATCGTCACCACCAGATACCCCAGATGAAGCTGCCAGAAACGCGCCATCCAGCGCTTGGCCGACCCCACCAACCAGTGGCTCAACAGCAGCCCCATGGCAATGGGCAAGGTAAAATAACTGGCGGCGCGCAGCATGTCCCAGGCCAAGGGGGCATCGGCAATCAGCTGCCTGGCAGGCGTTTCGGCCAACAGCATCAATCCGGAAGCACAGGCGAACAGCGCCGTGGCACCAAAGCCTCGCCGGTCAGGGCCCATCAGCGCAAAAATACCCGCAAGCGTTGCCAACAACAGGCTGAATGCACTGACCGCCAGGTCTTTTGCTGACGCCTTCAGCATCGCCTTGAGGGCGCCCAGGCGGTCCATGACCCGAACATCGCCCCTTGACGTCCTCCCCG
>NZ_LFGT01000009.1:61640-70324 GCF_002078115.1 Halomonas sp. BC2 | reverse complement strand
CGATAAACCAATGCTGGTGTAGTCCGAATAGATGCGTATTGACAGGGTCTGGCCCGCAAAATCGTCGGGCAGCGGAATCAAATGCCACGGCCAACCAATGAAGCGCGGCTGCTGCATATCGCCGTGCTCATAAATCAGCTCATCCCCCAAAAACACCTGCCCGACCAGATTGATGCTGGTGATGTGGATCACCGGATCATGCCAGTTTCCCTCAGGCAGTACGGTCCTGAACCAGACATATTGCCGCCCCTCGCGCTCGGGCGGGTTCGATGGAAAGGCAATGGCCTGCCAATCGCGGCTCGGCTCCGATAACCAGAGTGGCTCCCCTTCGCTGCCCAATGGCGAGTCCCCCCAACGGTACTCCCACTCCCCCAATGGAGAAGGGCCCTGGTAGCCATGAACCAGCCCAGAAAGTGCCAGCAAGGCACACAGAGCAGGCCACCCGCCAGGGTACGCCATCGAGAAAGAAGCATCGCCATGACCACGTGCACTATCAGCCACCCAATAGGATTAGAAGTTATCCAGCCGTTCCGTACGGTAAAGATGCCATTCATTCTCTACCCGGCCATCTGGCAAGCGGCAATAACGCCCCGTCCCCAAACGGCTTTCACGGGTGATACGCTCGCCTCCCCGTGCCTCACAATGTTCAGCCGCCGCCGCTTGCATGCTCGGCGCCTGCTCACCCCCCGCCGTGGCACATCCCGCCAGCAGTGCGGTCATCCCTACCGCTACCCACAGCGGCCAATAACCTAATCTCATGTCATTTTCCTCAACGCAATGTCAGCTGTGCGACCTGCAGTGTCGCACCTTGCCAGTACGCTGCCTTCATCGACACCAAGGAGGCAGCGCAATGGACCCTATGACGCCAACGGCAGTACAGCAGCAACTAGCCCAACAAGAGCAACGAAAGTGGGAGCAAGACCGTCTCGAATGGGCAGACTCACATCCAATGATGGCGCTGCTCAGCGAATGCCTGACGCTTAGCCCACTGATCAGCCAACGGTTCGATACCGCCAGCACCGATGGCCGTCATCTCTATTTTTCTCCCGACTATAGCGCTTCTTTGACGAACGAGTCGCGACGTTTTTTACACGCACACCTCATCTGGCACTGCATGGCCGGCCACCTGAGTGCCCCACTGGTAGCACATCGTCATCGCTGGCACCTGGCCTGCGACCATGAAGTCAACGCCCTGCTGCTGGCACTGGACTTCCCCCTGCCCTGCAACGCGACCTGGGCCAAAAGCTCTCCCGCCAATTTCCGATTGATTGCGACGACAGCCAAAAACCCTACCGCTGGTATTTCGACCGCGATTACCAATGCCAATTGCCCGCCCTCGACGTACCCGGCGCACTCACCCTGGTGCTGGCTGAAGAGTACCTCAAGGGCCTGCTGCCGCCAGTGGTCATCAGCCAGCTCGACCCCCATTTCAACGACGCCCGCCAACTGCTCGAACAGCTGGCCGCCAACGGTTTGAGCAACTGGGCACGGCGAGTTCGCGCCATTCCCAATGGCAAGGCCCTGATGCCTGCCGCGCTCGATGAAGCCACTTGGCAAACGGTTGCCCAAGCACTGCTCGAACAGAAAGCCATCGACGTGCAGTACCTCTCACGCTCTGCCGAATCCGAAAAAGCCTTCACGCTACACCCGCAAGGGATCGTCAGCCGCCACAGCGTTACCTATCTGCTGGCCCATGTAGACGGCTTTGACGACCTGAGGCAATTCGCGCTACACCGCGTCAAGCACGCTGCCCTGAGCGACCGAGCCTGGCAAGCACAAGAAGGTTTCGACATCGACCATTACATCCAGCAAGGCGCCTTTGGCTACCGCCAAGGCATCGAAGACATCGAACTGGAAGCAGAGATCAGCCCTTCTGCGGCCTGGCTACTGCAGGAAACCCCGCTATCGGAACAGCAAAGCATCACCCCGGGGCCTCAGGAAGGCTGGTATCGGCTGAACGTAACCGTCCCCAACGACCAGCAGACGCTCTGGTGGCTGATGGGCATGGGGGCCAACATCAAAGTGCTCGCCCCCCGTGAATGGCAAGACGAGCTGAAAGCCACGGCACAGAAAGTCCTTGCCCACTACCCCTCTCATTGAGCCACTCACTGAGCCAGGCCCCTACATTCCACAATTTTTCACATCTGCGCTAGATACCGCGATACCGCCTGTATTTACACTATGGGGAGGTCAGGCATGCCCCTTGATGGCGTGCCAATGCATTTCGGAGAGTGGTGGGTCACGCCATTCAACGCTTCTCGCAAGCCGACAGCAGCGACACCCGCAAACTCCCCGGCACCGGCCTGGGCCTGGCCATCACCCGAGAAAACTGCCGCCAGCTAGGCGGCGACGTACACTACCAGGACGCCCCCGGCGGCGGCAGCGAGTTCGTGATTGAGTTACCGATGGTGTGAGGGGGTAGGTAGGGAGGAACCTGTAATAGGGATGCAAGCTTAGAGTATTCCGCGCATTAGCTTTGCTTCTGGGATTGTGAGGACTTCCCAAGAAGCCCCCAATGGCGTCCCTGGCAGGAGTCGAACCTGCGACCTGCCGCTTAGGAGGCGGCTGCTCTATCCTACTGAGCTACAGGGACTTAGGGGGCGCATAGTATAGCGCGTTGGCTTGCCTCGGCCAACCGTCGCGCTTTAAATCCACCCCGCCAGGCGCAGGGCGAAAATGCCCAGGGTCACGGTGATGCTGGCCATCAGGGTGGTGATGGCGATGATATTGGCGGCCAGGGCCACGTTGCCGTTGATGGCCTTCACCATCACGAAGCTGGCGGCGGCGGTGGGGCTGGCGAAGAACAGGAACAGCAGGCCCAGTTGCGCGCCGGAAAAGCCCAACAGCCACGCCGCGACCGTTGACAAGGCGGGCAAGGCGACCATCTTCATCAGGCTGGCACTCATGGCCACTTGGCTACCTTCACGCAAGCTGGACACCGAAAGCGTGGCGCCAATGCAGATCAGCGCCAGGGGCAGCGTCAGCGAGGCAAAGTAGTTGCCCGAGGTCATCACCCAGCTCGGCAGCCCTACCGAGAACGCCGTGAACGGCAACGCCGCGAACACGGAAAGAATCAGCGGGTTCTTGACGATATGCCCCAGCAGGCTGCGCCAATCGGTGGATTGGCCGGGCTGGTACGCCGCCAGGGCCACCACGGAAAGCGCGTTGTACATCACGATCACCACGCCCAGCAGCAGGCTTCCCGCCGAAAGCCCGTAGTTGCCGTACATGCCCGCCGCCAAGGCCAGTCCCACCACGCCGCAGTTGCCGCGAAAGGCCCCCTGCACGTATACCCCTCTGTCAGCCTGGGGCACACGTAGATGCGCCCAGCCCCAGCTCAGGGCGAACTGCGCCAGGGTGGCCACGGCGAAGAACAGCAGCAGCGGAATGTCCAACGCGACACTGAGGTCGGCCTTGACTAGACTCAGAAAAATAAGCGTCGGCAGCGTCGCCTTGAACACCAGCGTCGAGGCCGTGCTGATAAAGGCACTGTCGATCCAGCCAAGGCGTTTCAAGCCAATGCCGATGAACACCATGGCAAACACGGGTAGCGTCACGTCTAGCGTGCGGGTAAACAGTTCCAGTAGATCCACAGCAGCTCTCTCAGTTGGATAAGCGACGTCTTATCAATTAACGCGAAAAACCTCGTACTTCTAGTGCGAGGATGAATAGCGTGGGACGCGAAGCGTCCCCTATTCCGGTCTTGTTTGCTGCTCAATATATTGCTTTACGACACTCAGCGGCGCGCCGCCGACGCTTCCCGCAAAGTAGCTCGGACTCCATAGCGCATTTTTTCTGTATGAAGTCTGTACTAATTCGGGGTGCAGCAGCTTCATCCGCCTGCTCGAAACCCCTTTCAGGCTGTTCACCAGCCTTGAAACCGCCACCTTGGGCGGAAAGTTCACCAGTAAGTGAACATGATCCGTTTCACCATGGAACTCCTTTAGCTCAGCCTCGAAATCCTGACACACCTGCCTGAACAGGGTTTCAAGGGATTGAAGGTGTGCGTCATTGAATACTCTTCCACGATATTTGGTTACGAAGACCAAGTGGGCGTGCATTTCAAAAACGCAGTGTCTTCCTGTTCTGATAGTCTTGATCTTGTCCATAGGCCAAGTATACTCAAAGCCATGAAACAGACCAAGACATTAAAAGTTCGCGTAAGAGACAAGCACATTGCCCAGCTTAACCGCATGGCACGCAGTGTGAACTTTTGCTGGAACTATCTGAACGAACTCTCATCTCGTGCCATTCGTGAGCGCGGTCTGTTTCTGTCGGCGTATGACCTGCATCCCTATACCAAAGGGGCGGGCAAGGAACTTGGTCTGCATAGCCAGACCTTGCAGTGCATCGCCGCCGAATATGTCACCCGCCGCAAGCAGTTTAGGAAGGCTCGTCTCAACTGGCGCAAATCGCGTGGCGTTCGTCGTTCTCTCGGCTGGATTCCGGTCAATACCGGCGCGGCCAAATGGAAGAGCGGGCAAGTATTCCACAACGGCAGTTACTTCAAAGTCTGGGACAGCTACGGGCTGAGCCAGTACAAGCTCCGCTCTGCATCCTTCAACGAGGATGCGCGTGGGCGCTGGTACTTCAATGTCGTGGTTGAAATTGAGGTAGACCCGCCAGCCGGTCAAGACAAGATCGGTATCGACCTTGGTCTGAAAGATACCGCCACCTGCTCGGATGGTACAAGGCTGGAAGCCGGTCGTTTCTACCGCGATATGGAAGATAAGCTGGCTGTTGCACAACGCGCCGGAAAGAAAAAGCGTACCAAAAACATTCACGCCAAGATTGCCAATCGGCGCAAGGACGCCTTGCACAAGTTCAGCCGTCAATTGGTGAACCGTGCGGGGGAAATCTACGTCGGTAATGTGAAATCATCCTCGTTGGCCAAAACCAAGATGGCCAAGTCAGTGCTGGACGCTGGCTGGGCTATGCTGAAAACAATGCTGGAATATAAATGCGATAGCGCAGGCATTGTTTTTAAAGAGGTCAACGAGTCGTACACCACCCAAGCCTGTTCGAGCTGCGGTTGTATTTCCGTCAGTAGTCCGAAGGGTAGATCAGGCTTGAGAATAAGAGAGTGGACTTGCAGTGAGTGTGGTGTCACTCACGACCGCGATGTGAACGCGGCCAAGAACATTCTTGCGGTCGGGCATGGCCGTCCAGAAGTGGGAATCCCCGTCCTGAGGGCGGGGAGGATGTCAAACTCTACCGTTGACCAGGATTTGTCGACTGGCTAGACAGGCACCTCGGCATAAGGGAAAGTAGCCCTAAACGCGCATCACGGATACGTTACGTATGGTACAGCCTGCCGTCCCTGAACACGAAGCACAGCGGCTTCTCACCCTGAAGCGGTACACACTGGGGGATCTTTCGGCTGACCAGGAGTTTGACCGCATCACCCGTCTAGCGGCTGCTTACTGCGAAACCCCCATAGCCTTGATCACGCTGGTGGATGCCAGTCACGTCTGGGTCAAAAGTGGCGTGGGCGCATACAGCCCCACGGCATTACGTCAGCTCTCATTATGCGGGGAAGCCATCCTCGAACCCAAGCTGTTCGAAGTATCGGATGCACGCCTGGATGCGCGGCTCCATAAGTTGCCCATGGTCAGCGAGGCGCCCCATGTGGTGTTTTATGCTGGCATGCCGCTGGTCGCCGACAATGGCGACATCCTCGGCACGCTGTGCGTCATGGACCACAAGCCCCGCCAACTGAGCCCTACCCAGCGGGAGCTGCTACAGCAACTGGCCAGCAGCACCATGCTGCAGTTCGAGCACTACCTGAGCCAACGCGCCTACCAGGCCATTGGCAATGCCGCCATCGGCCTTTGGGAGATGGATGTCGCCACCCGAACCACCCACTGGAACGATGTGGTCGATGCGCTCTATCAAACCAATGCTCGGCAAGCCAACACCTTCGAAGCGCGCATGCAGGCGTACACCTCGGCTGACCGCGCTCGGCTCGTCGAAGCCATCGACACCGCCATTGCCCACGGAACGCCCTTCAACGACATCTTCGAGATGCAGACCCCCTCGGGCGAGCCGCTCTGGGTCAGAATCACCGGCAACCCCTTGGCCGTGGATGGCCAAGTGGTGCAGCTCATCGGCACCATGCTCGATGTCACCCCCCGCAAGAAGGTCGAAACACAGCTACTGCGCCAGCAGGCACTGGAGCAGGCTATCGCACGGCTCTCTCTGGTGGCCAAGAATACCAGCAACGGTGTGGTGATCACCGATGCACGCGGCAACATCGAATGGATCAACGATGGCTTTACCCGGCTCAGTGGCTACACCTTCGCAGAAGCGGTCGGCAAGAAGCCGGGGCAACTGGTGCAGGGCAAAGCCACCGACCGCGCCACGGTACTGCGCATTGCCCATGCCCTGCGCCACCGCCAGCACTTCGAAGAAGAGCTGCTCAACTACCGCAAGGATGGCACCCCGTACTGGGTACATATCAGCTGTAACCCGCTGCCTGCCAATGAGCAAACCGGCGGCGGCTTCATTGCCATCCAGTCGGACATTACCGACACCAAGCTGCATGAAGAGGCGCTTTACAAGGCTGCCAATATCGATGAGCTGACCCAGCTGCCCAATCAGCGGCTAGCCCGTACGCAGTTGGAAGCACTGGTGCAGCATCATGCGCCACTGACCATCTCAGTGCTCAATATCGATGACTTCAAACGCCTTAACGACCTGTTTGGCTACGCCACTGGCAATAGCATACTCAGGCGGGTAGCCAAACGGCTGGAAGCCCTGGTCAGCCCCTTCAAGGCCCAAGGCATCACGGCACGGCTCAGTGGCGATGAATTTGTGCTGGCGGGGCCAACCCAGCGCCTGACTCCCTCTACCATCCAGCACGCCATCCAGCAGCCGCTGCACGTCAACGGGCAAAAGTTGAAGCTCACTGCCTGTATCGGTATGACCACCTACCCCAACGACAACGTCGACCCCGACGCCCTGTTTCGCCATGCCTATCAGGCACTCTATCAGGCCAAGACCCAAGGGGTTGCCCAGTGCGTACGCTACAGCACTGATCAGGAGTACCTGGTCAAACTGCGCCAGCAGGAGCGCAGCGCCATTCAGCACGGCCTGGCCAATGACGAATTTCGTCTCTACTATCAGCCCCAGGTCGATCTCAAATCGCACACCGTGGTCGGGGCTGAGGCGCTGATTCGCTGGATCCACCCGCAACACGGGCTGCGCAATCCGGCAGAGTTTCTGCCGCTGCTGGAAGGCAGCGAGCTGGAGTTTCATCTGGGGGAGTGGGTCATCGAAGCCGCCTTGAAGCAGCTGCAAAGCTGGCTGGCCATGGGCATCGAACTGCAGGTGAGTGTCAACATCAGCCCGCAACACCTGCTGCACCCCGGCTTTCTGCCGCAGTTGGAACAGCTGCTGCTGTACTACCCGCAAGTCCCCTCACGGCTGCTCGCCATCGAGATACTCGAATCGGCCACGCTGGATGACATGCAGGCCGCCCTGCACGTGCTGGAAGAGTGCCAACGGCTCGGCATCGAAATTGCCCTGGACGACTTCGGCACCGGCTACTCCTCGCTGGCCTACTTCCGTCGCCTGCCCGTGCAGTTGATCAAGGTAGACCGCGATTTCGTGCGCGACATGCTGGAAAGTGAGGATGACAAGGCCATCGTGGAAAGCATCATCTTCATGGCCAGAAAATTCTCACGGCCGGTACTGGCAGAAGGGGTCGAGACCATGGAGCATGCCCAAGCCTTGCTGGCCATGGGCTGCCATCTGGCGCAAGGTTACGGTATTGCCCGCCCGATGCCCGCCGACGCACTACCAGGCTGGCTGGAAACCTGGCAGGCAGAAGGGTTTGCACTACCTTAAACGAACAACGCCATCGGGTCACTTTCCCCCGTCAGCTTGACCATGACGCCATCGCGCCCTTGGCCCTTGACGTCATAGCTGGCGGCATCGGCACGGGCCAGGGCGACTTCCACGGCGTCATCGCTTTCATCGAAAACCGTCACCCCAATACTCAAGGTAACGGTATATTCCTTGCCCTCATGGGTCACCGACACCTCGCTCACCGCCTTGCGCAGTGAATCGGCAATCACCTTGGCTTGCCCCAGCGTGCAGCTAGGCAACAGCACGCCAAACTCATCGCCCCCCTGGCGGGCCACGTGGTCGCTGCGGCGCACCTCCCAGGCCACCACCTGAGCAATACGGCGCAGCATCTCATCACCCAAGGCATGGCCGCCTTCGTCATTGATCGGCTTGAAGTGGTCCAGGTCGAACAGCAGCAGTGCCGAAGGCGTACTGGTTTTCTGAAAATCGGCGAAGGCCTCTTCCAGGCGGCGCTCGAAGCCACGTCGATTCAGCAGCCCGGTCAAGGGGTCATGTTCGGCTTCCCAGCGCTGCAACGCCTCTTGCTGGCGCCGCTCGGTAATGTCCTTCACCACACCGACCAACCCCAAGGAGTGGCCGCCTTGGGTCAACATCACCACTCGGGCGTGAATATCCAGCCACAGCGTTTCGCCGTCGCTGCGCAGAAAACGCAGCTGGCGCACGAAGTCGCTGCCGGTCTTGAGACTATGCACCCACATATCACGCGCCCCATTGCGGTCATCCGCGTGAATTTGTGTCAGCCACTGCTCCATTTGGGTATCTGCAGGAATATCCAGAATTTGCAAAAGCGCAGGATTCATTTGACGTCCTCCCCG
>NZ_LFGT01000009.1:44150-60373 GCF_002078115.1 Halomonas sp. BC2 | reverse complement strand
GGGCGGCGTGTACCGCGCACCATCTTGAAATACTCGAGTTCCGAGCTATCGAGCCCCACTCGCCCCACTACACTGGGCCAGTCCGCCACGATCTCACCATGCTCGTCACTCACAATCAGTCCATCGAACCAGGAAAGCAAGGCATCGTTTTTCTGCAGCTCGTATGAAAGCCAACCCATGTCATTGGAAGGCCCCATGGCGCTGTTCAAACGCTGAAGCGCAGTGATGCGTTGATTTACCTGCTGCGTGATTTCATCGGCCAGCAAATCGGCCTCGTAGCGCAAATGAACCATGTTGGTCTCGTGCACCATGGTCTTGCCCACCTGCCAGGCCATGCTCAATACGGCACCCGCCAGAATCGCCAAGGCGCAAGAGAGGCCCAGCAGCAGCCGCCCTTTCAAGGAGCGTAACGTCAACAGCCTGTTGATGAGGGGGGCTCGTCGCACCAGAAGTTCCTATTTCGTGAGCATTCCCTGAAAAAAATGAGGGACAGGCCTCATGCCTACTTACTAAAACCAACTTATCAAAAAGAGCAGCAAGTTGCGCGTTGATTTAATTCGCATTAGTAACGTTGCCGGAACCCCGGTTATGCGACATGCTCTGCATGGCAATGTAACCTGTTCGTAAAGCGCGTGCTGCTGAATTGATAACCCTGCCCAATTCACGTATGTTCGCCGCCTACCAGGGCTTGGTGTGAAAAGTCAGCGAGCGCAGACCAGACAAGGCAAACATGGGCGAAAAGGCATCCTTTACAAGCTATTAATGAGCGCATTGAGCGAATTCACTCACAAGCCCATGCTTAACGCCGTATGGTCAAGCCTACCCCCTTTTCAGACAACGCCTAACACTTTGAACGACATGGACTGCAGCCTCAACCATGGCAAAACGTACGGCGGGTTATATTTCAAAAGGTATCGGCAAACTTGCCTCTTTGGCAACGCTGCTCCCCGAGTTTGACCGTTTTATGCGCATCGGCACATTCACCGCCAAGCCCTCCGCGGTCATAGGATGGGGATTCAAGCCGACCGCAAAGCGCGCCAGAGATTATGCCAAACGTCATGGGTTGACCTATGTCGCGCTTGAAGATGGCTTCATCAGATCACTCGGCCTGGGAGTCCATGGCTACCAGCCCCACAGCATGGTCGTCGATCATACCGGCATTTACTATGATGCCTCACGCCCCAGTGACTTGGAAAACTGCCTGAACGATGCCACGTTCACGACCGAAGAGCTAAGTCACGCCACTACCTGCATGCACCTTCTGACTCAATGCCGCCTATCAAAATACAATCATGCTCCTGACAAGCGGTTGATGGGCTCTAAAGGTAAGGTATTAGTGGTCGATCAGACCGCAGGGGATGCCTCCATTACGCATGGTGGAGCCAGCGCAGAAAGCTTTTCATCCATGTTAGAGGAAGCCTTGGCCAATCACCCCACTGAGCATGTTCTGGTCAAGATTCACCCGGACGTCATCGCAGGCAAGAAAAAAGGCCACCTCACACAAGCGCTTGATCATCCTCGCTGTCATGTCGTGAGTGAAGACATCAACCCTTGGGCCCTGTTCGACCAGGTAGACACCGTCTACGTGGTTACCAGCCAGTTGGGGTTCGAGGCATTGTTGGCAGGAAAGCAAGTGCACTGCTTTGGCCTGCCATTTTATGCAGGATGGGGACTCACCCATGATCGGCTTTCATGCGCTCGCAGGCGCACGACCAGGACGCTCACCGAAGTGTTTGCCGCTGCCTACCTGCGCTATACCCGCTACGTTAACCCATATACGCAAGAAGCTTGCACACTAGAAGAAACGATCCATTTGATTGCCGACCAGAAGCGTCAGCAAGAGCACCTGCGCGGCGAGTGGTTAGCCTGCGGTTTTTCATTTTGGAAACGACGCTTTGTTGGCCATTTCCTTGGGCCTGCATCAAATATCAAGCACATCAAGGAATTACCCAAACTCTTACCAGATAACCGTGCCCAACCACGCATATTGGTATGGTCAAGCCGCATCGACGCAGCATTCAAAACGCGTCATGCGGAATATTTGCCTCATATTTGGCGCATGGAAGACGGGTTTATTCGCTCAGTAGGGCTAGGCGTTGACTTATCCCAACCCCTCTCATTGGTAATCGATGCATCGGGCATTTACTACGATCCGAACCAGCCAAGCGATCTGGAGCGTTTGCTCAACACATATCCCATGGAGGCATCTCTGCTGGAAAGAGCAGCACAGCTACGAAAACGACTGGTCGCGCTGAAGCTGTCAAAATATAACGTGCAAGGCAATACGGATATCCAGTTACCCGATGACAAAGTCATCATCCTGGTACCCGGCCAAGTGGAAAGCGATGCCTCTATCGCAGCAGGGTCACCCAACATCAACACCAACAGCGCCCTGCTGCGCACCGTACGCCAAAACCAGCCTGATGCCTTCATTATTTACAAGGCTCATCCCGATGTCGTCAGCGGCGCACGCGTTGGCAAACTCGATAGTGAAGCCAAACAGCTGTATGATCTCGATGGCAGTGACATGGAGATCACCGCTCTACTGGAACGTGTCGACGCCGTGCATACCATGAGTTCTTTGACCGGTTTTGAGGCGCTGCTACGTGATCGTCAGGTACATACCTACGGCTTACCCTTTTATGCGGGCTGGGGGCTGACACACGATGCCATGCACTCTCCTGGCCGGACTCGCACGTTGACATTGGATGAGTTGGTAGCAGGCACCCTGCTGTTGTATCCCGGCTATGTAGATCCTGCTACAGGCCAGCTATGTAACGCTGAAACGGTCGTTAGCCTGCTGGAGCAGGCCAGAGCGCGCCAAGCCCACTCACCTCAACACCAGCTTACATGGAAGCAGCGCCTGTATCGCTGCTATCGTAATGCATTGATTGGAAGTCATTGAGTTGAAGCAAAAACGCGCATTTTTATTTCTTCAAGGCGTTTGTTCGCCCTTTTATCAGCGTCTGGCCCGTCGTCTAAGCAACGATGGACACCGTGTAGTAAAGGTCAACTTCAACGCGGGGGACATTCTCTATTGGCAGCGCACCCATAGCAAAAGCCATTTATTTCGCGGACCGTTATCGGCACTCCCGGAATACATCACATCGCTTTGGCAACGCTACGAGATCACCGATCAGGTCATGTTCGGCGACCGGCGGCCGGTACATCGCCAAGCCATCGAGCAAGCTGCCCAGGCAGGGGTACGCACCCACGTGTTCGAGGAGGGCTACTTTCGCCCCTTCTGGGTAACACTCGAGCGAGATGGCGTTAACGGACACTCTCTTCTTCCGCGAGACCCCACCTGGTTTTACGAAACGGGCAAGGCATTACCTGCGTTGCCAAAACCGGTGCGCTTTCGCTCATCCTTCAAGATTCGCGCTCTGCACGATGTGGCTTACCATGCCGCCGGGTTAGCCAACCCCTTGGTAGCGCACCGGTATGAAAACCACTCCCCCATCAAAGCGCCCATCGAGTATGCAGGCTACATAAAGCGTTTCGCACAGTTGAAAACATGGAAAAAGCGCGACGCCCAGCGCATCAAAACGCTCATCGACAGCGGCCAGCCCTATTTCATGTTGCCGCTACAGCTCAACACCGACGCGCAGATACTCCATCACTCTTCTTACAAAAACATGGAAGAGGTCATGGATCATGTGATGGGCTCCTTTGCCGCACATGCCCCACAAGAGGCTCTGCTATGTATCAAGAACCACCCGCTGGACATGGGCCTGGTCGACTACCCGGCCATCATCCAGCGGCTGGAAAATTTCTACGACCTGAAGGGGCGTATCGTCTACCTGGAGTCGGGCGATCTCAACCAACTGCTCAAATATGCAGCAGGCACGGTGACGGTCAATAGCACCGTGGGCATCGTCTCCCTGGAGCATCAGTGCCCCACTTTTGCACTGAGCAAGCCCATCTACCATATGGCGGGCCTGACCTACCAGAGCAGCCTGGAGGAGTTCTGGCACCAGCCACCGCCGCCCAGCGCCCAGCTGTTCGACTATTTCCGTAACACCGTTATGTATGCCACCCAGCTCAACGGGGGGTTTTACTGCCAGCCCGGTATCGATCTCGCGGTCAATAATGCCGCCCAGGTACTCGAAGCCTGCCCCTCCCCGCTGGAGAGACTGCTGTGAGCACCTCACCCCAAACAGGCCACCGCTGCGTGCTGATCACCGGCGCCACCGGAGCCATCGGCAGCGCCCTGGCCAACGAATATGCCACCCAAGACACCCACCTGATCCTCCACGGCCGAAACCTCGTCGTGCTGGAACAGGTAGCCGAAAACTGCCGCGCCCAAGGGGCCCAGGTCACGCTGTCGAGCATCGACCTCGGTGATGAGACCGCGCTGGCCAACTGGCTGGCCGAGCTATGCGCTCGCCACCTCCCGGACATCGTGATCGCCAATGCTGGCAAGAACACCCACCCCCAGCAGATGGGCGAGCTGGAAGCCTGGCCAGACGTGCAGGCGCTGCTGGACATCAACCTGACCACGCCCATCGCCATGACCCACCATCTGGTACCCGCCATGCGCGCACGGGGCAGCGGCCAACTGGTGTTCATCAGCTCCCTGGCCGCCTGGCATGGGCTACCCAGCACGCCCACCTACAGCGCCAGCAAAGCGGCCATCAAAGCCTACGGGGAAGGCCTGCGCGGGCTGCTCGCTCCGGCCGGTATCGGCGTCACAGTGGTCATGCCCGGCTATGTCACCTCGCCCATGTGCAACGCCATGCCCGGCCCCAAACCCTGGGAGTGGCCACCTGAGCGTGCCGCCCGCGTCATAGCCCGGGGCATTGCAGCCAACCGGCCACGGGTCAGCTTCCCGTTTCCGCTCAACTTCGGCACCTGGTGGCTGGCCGTTCTGCCCGCTGCGGTGTCCCAGTGGCTGATCAAACGACTGGGGTTCGACCACCTGGAGGGCGGCTCATGATGCTCTTCTCCGCTACCGCGCTCACCGCCATGGCGCCCGCACTGGTCACCGGGCTGCTCGGTAGCCTGCTGATTGAAGCGCTGCTACGCCCCCGGCCACGCCCCTTCTGGCAACGCCGCCTGGCAGCCAATGCCGTGCACCTGGGCAGCTGGCTGCTGCTGTTTGGCGTGTTCACCCTGCTGCTACAGCGCCCCTGGTTTGCCGTCGTGTTCATCCTCTCGCTGCAGCTGGTGGTGGTACAGTCGAGCAACACTAAATCAGCCACGCTCAACGAGCCCTTCATCTGCCACGATTTCGAATACTTCTGGGATGCCATCCTGCACCCCAGGCTCTACGTGCCTTTCTTCGGCATCGGGCTTGCCATCGCCGCCAGCAGCGCCGGGGCAGTGGCCATCGGCAGCTTCTTTTATTTCGAGCCCTCCCTGGTAAGCCACTGGGGCCTCCTGCCTTGGCTCTTCAGTTGCCTACTGCTGATACTGGCGGGTGCACTGCTGCTGGCGACCAGCCTGAAACGCTTGCCCCCGCCCACGCTAGCGCCCAAACACGACCTGCATGAAGCGGGGCTATACACCAGCCTGTGGAGCTACGGCGTCGCACTCATGCGCTCACCCGCGCCCGCCCCGGAAAGCTCACCGTTCCAGCCCTTCAGCCAGCCCCTACACCGAACGGAGTCCTCCTCGGCCACGCTTCCAGGCCACACACTGCCCAACGTGGTGCTGGTGCAAAGTGAGTCGTTTTTCGACCCCCGCCCCTGGTGCAAGGACGTAGCACCGGGGCTACTTGGCCAATTCGACGCCACCGCCGCCGAAGCTCTCGAACAGGGCGAACTGCATGTACCCGCCTGGGGAGCCAACACCGTGCGCACCGAATGCGCCGTGCTGACCGGACTAGCCCCCAGCGACTGGGGGCCGCGTCAATTCAACCCCTACCGCACCCTGTCACGCCACCCTCTCGCCAGCGTGGCCAGCGCATTCAAGGCCCAGGGGTACCGCACCGTATGTATTCACCCGTACCCGGCCACGTTCTATCTGCGCGACAAGGTCATCCCGCTGTTGGGCTTCGACACCTTTCTGGATCTCAGCGCCTTCGAAACCCAGGAAAAGCACGGCCAATACATTGGCGACCAGGCCGTCGCACGAAAGGTTGGACGCCTGCTGAAAGATGACGATAATAGGCCGCTATTCGTGCTCGTGATCACCATGGAAAATCACGGCCCGCTGCACCTGGAAGCCCCCCAGCAGCAGCACCTCGCCAGGACGCTGCCCAACGCCCCGTGGCCGCTGCCAAATCACTTGCGGGATTTGGCGGTCTATCTCTACCACCTTGGCGAGGCAGACAAAATGCTGGGTAGCATCAAAGCGGCATTAGGCGCAACCCCCCGTGAGGGGCTACTGGGATGGTACGGCGACCATGTGCCCATCCTGCCCGCCGCGTATGGATATTTTGGCGCCCCTACGGGCCGCACGCCATACATGATATGGTCAACACAACGGCAACCGTTGGCCCCATCGCCTGCCGAGCACAGGCCGCAGGGAATAGCAGCAAACGAACTTGGCGTCCGGCTATTTAAACAAGTGTTTGGACGCGATATAAGTAGCGATGTGATCAAGGCAGAACCAGAACCTCAGGAGCAAGAATGACTAAACGCGTGGCCATTATTGGTGCCGCCCATCGTTTCCCCGGCACCACCCCTGAAACGTTCTGGCAAGACCTGCAAGCCGAAAAAGACCTCGTCACCCAGGTTGCGCCCGACCGCTGGAGCCACGATGCGTTCTGGCACCCCGACAAGCGCCACCCCGGCACCAGCGTGACGTTTGCCGCCGGTAGCCTGGGCGATATCAGCGGGTTCGACGCAGCGTTTTTCGGCATTTCTCCCAGAGAAGCCGCCAACATGGACCCCCAGCAGCGCATGCTGCTGGAGCTGGCCTGGGAAGCCATGGAAAGCGCGGGCATCGTGCCCAGCACCCTGCGTGGCAGCCAGTGCGGTGTGTTCCTTGGTGTGGCCAGCCTGGATTACTCCTATCGGCTTGCCGACGACATGGCGGCCATCGACGCCTCCACCGCCACCGGCAACACGTCCAGCATCGCCTCCAACCGGCTGTCGTACATTTTCGACCTGCACGGCCCCAGCATGTCGCTGGACACCGCCTGCTCCTCTTCCATGGTCGCGTTCCACCAGGCCTGCCAATCCATTCGCAGCGGTGAAACCCCCATGGCGCTGGCAGGGGGCATCAGCCTGCACCTGCACCCCTACGGCTTCATTATTTTCTCCAAGGCCAGCATGCTGTCGCCCACCGGGCGCTGCCAGGTCTTCGACGAAGCCGGCAACGGCTACGTGCGCTCTGAAGGCGCAGGCCTGTTTCTGCTCAAGGATTACGACCTGGCCGTCGCCGATGGCGACAACATCCTGGCGGTGGTCGCGGGCTCGGCAGTCAACACCGATGGGTACAAAACCGGGCTCACCGTGCCCAACCCCAGCGCCCAGATTGCCCTGATGCGCAGCGCCTACGAACAGGCAGGCATCTCCCCCGACGAAATCGACTACCTGGAAGCCCATGGCACCGGCACCGCCGTGGGCGACCCCATCGAAACACGCGCCATCGGTGAAGCCCTTGGTCAGCATCGCAAAACGCCGCTACTCATCGGCTCGGTGAAGAGTAACGTCGGCCACCTGGAAACCGCCTCCGGCGTGGCGGGCCTGGCCAAAGCGCTGTACAGCCTGCAGCACCGCGAAGTGCCTGCCACCATCGGCATTCGCAAGCTGAACCCGCGCATCAAGTTCGATGAATGGAACCTGCGGGTCGTCACCAAGGCCCAGCCGCTCAAACCCGAAGGCAAGCTGGTCATTGGCGTCAACTCCTTCGGGTTTGGCGGCGCCAACGCCCACGTCATTCTGGAAAGTGCCCCGGAAACACCCACGTCTGAGCGTCAGGTGCCGGATGCCCCGCTGCCCATTCGGATCAGCGCGCGCAGTGAAGCCGCCCTGGCCGCCAGTGCTCAGGCGTTGGCCACCCACCTGCAGACCACCGAGCAGCCGTTTTACGACACTGCTCATACCCTGTTTCACCACCGTGAGCAGCACAGCCACGGAGCGCTCTGTTTTGCCAGCAGCGCCTCAGAAGCCGCTGCCGCACTGGGCCAGTTCGCTGAAGGCGATACCAGCCAACTCATCACACTGGAGCGCTTGAGCAACGCCCAGGGGCCGGTATTCGTCTACGACGGCAACGGCTGCCAGTGGGCCACCATGGGCCATGACCTGCTCGACACCGCCCCGGCCTTTAGTGACGCCATCGACCGCGTCGATGCCCTGTTCCAGCGCCACGGCCATTTTTCACTGCGTGCAGAGCTAGCGGGCCTCAACCAGCAAGCGGGCGAAGAAGAGCGGTTCGTCAGCACCGAAATTGCCCAGCCTGCGCTGTTTGCCCTACAAGTGGCACTCACCGAGTGGCTCAAGGAGCAAGGCATTACCCCCGCTGCCGTGTTTGGCCATAGCGTGGGTGAAGTGGCCGCCGCCTGGGCCTCAGGCGCCTTGAGCCTGGAAGACGCGGTGAAGGTGATCTACTACCGCAGCGACTTCCAGGGCAAGACCCGTGGCCTGGGCGAAATGACCGCTGTGGCCATGAGCGCCGACGACATCGCCCCCTGGCTGGCCAAGCCTGAGTTCGACCGGGTCAGCCTGGCCGGCATCAATAGCCCCAAAGGCATTACCCTGGCAGGCGACAAGGCCCAGCTCAGCAAACTGGAAGACGCCCTCAGCGCCGAGGAAGTGTTTGCCAAGCGCCTGCCGCTGGATTACGCCTTCCACAGCCCCGCCATGGACAGCATTCAGGAAGGCGTGGTGGAAGCGCTGGCCGATATTCAGCCACAGCCCACCCGCATTCCGTATGTATCCACCGTGACAGGGGCCGTGGCGGCAGGTGACACGCTGGACGCCCACTACTGGTGGCTGAACATTCGCGAGCCGGTACGGTTCGACGACGCCGCCACGCACCTGATACAGCAGGGTTATAACGTCTTTGTCGAGGTCGGTGCGCACCCCATCTTGCGCCGCTACCTCAACGAGTCGCTGCGCCAGCAAGCGCAAAGCGGTTTGGTGCTGGGCACTCTCGAACGCCACAAACCCGGTCTCGATGGCCTACAGCGTACGCTGAGCCAACTGCTGCTCAGCGGGCTTACCCTACCCAGCGGACACTACTTCCCCGTGGAAGGTCAGCGCGTGCTGCTGCCTCGTTACCCGTGGCAACGTACCCAACTCTGGGTGCAAGGCACCCGGGATGGCCAGGGCCTACTGTCGCGCTACTACCAGCACCCACTTCTGGGCTACCCGCTAGCCCAGCAAGAGCACACCTGGGAAAGCCAGCTGGACACCAAGCGCCAGCCCTGGCTGGCCGACCACGTGGTGGGCGAAGGCGCCGTCTTCCCCGGCGCGGGCTTCATCGAGCTGGCCCTGGCCGCCGCCATGCAGCAAAAAGACTCTTCGCTGCTGGATATCGAAGAGCTGGAAATCCGCGCGCCGCTGCTGCTGGACGGCCCCAACGGGCGCACCATGCGCCTGACGCTGGACCCCGATGACGGTCGCCTGGAAATTCGCTCCCGGGAGCCCGCCACCGGCATCGAATGGCAGCTCAACACCGTGGCTCGCCGCATGCGTGAAAGCCGTGGCTTCCTGCTCAATCGCCAGGCCCCGGCACTGCCCAGCCGCGCTGCCGACTACACCCTGGAACAGCACCTGGCCATGGCCGAACGTATCGGCTTGCACTATGGCCCCGCTTTCCAGGCCATTACCCGTGGCTGGATCGAGGGCGACAGCGTCATTGGCGAGATTCACCTTTCGGAAGCCGTCACCGCCCAGCTCGACACGCTGCACGTGCATCCCGGCATTCTCGATAGCGCCTTCCAGCTGTTCATTCCGCTGCTCGCTCAGCAGGCAGATCTTGCCTCGCAGCTTGCGTTCGTCCCCGTGCGCGTAGGCCGTATTCAGGTCAATGCCGAAGCAGGCACTCCCGTGCTGGCCCGTGCCGTCATGGGCAAACGGGCGCCGCACTCCTTCACCGCCGACTTCGAGCTCTACGATGCCGAAGGCCGCGCCGTGGCCGTGCTCAGCCAGACCCGCTTCAAGGCCATTCGCCTGAATCGCGCACACCACCAGCACTTCAGCTACCTGGATATCGAACTCACGCCTGCGCCGCTTCGCGCCGCCGCGCTCCCTTTGCCAAGCGATGCCCTGCCGCGCCTGATGGGGCTAGGCGAGGCCTTCAGCGCCAGCACCGGCCAGCGTTACGGCCAGGAAGTCGCGCCGCTGCTGGACAGTCTCAGCGAAGCCTTCGCCCAACAGGGCACTCCCGCCGCTGCCGACAGCGACGACGCAGCGCCCCTGCCCCCGGAAACCATCTGGCAGCTGCTGGTCCAAGACTACCCGGACTACTTCGCCCCCATTCATCTGGTGGGCAGGCTTGGTCTGCACAAGGAAGCCCTGGCGCGTGGCACCGACACCCTGGAAAGCCTGGGCGTCACCCACGAACACCTGGCAGGCATCAACCGTGTCCTGATTGGCGAAAGCGGCTGGCAAGTGCTGGCCAGCGAGCTGGGCAGCCTGATGGAAGCAGCCCTGACCGCCCTGCCCGAAGGCCAGCGGCTGGCCCTGCTGGAAGCAGGCCCCTGCGCCCCCGCGCTGGGCCAACGCCTGCTGGAACGCCTTGCCCATCACTCGCCCAGGGTCACCGACAGCTACCGCTACCGTGCGCTGACCACCAGCGACACGGCGCGCCATCAGGCGGAGCAGCTGCAGGAACGCTACCCGCTGATCGACGTTCAGCCGTTGGAAGAGTCACTGCCCACGCTGGCAGAAGCACAAAAAGCCCAGTTGGCCTTCATCAGCGCCGACGTCACCCAGCCTGAACGCACTCGCCAGCTCATCGAGGCACTGCCTTCGCAGTTGGCACCGGGCGCACAGCTCATTGTGGTCGGCATTCATCCCAGCCGCTGGCTGGACGACCTGCTGGCCACCCCCGGCATTGGCCAGGCCGCGCTGGAACAAGCCACCCTTATCGAGTGGCTCTCCGCCCAAGGGCTCAGCGTGACCGCGCCCATCGAGCTGGAAGAGAACGGCGCCTACCTGCTGCATGCGCAAGCGCCCAGCGAACAGCCGGGCAGCGCCGCGCAAGCGCCCCAGGCACACACCCTGGTCATTGCCGACGACAACCAGCAAGCCCTGGCCAACGGGCTGGCGGCAGCGCTGGAGAACGTCACCCTGCTCAGCGATGGCGAGCCTGCGGCCCTGCTGGCCGAGCAGTTGCGCCAGCTCGAAACGCCCCCGCCGCGCTGAACGTGCTGGACCTGCGTGGCCTGGGCCAAGATACCACCGCCGCACAGACCCAGCGCTGCCACCTTGCTCAGCAGTGGTCGCTGGCCCTCGAACACAGCGGCCTGGAAGCCCAGGGCAGCCGTGTCACGCTGTGGCTGCTCACCCAGGGTTACCAGCACGGCGACGACGCCGCACTCTGGGGCTTTGGCCGCTCGCTGGCCAACGAAGCCGTTGGCCATAGCGTCACCCTGCTGGAACTGCCCGAGCAGCCCAGCACCAAGGCCCTGGCCTGTATCGCCGATTCCGTGACCCACCCGGATACGGAAAACGAGCTGGTCATTACCCAGGCAGGCACCCGTTACGCCACCCGCCTGCGTACCCTGCCCGCCCCGCACCCGCACAAGGCCAGCCAGGCAGCGCCGCGCCAAGCCATGACGCTGGGCTTTGCCCTGCCCGGCCAGTTGCGCCAGCTACAGTGGCGGCCACGCCAGCTCCCCGAGCTGGGTGCCGACGAGGTGGAAGTGCGCGTCAAGGCCACCGGCCTGAACTTCCGCGATGTCATGTACACCTTGGGGCTACTGTCCGATGAAGCCATCGAAAACGGTTTTGCCGGCCCCACCCTGGGCCTGGAGTTCTCCGGGGAAGTCGTCGCGGTCGGCAGCAATGTCAACCATCTTAGTCCCGGCCAGGGCGTGGTGGGCTTCGGCCCTGCCAGCTTCAGCGACCGCCTGGTCGCCAGCCAGCACGCCGTGGCCCCGCTGCCCGAAGGCGTCAGCTACGCCGCAGCCGCCACCATTCCGACCACCTTCTTCACGGTCTACTACGCGCTGAAACACTTGGCGCGCCTGCAGCCCGGTGAAAAGGTGCTGATCCATGGTGCCGCCGGAGGCGTAGGCATCGCCGCGCTGCAAATTGCCCAGTGGATGGGCGCCGACATCTACGCCACCGTGGGTTCGGAAGAGAAACGCGACTTCCTGCGCCTGATGGGCGAAGCGCGTCTCTACGACTCCCGCTCGCTCACCTTCGCCGAAGAGATTCTCGAAGACACCCAGGGCGAAGGCGTCGATATCGTGCTCAACTCCCTGGCAGGTGAAGCGATCAACCAGAACCTGCGCGCCCTGCGCCCGTTCGGCCGCTTCCTGGAGCTGGGCAAGCGCGACTTCTACGAGAACACCCACATTGGCCTGCGCCCGTTCCGCAACAACCTCAGCTACTTCGGCATCGACTCCGACCAGCTGATGAAAGTGCAGCCCGCGCTCACCCAAACCCTGTTCAGTGAAATGATGGCGCTGTTCAACGACGGCACCCTCAGCCCGCTGCCGTTCACTGCCTTCAGCCACAGCCAGGTCATCGATGCCTTCCGCTACATGCAGCAGGCTCGCCAGATCGGCAAGGTCGTCGTCACCTATGAACAGCCCATTGCCGCACCGCGTCAGGAGCAGCTAGGCAGCGGCAGCCTCACCCTGCCCGCCAATGCCAGCTACCTGGTCACGGGTGGTCTGGGCGGCTTTGGCCTCAAGACGGCTCAGTGGCTGGTCAGCAAAGGCGCACGGGAACTGATCCTGCTCAGCCGCAGCGGCCCTGCCAGTGAAGAAGCCCAGGCCGCCATCCGTGAATTCGACGCCCAGGGCATCAAGGTCATGGCCGCCGCCTGCGACATCACCGACCGCAACGCCCTGGCCAACGTGCTGGAACGCGCCAAGTCCGAGCTGAGCCCGCTGCACGGCATCGTCCACGCCGCCACGGTGATCGACGACGGCCTGATCCGTAACCTGGACGCCGAACGCATCCATAAAGTGCTGGCCCCGAAAATCGATGGCGCACGCCATCTGGAAGCGCTCACCCAGCAAGCCCCGCTGGACTTCTTCGTGGTCTACTCATCGGCCACCACGCTGTTCGGCAACCCTGGCCAAGGCAACTACGTGGCTGCCAACCACTGGCTCGAAGCCTTCGCTGCCCGCCGCCGTGCTCAGGGCCTTCCGGCCACCTGCGTACGCTGGGGTGCCATCGAAGACGTCGGCTTCCTGGCCCGCAACACCCGCACCCGCGACGCCCTCCAGGAGCGTTTGGGAGGCTCGGCGCTGCGTTCCGACGACGCCCTGAAGGTACTGGAGCAAATGCTGCTGACTCCCGGGCCAAGCCTGGGCGTGCTGGAGCTGGAATGGGGCGCACTGGCGCGCTTTTTGCCCACCTCCGGCACCCCGCGTTTCGACGAAATTGCCCGCGCCAGCGATGACGACGGCAGCCTCGACCAGGACGACGACATCAGCGCCCTGCTGGCCGACCTCTCGCCGGAAGAGCTGCACAGCACCATCACCGAGCTGCTGCGCGCAGAGCTGGCCAGCATTCTGCTCATCGACGAAGAGAAGATCGACGTCAACCGCTCGGTGTACGACATGGGCTTCGACTCGCTGATGGGCGTGGAACTGATGACCGCCATCGAGAACCGCTTGGGCGTTCAAGTGCCGGTCATGGTCCTCAGCGAAGCCTCCACTCTCGACAAGCTGGCCGGCGTGCTGATCCAGAAACTCCAACAGCATGACGAGGATGTTGAAGAGTCGCCGCAAGATGCGTTAGCCTCTCTGGCCGCTCGCCACGGCGCAGACGGCATTACCAGTGAGCCCGCATCCTCCCCAGCGACAGAGACACCATGACCGCCAAGCGTTCAGAACTAAAACGCCAGCTACTGGAACAGGCGCGCAAGCGCCCTACCGCAAGAGCCAGCCAGCCCACTGCCCCTGCCACCAGCGCAGGGGCAACCCGTTCCGTGCCCGAACGCTTCACCCGCTTCGATGCCCACCCAGGCTATCAACAGCTCTCGATGATGCGTCAGGGCGCGCAACAGCTGGGCTTGCAGGTGCCGTTCTTCAAGGTGCACGACGGCCTGGCCGGGGCCACCAGCGTCATGCAAGGTCGCACCTGCATCAACTTCGCCAGCTACAACTACCTGGGCTACTCCGGCGACCCGCGGGTCATCCAGGCCGCCTGCGAGGCCGCCCAGCACTACGGCACCTCGGTATCTGCCAGCCGCGTGGTCTCGGGCGAGCGCCCCATTCACGGCGAGCTGGAACAGGCCATCGCCAAGGCGTATGCCGTGGAAGATGCCGTGGCCTTCGTCAGCGGTCACGCCACCAACGTCTCCACGCTAGGCTACCTGCTGGGTCCCAAGGATCTGATCCTCCACGACGAGTACATCCACAACAGCTCGTTGGTCGGTGCCCAGCTCTCCGGGGCCAAGCGCATGTCGTTCAGCCACAACGACCCCGATGCCCTGGACGCGCTGCTCACCCAGCACCGCCACCAGTTCGAACGAGTGCTGGTGGTGATCGAAGGGCTCTACAGCATGGACGGCGACATCCCCGACCTGCCTCGCTTCATCGCCATCAAACAGCGCCACCAGGCCTGGCTGATGGTCGACGAAGCCCACTCCTTCGGCGTCATGGGCGAAACAGGCCTGGGCCTGCGGGAACACTTTGCCATCGACCCCACCCAGGTAGACATCTGGATGGGCACCATGAGCAAAACCCTCTCCGGCTGCGGCGGCTACATTGCCGGTAACAAGGCCCTGGTCGAAACCCTGCGCTACTTCGCGCCCGGCTTCCTCTACAGCGTCGGCATGCCCGCCCAGGTCGCCGCCCCCTCGCTCAAGGTGCTGGAACTCATGGCCCAGGAGCCCGAACGGGTGGCCCAGCTACAGGCCATCTCCCGTTACTTCCTCGAACAGGCGCAAGCACGCGGCATGGATACCGGCCACAGCATCGGCTCCGCCGTCGTCCCCGTGATCGTCGGCAGCTCACCGCTGGCCGCCAGGCTCTCCAACGCCCTGCTCGAAAAAGACATCAACGTCCAGCCGATCCTCTACCCCGCCGTCCCCGAAAAAAGCGCCCGCCTGCGCTTCTTCCTCTCCTGCGAGCACACCCAAGCCCATATCGACGAAACGCTGGATGTACTGGAGAAACTGCTGGCGGAGGGAAAGTGAGGAGTGAGGAGTGAGGAGTGAGGAGTGAGGAGTGAGGAGTGAGGAGTGAATCGTAGCGCGGCGTCACGATAGAGCGAGAGAAACGAGCGAAAGAGGCACCCGCGGAGGGCGGCACCCGCCGCCCCGATCACGCCACCGTTCAATAAAGCGCCACCGCCTATCACGCCTCCCAAGGCAAAAAAGGTAATCGCATGGTCATCGAAACACCCGAAACCACGACCGCCCACTGGTACGTCATCCAATGCAAAGGCAGTGAATCCTTCCGCGCCGCCGAACACCTCGCCAACCAGGGCTACGAGGTGTTCCACCCCGTGCTGGACGTCAAACGCAAACGCCAAGGCAAGCTCACCACCGTTTCCGAGCCGCTGTTCCCTTACTACCTATTCATTCAGTTAGACCAGGTCAACAGCAACTGGCGCCCCATCCGCTCCACCCGTGGCGTCCTGCGCCTGCTCACCTTCGGCAACACCCCCATCGCCGTGCCCGACGCCCTCGTCGCCACCCTCCGCGCCCAACCCCACCGCCAGGAAGGCAACCACAGCATCTTCACCGCCGGCGACAAAGTCACCATCACCGAAGGCCCCTTCAAAGACCTCGAAGCCATCTTCACCCGCTGCAAAGGCGAAGAACGCGCCATCGTCCTCCTCAACGTCCTCCAACGCCCCCACCCCGTCGAACTCCCTGTAGAAAGCTTGGAAAAACGGTGAGGGGTGAAAGGTGAAAGGTGAATGGTGAACGGTGAACGGTGAATGGTGGATGGTGAACCGTAGCGCGGCGTAATGAATCTTGCGAGGCACGAGCAAATGAGGCACCCGCAGCGGCGGCCCGGCGCGAAGGGCGGCGCCAGCCGCCCCGATTACGCCACCATAAACAACCACGCCACCGCCAACCATCGCGCCCTCACCGGCAACGCTCATCGCGTTGCTTCGCGGGTGCGCTCCGCTTACACCGCGCTACGGGGTCATCGCCAACATCGGGCACGGATAATCATGCCGAAGGTGGCA
>NZ_LFGT01000009.1:32731-43171 GCF_002078115.1 Halomonas sp. BC2 | reverse complement strand
CCCCCGTAGCGCGGCGTAACGATGGAGCGAGAGCAACGAGCGAAAGAGGCACCCGCGAAGGGCGGCGCCAGCCGCCCCGATCACGCCACCAAACGACAAAACGCCCCAACATCACCCCCGGTTCCCCCACACTACAAAAGGTGGGTTCAGGGTTTGGGTGGGGGTGGCGTAGTGCAGCGGGTGGCCGTCCAGGGTGACGATGCGCCCTCCGGCTTGGTGGACGATGGCGTGGGCGGCGGCGGTGTCCCAGAGGCTGGTGGGGCCGAAGCGGGGGTAAACGTCGGCCTGGCCTTCGGCGATCAAGCAGCTTTTCAGCGAGCTGCCCATGGGCTGCATCTGATAAGGCCCCAACGCCGCCAGCCAATCGGTGAGTGCGGGGTCGTGATGAGAGCGGCTGCCCAGCACGCGCCACATGGCGCCCTCGGCGGGCCTGCCCGCCACCTGCAAACGGGTGCGCTGGCCATCCGGCGCTATCTTGTAAGCTCCTACCTCCTCTGCCGCCAGGTAGGCAACGCCGGTGACCGGGGCGGTCACCACGCCCAGAACTGGCGCGCCGTGTTCGATCAGCGCGATGTTGACGGTGAACTCCCCGTTGCGCTTGATGAATTCCTTGGTGCCATCCAGCGGGTCCACCAGCCAGTAGCGGCCATCGTCGCCAACCCCTGAAAAACCTTCCACATCCTCTTCGGATAACATGGGATACGTCGGCGTCAACGCCTGCAAACCATGCCGAATGACGTTATGCGCCGCTCGGTCCGCCTCGGTCAGTGGGCTGTTATCCTGCTTGACCGTCACTTCGAAGGCGCGGCCATATACCGCCATGATGGCGTCGTCCGCGGCTTTGGCAATGGCCAACACCTGTTCCAGTAATTCCCGCATCGCGCCTCCAGAACGTAAAAAACCGCCCACGGGGGCGGTTTTCAAACACTCAGCCTTGAGCAGGCCGTTAAACGTCGTAGCCCGCTTCACGAGCCAGCGTGGTGTTGGCCTGCAGCCAGCCTTCGATATGCCCGCAATCGAAGGTGCGGCCATGCATACGATACGCTTGTACCGACTTGCCTTCCTGCATCAAGCGGTCGATGGCATCGGTGAGCTGGATTTCATTGCCCGCACCGGGCGGCTGGTCGCGCAGTAGCTCCATGATGCGGTAAGGCAACACGTAGCGGCCAATCACGGAAAGGCGCGAAGGCGCTTCTTCCGGCTTGGGCTTTTCCACCACGCCGCGCATGTTGGCGCTTTCGCCTGCCGCAGGCTCATCGCAATCCACGATGCCATAGCGGTACACTTCTTCCTGGGGCACGGCTTCCACCATGATTTGCGACGCGTCGTGGGCTTCCCAGCGCGCCACCATGCTGCCTAAGTCACAAGCACTACTATCCACCTGCGGCTTGACCAACACGTCGGGCAGAATCACCGCGAACGGCTCGCCCTGGTCCAGCAGGTGGGCCGCGCAAAAAATCGCATGCCCCAGGCCCTTGGCATTGGGCTGGCGAACACTGGTCACTTTCAGTTGCTTGGGAGAAATGGCCGATAGCGTCTCCAGCAGCGCATCCTTACCCTTGCTGGCCAGCGAATGCTCAAGCTCGAAGTGGGCATCGAAATGGTCTTCGATGGCTGATTTGCCAGCACGCGTCACCAAAATGATCTCGTTGATGCCTGCGGCCAGCGCTTCTTCCACCACGTGCTGAATCAAGGGGCGGTCGACTACCGGCACCATCTCCTTGGGGATCGCCTTGCTGATGGGCAGCAGGCGGGTACCGAACCCCGCCACCGGAATAATCGCCTTGCGTACTTGAGTCATTCAACACTTCCTTTTTCGTTACGTTGCTTGCGCCACTCACTCACTTTACGCAGCAGCTGAGCAGTACTGGGATCTTCTACATTCTGGTGCTCAATCGGCAAACCCGCCAACGTCTGATACAGGCTGGTGGCCAGCTGCTTGCCCAGCTCCACACCCGGCTGGTCGAAGGGGTTCAAGTTCCACAACACCGACTGAACGAACACTTTATGTTCATAGAGTGCCAGCAGCGCACCTATGGACCATGCGTTCAGCTCGCGCATCAGTATAACCGAATTGGGCTGGTTACCCCGATACCCCTGGGCCATATAGCCACGCAACGCAGGTGGAATGGCATCATCCCCCAGCGCAAACAGCTGGGCCTGAGCCAGACAGTTGGCCAGGGTCAGCGAGTTTTGCTGCTCCAGCGACTCCGCCACCGGCGTGGCAACATCAGCACGACGCTGAGCCACCGCCACGAAATCAGCGCTTACCGTGTGGCTCCCCTGATGCAATAACTGATAGAACGCATGCTGGGCATTGGGGCCCACATCGCCCCACAGAATCGGGCAAGTAGCATGATTGACCGAACGGCCATCCAGCCCCACGCTCTTACCGTTGGACTCCATCTCGAGCTGCTGCAGGTACGCCGCCAGGCTCTTCAAACGGCCGTCGTAAGGTAGCACCGCATGGGTCGGGATGTTCAAGAATTGACAGTTCCACGCCCCCACCAGCGCCTGCAACACGGGCAGGTTCTGTGCCAGCGGTGTGTCCAGGAAGTGCTGGTCCATGGCGTGCGCGCCCGCCAACAGGGCATCGAACTGCGCCAGCCCCAGCTGCATGGCCACGCTCACGCCAATCGGCGACCACAGTGAAAAACGCCCGCCAATCCACTCCTTGAATTCCAACTGGTGGGCTTCGGGAATGCCGAACTCGGTCATCTTTTCCGGCTTGGAAGAGACCCCCAGCAGCTGATAACGGCGTACCGTGGCTTCATCCACTTCCAGGGCATCGCTCAGCCAGGTCAGCGCGGTGCGCAGATTGAACTGCGTATCCGCCGTGGTGAACGACTTCGAAGCCAATACCAGCAGCGTAGTGGCCGGGTTCAGCGTCTCCATCAAGGGCAGCAGCTGCGAACCATCCATGGTGGAGACATAATGCACGCCCACCTGCGCCTGGCTCGGGCAATCGGCCAGCGCCTCGCTCACCAATTTGGGGCCTAAATCCGAGCCCCCCACCCCAATATGCACGATATCGGTGATTGCCTGGCCCGTGGCACCAAACCACGCCTGCTGATGAACGCGTGTGACCAACCCCGTCATTTTCACCCGCTGCTGCTGGCAAAACGCAGCGGCGGCCTCCATCCCCTCTGGGGCAGGCGTTGCCTCCGGCCAGCGCGCCGCCATGTGCAGCGCCGCCCTGCGCTCAGAGTGGTTCACTTTAGCGCCTGCAAACAGCGCACTACGCCGCGCTTCCAGCCCACAGCTCTGCGCCCACGCCACCAGTAACGGCAGCGTTTGCTGGGTCAACCGCTGTTTGCTGAAATCCAGATGCAGCGTGCCAAACGAAAACGCCAACGCCGCCGCCCGCTGCCGAGCCACACCCGACCCGCTCAGCAAAGCACTCAACGGCTGCGCCTGCACCAACTCCGCATGTTGGTGAAGCGCCTTCAACGGGGTATACGCGTGAGGGGATACTGCAGAAAATGAAGTATTCATAAATCATCCTTGAGTTATAAAAGCCAACATAGCGAAAGAACGAAGCACACGCCAAGCCAACCCACTCCCATCCAGAGGTATTACCCAAGTTTACAGCAAGATGCCCCAACCCCGTAGCGCAGCGTAACGAATCTTGCGCGAAGCCCGCCGTAACCCCCGTAACGCGGCGTAACGAATCTTGCGCTAAGCCCCCCGTAGCGCGGCGTAACGACTGAGCGAGAGCAACGAGCGAAGGAGGCACCCGCGAAGGCGGCGCCAGCCGCCCTGATTGAGCCACAGCGCTCGATCAAATCTCGGTGGCTTCATCGGCATCCCTAACGGGATGCTTCGCGGGTGCGCTCCGCTTACACCGCGCTACGGGTACATCGCCAACAATACGCATGGCCAGCCGCCCCAATCACCCACCGCGCCCCCACAAACCTGGCAACCAGCCAAAAAAACCACCCATCAAGGGTGGTTTTGGTTTGCGACCATCATGCTTATAACAAAGGCTTAACCTTTCAGCACGCCCGAAAGTAACTGCTTGGCGCTGTCGATCAGTTCGTCCAGGTGTTGGGGGCCTTTGAAGCTTTCGGCGTAGATTTTGTAGAGCGATTCCGTGCCGCTGGGGCGGGCGGCGAACCAGCCGTTGTCGGTGGTGACTTTCAAGCCGCCAATGGCAGCCTGGTTACCGGGGGCCTTGACCAGTACGGCGGTGATGGGGTCGCCCGCCAGGGTGGTGTCGGTAACGCTGTCGGCGGTGAGCTGCTTGAAGGCGCCCTTCTCTTCTACGCTGCACGGCGTGTCCACACGCTTGTAGCAAGGCTCGCCAAAGCGCTGGGTCAGCGTCTGGTAATACTCGCTAGGCGTTTTACCGGTCACGGCCAGAATCTCGGCGGCCAGCAGGCACAGGGCAATGCCGTCTTTGTCGGTAGACCACGCCTTGCCGTCACGGGTCAGCAGGCTGGCCCCAGCGCTCTCTTCGCCGCCAAAGGCCAGCCAGCCATCGGAAAGGCCATCCACGAACCATTTGAAGCCCACCGGCACCTCGTGCAGCTCCCGCTTATGGGAAGCCACAACCCGGTCGATCATGGAAGACGACACCAGCGTCTTGCCGATGCGCAGCTCCTGGCTCCACTCGGGGCGGTGGCTCATCAGGTAATCCACGCACACCGCCAGAAAGTGGTTGGGATTCATCAGGCCGTTGGCATCCACGATGCCGTGGCGGTCGGCATCCGGGTCGTTGCCGAAGGCAAGATCGAAGCGGTCCTTGATGTCGAGCAGGTTGGCCATGGCCGCCGCGCTGGAGCAGTCCATGCGGATCTTGCCGTCGTGATCCGGCGGCATGAACGCAAACCGGCTATCAATGGTGGTATTCACCACTTCCAGATTCAGCCCATAGTGTTCAGCCACCGCCTGCCACACCGGCAGCGCCGTACCGCCCATGGGGTCGGCCCCCAGGGTCAGGTTAGCTTTCTGGATGGCGTCCATGTCCACCACGCGGCCCAACTGGGCCACGTAATGGGCCGTGAAGTCGTATTCCTGGACCTGGGCCAGCGCCTCTTCCAACGACACCAGCGTGATATCGCTCAACTGGCGCAGCAGATAAGCGTTGGCGCGCAGTTCGATCCAGCGGGTCGCTTCGGTATCGGCCGGGCCACCGTGGTACAGGTTGTACTTGATACCGCCATCTTCCGGCGGATTATGCGAAGGCGTGATGATCAACCCATCCGCCTTGGCAGCAGGATCACCCAGCGGGTGCTGAGTGTTGTAATGGATGATGGCCTGGCTGACCAGCGGCGTCGCCGTGTAGCCATGGCCCTTCTCGACCAGCACCGGCACGCGGTTGGCTACCAGCACACGCAGCGCACACTCCCAGGCGGGGCGCGAAAGCGCGTGGGTATCCACCCCTAGAAACAGCGGCCCCTGGTAGTTCTCTTCCTTGCGGTAGTCCACCACCGCCTGGGTAATCGCGATGATATGTGCCGCGTTGAACGTGCGCTCGGTGGCACGGCCACGGTGGCCTGACGTGCCAAACGCAACCCGCTCTTTTGCCACATTGGCATTTGGCGTTTGCTCATGAAATGCTTGGATAATGGCGTCCATATGCTTCTCCCTTGCGTGAATCGCCACTCCTGTTGTGCGTTAACCAACGCGCATTTTTCAACATGACGACATGACTCATGAATAAAATCAATTCAAGACTAACCCACACTTAACACAGCGTGGCCCAATAATAGCTCAAAGCAACCAGTGTAAAACCGCCCTCCAGTTTGCCCTGCGCCATGAGTTCCGGCAATAACGCCAGCAGGTCTTTCACACTGCGCTCTGCTTCATCATCCCGCTTACCGCCCACTGACTCAGGCGGCAAAGCTCCCTGATATAGATCAATAAAATCCGCAAGAATGAGGCGTATTAGGCTTTGTACGAAAAATCAGCGAGCGAGGGCATTACCGTTTGCTAGCAGCCACCGTTACACGAGGACCTTGCTACACTACCTCGTAATAGTAGCGGCTTTTCGCTAAACTTCAGCCGTCAACGTTGGCGCGTCAAAGCAGCCAGAGTACGGCTAGAAGGTGCCAAACCATAACCAACGGGGAACCTCGTGTGTACGCAACGTTATCAACTCGCCTAACGATGGACCTGCACACGCCAAACGCGTGGATACCGCATTTTTGTGAGGCGCTAGGCCAGCCACAATGGGCTGCGCATCTGCACCACCTCACACCTTTTAGCGACCCCGAAGGAAAGCATATTCCCGCCAGCTGCTGTTTTCGCACCCTATACGCTGCCTTGGAGGCACTACGTCAGCAAGGGTTGCTCGCTATACCGCTAATACCCGCGCAAGCGCCGTTACCGCGAGTAGAGCTTGAAGACATCAGCGTGCGCTTTTCGCGTTTTGAAGAAAGCATATTTGTCTACTTTTTGCTCAAGCTGCCAGAACAACCTCAACACTACGACGCCTGGAACGCCATCGCATCCCCCCTACACACTGCGCTGATGCAGCGCTTGGGCGATGCCTTTCACGTCGATTTTCATGTGCGTATCAAGGTAGAGCAGTACAGCGAATTTTTATGCCTGCAAAGCCTAACGCCGCTATTTAGCACCGACACCGCTTTTTCAAACGAAGCGTTTACCCAGCACACTCAAGGCAACGGTTACCGACGCTATACCCGTATTCGCTACGCCGCCAGCACCTCCACCCAGCGCACGCTAGCCAACGAAAACGGCAGTCACTTTGTGCGAGAACTGCAGTCTATCATCACTTTACAAGCGCCGATTGAACCAGATGGCCAGCAAGAAGCCAGCCAGCGCAGTCACTTCTACAACATGCTGCATAGCGAAGTGGTCTTTTTCTACCGCGCACGCCGTCTGGAAAACGCCATGCAACCTACCTATAACACCATCGACTTTCTCAACGACCTACTCGATAAACTGCAAAGCCAGTGGGTACGCATTCGTTCGCTATTTGCCATTACGCCCAAGTTTTCTCTGGTCAACCGTAGCCAAACCTCACACTTGTTTTTCTATATTCTAGAAGTGAACGCACAGGCCACCGCACTACGCAACAAAATTCAAACCGAGCTGGAAAAAGAGCAAGGGCCAATGCTGGAACGCTACGAACGGCTGCACTTCAACGCAGCTGCTGGCACACCTGATGAACAGCGCTACCTCCACTACATTAACGGTGAAGTGCTTAAGTGCCACACGGCCTACAGCGAAAAAATGAACCGCCTGGACCGCTCGGTGAACCGGGTTTCCGGCAGCATCCAACAGCTGCGTGAAGACTTTGACGCCAACACCAACATCATCTTACAGCTTCTGATGTTTCTGCTTTCTGTGGTAGTGGTGGTATGGGGGCTGGTGGTACTGTTAGTCGATAAAGGCATGGGCGTAGTTCCCATCAGCGCGAACTTGCCCATGCTGGTACTGATTAGCCTGGCAGCCCTTATCCTGATTTTGGGAGTGTACGGCCTGATCGCAAAACTATACGTTAACCGTTCAGCTTACGTGCTGGAGCGGCGAGTGCACGACGCCGTTAAAAGCTGCCTACGCAGCCCCCCAGAATGCACCGCCGAAGAGCGCAACCTTGACGCCCGCATTACCACCATTGTGAATGATTTTGTGAAAGGCAAAATTGCCAAGCCCCCTAAATGGCTAGCACGCCTTGCCCGCCTAAAGGCCGCCAAGCAGGACCGTAAAACGCCCGCCTACCAATCGCTTATTACTCAAGTATTCGAAATATCATCGCTTATTTTGCCCGCTGTTTCGCTAGGCAAGCTCTGTCCCAATAAAGCGCGCCATCACATGCAGCAGGTGATCGACACCGTAGAGCAAAAGTTGAAATAACCGCACCGACTCACCCTGTAGCGTTCGCCGTAGCAAAGAGCCACGCATTCACAGCAACGGGGAGAGGCTATAGAGCGCCGCTCGGATCTGGCGAGGCACCCACTACGTGCTCAGCTAGCGTCAGGGTAATCGGCTCGCCAATGCCCATATCATGATATCGCTTTTAAATACTCCAAGGCGACAGAAACCTCATTACCGTTCGCCAAGTTCAAGCCATTCTGCTTCAATACCTTGCGATACTTCTGTAGCGTCTCTTGGTAACGAGCCTGGAATTTCTGTAAAGCTTCTGCGTTGAGGTATTGCTCGACGGCCGCATCGACACCTAGCTTGCCAAATTCTGCCACCGAACAAGCAGGTATGCCATGGTAGGACGTCAGCTCACGAACGCGAGCATCGGCATACAACACCAACGCCGGAGTGCCCGCCTGCATTGCCGCAACGGCCCCATGAATCCTGTCGCCAATGAACACATCATGATGTGCCGCCGCTTGACGCCAAGCAGATACTTCATTGAATGAATAATAGCGCGTAAAGGGCGCGCTCAACCCTGTTTCCTCATGAATGGCCATTTGCATGGCCTCCACATCCAGTTCATTGGTTGCTTCGTTGTAAAGACCTACACGCCCCTTCAAAGATTCCAGCTTGTTCAAATCCATTTGGAAGACATAGGAGCACTCGCGATCTTGGAAAGCATCGAAGAGCACACCCATACGATTATCGCGATGCTCAAGGAAATTACGGCCAATGTAGCCTGAGGTCATGAATTTACGAGGGGCCACCGATGGCTTGATATGCGCAATATTCAGTGGATAAACAAACATGCTGGGGCAACCAATGGCCTCGGCTTTGGTAATACCGTTCTCATGCAGCCACCGCTTGGTATCGTGACCACGCACACCGATGAAGGTGGCTTTTTCCTGAAGCAGTCGGACGACGGCAGCCATGTCATCATCAAGGTCATCCAAACCATTGAGCATGGTCTGCATACCGAGCCCAAGCACATACAATGGCAAGTCTGGCAGGTTTTCCAGCACGGGGCGCAGTAACCCGTCGCTTGGCCCTTTTCTCAACGCGTTCGACATCGTCAGCACCACGGCATCGAAGTTATCCTGCATTAGCGCTTTAAAATCAGTGGCCCCCACCTTGTTCAATAAACGGGGTAGATGCACTTGAGCCGATAAATTTCTATTGACACTCAGCGACTGTATTGCCGCCATTCGATGCACCATATTGCCTTTGTTACCCGTCAGATAAAAAATTAGACAGATGAGCATCGACTGACGTTTGAGAGGTATGACACAACCCGATTTGAAAGGGCAACGCCGTTTCTGGTTGATACATGGCGTGCGCCGTTCTAAAAAAACATGCTCTCATAAAAAAACCACCTCATAAATATTAAAGATCGATAGACGTCGCAGCAGTAGACGATGCTTGGCGCATTTCAAGAATAATGTTCAGCAACGCCTCAAGCTCAATCCTTTTACCTGTATGAGGGTTGATATAAACACTTTGCCGAATACATACTTGGTGAAAAATCTCTTCGACCCTCCTTGGCTTATTTCTTCTTGGCACATAAGCACGATCATCAGTGAGGCCCCAGCCAGCATAGAAAGGGACACCGAAACAAACTACTTCCTTGCCTTTCAACAAGCCTTCAAACCCCACTTGCGACGATACCGTATAGATTTTACTGCACTTATTAAGCACCTGATTAATCTGAACATCATCAGGAAGCACCTCAATCTCTTTTACATTTCTATTCCGATATGAATTGAAATTCTTGTGCACACTATCCGGATGGCGTTTGAAATATATTTTCTTACCTGGATTATCCTTGATAGCCGCTTTCATCATATCGACGAAGGTATCATCTGTGGCACCCGCAAAGGCAATCGATGCATCGCCTTTTTTCTGATCTATTACCAGAACACAGCCCTCTTCAAGCTCAAAGTCAGCGCCCTCTGCAGTCACATATTTGTTGTATTTGGTAATGTCATATTTATTAATCTTCTCAATCAGCATGCGGCTTCTTAGCAACTCATGCTCTTCAAGAAAATAGCAATCATCGTTTAATGTATGTTCACAACGAGATGCCTGATGAGAGTCAAAATAATACCCCATATCGTCCAGCAAGAAACCTAATGCTTTCTTCTCTTTCAGGGTAGCCTCTTGATCAAAAAAGCCAGCAAAGCCGCCAAACAGTGCAACCTCTGCATAAATAACAGGCTTATCTCTCAAATAGGCATGCTCCAAGCAATGCCAAAACATATCTTGATGCAAACGCTGAGACAAGAACACGACAGCATCTGCAGGCATGCCAGGTTTATAGGCAAACGAAGAAGTTCTAAAAATAGACTTGATGTTTTCCGCATAGCCTCCATCAATATCATCCAATTTGACATTCGATAATATCGAGGCGTTGGGGCCAAGGGCATCAAGCCACGCAGCCGCTGAGAAGTGATCAGGTCTTTGCCGTGCTAGCGCTCGGTTCACCATTTTATACTCAATAGCGCTACCGACCCTGGCATTTGTAATGTCCGCAGCAGCGGCTACGGCAGGTGCTTTTGCCAACGTTGATAAGTGCTCCACCTGCTCGGCAAGCCTATCAACCCTCAG
>NZ_LFGT01000009.1:16263-30047 GCF_002078115.1 Halomonas sp. BC2 | reverse complement strand
AACCCTCAGGCGTGTTGTTCGTAATGCTGCCAGGCTTTTAAAATACGCTGGCAATAATTTACTGAAAAATCGAATGGGTGTATTTTTATTAACCTTTGGCTTGGCCGCTTTCTTACTGATACCTGACCCGGCGGAAGGAACCGCCTTTGCCCGTTTCTTTTGCCCTTTCGGCTTTTGAATATCATCTTGAAAAGGCGTCAATGCCAGATAGTCGTACCAGACACTAGAGCGAGGGTGCTCCATGGACATCCAAGGCTTACGCTTCAGAGTGTAATGAATAATGGCGGGTTTTGCGACAGCGCTTATTGCATCTTTTCGATTAAAGTAGTTGCTCAGACCCACATGTTCATCGATCCAACCCGGCTTGAACATGGAACCGTGAACATTCCACGAAAGAGGCAAATACCCCATGACATCATGAAATACTTCCGCAATGATCTGTTGATCCCCAAGCACTATACGATACTGATTAACGTCTATAAAATCTGCCACTTTCTCGTCGAAGCCGATATTTCTCATCAGCTCCAGATTCACCAGCAATACGCCCGCATTGACATGACACGCCTTCTCCGGCAAGCCAAACCGACGATTATAGATACGACTAATCGAATCTTCGACACCATGAAAGAGAATTTTCTCATCCGAGAAATCAAGCAGTTTATCAAGTGACTCCTGAACAATCATGTCGCTATCCAAATAGACAGCAAAGTGACAGTCGTCGGGCAGCAGCTTATGCATTACCAAACGATAGTAGGTCGCAATCGTTATACCATCCGTTGTTTTGATATTTTCGAACTGTGAGGCATCGACTTTTATTTGAACCAAATCAAAATCATGAATATTTTTCAAATCCAAAAAACTACTCAACAGTTCATTCGTGAGTAATTCATCCAACAAAATGAACACACGAACAGGAGGAGCAGAACCATTGAGATTTTTAAGAACGGAGGCCAACGTTACCGCTGTGTATTTTATATAATTGACATCTGAAGCAAAAACGATATCGAGCGTTTTACCTTTCATTGATTTCACTACCATGTCATGTGCCTCGTCTATAAATTTCAAGGTTAAGGCTGACCTGGCAAATAAATGAGTACCGTAAAATAAAAATGGCCAGCAATTAGCTGACCATTTTATGGCGTGTTTAAAGACAAAATGATGACAGTGTCAAGTCAGAAATATGTCCGCTTACCAGTCATCGGTACCGCTTATTTTCTGGCTAGCGAGAATTTTCCACTTACGCCATTTGCGCCGCCAGGTTCCCAACTTGCGGTTCCCTAGCCGCCCTTCCCGCTCCAACGCGTTACGCTCTTCAGCGATTTGACGCACAACCGCCTCACAGGTCGTAAACCCTTTCATGACAGGGTCCCAGTAGCGTGGATAGCGCAGCAATGCCCCCACGACCAATTCATCCAACGTCAAACGACGAGTGCGGCGCAGGAGCGCATCCCCTGAAGATTGATCTTCCGTCAGCCCCCAGCCCGCGTAGAAAGGCATGCCATAGGTCACCACCTGCTTACCACGTAACAAGGCGTCAAACCCGGTCAACGACGTCATGGTATGCACCACATCGCAGTACTCCAGGCAGCTCACCACCGAGCACTTCGTTTCCACGGCATCAGCCCACTGCCTGGTGTCCGCCAACGCTCCGTGGCGATTTGCGTATACCACATCAGGATGCGGTTTATACACGATAAACGCAGAGGGATGCGCTTCACGGGCAGCTTGCAACAACCCCAAATTGGTATTGACCAGAGTTGCGCCATAACGAATGGATGCGTCGTCTTCGACTTGGCCAGGTACGAAGACGACCTCTTGCGTAGTACCTGCCCAACGGGGCTTTACTCTCGGCTCAACATTGTACTTCGTCAGCCCTTCTTTCACGATCAAGCGGCGCACTCGGCGGGCACTGGCAATCTCGGTATCGGTACACTGTATCGTTTCCAGCAACTGCTCTAGCGCCGAAGGCTGAGAGGGGTCGAAGTAAATGCCTAGCTCATCGACCACGATAGAGCGTGGAGCCACCATATGCGCGCCAAGCCCCACCGAGCGGATAAAACCATCTTCGACTCTGAACTGACGTGCCCCGGTTTGCTGCACCAGCGCCTCAACACCTGGCGGCGCATTTCTCCCCCACCCCAACAAACAGTCATCAGGCTTCAGCGCCAGTGCCTCTGCCTGCTCGGCATTGGCAACAAAATGCACACCACCAGGGTGCCCGCCCATCAACGGCGCCAGGTTAACGGCTTTCCACTCGTTAAAGCCAACGGCCACGCGCCTTCCGGACACCTGCTTCGCCATTTTCTTTTGCCGTATCAGCCACGTAATCACATCGAACAAAGAGCCCGGCTCGTGAGTTTCAGGGTTAAGGTAACGCGTATAGTGCCAGTAAGCGGCAGCGAACAGCTCCTTGACCGTGCGTACCCGAGTGCGCCGGTTATTTTGTTGGCGGTCATCGGTTGCTCCCCATCCCGCATACCAGGGCATACCAAATACGCTCACCGGTTTCCCTTCGAGCAATGCTTCAAAGCCCAGTGTGGACGTGACCACGTAGACACGGTCCATCTGTTTGACCAAACTCACTGGGTTCACAGCCTGCCGCAGCATCTCGATACGCGGATGATCAGGCCAGCTCGAAAGGTACCCCTGTTTAGCACCTGCACTTACTTCAGGATGCGTCTTGATATAAACCGTAGCATGAGGGTTTTCGTCCAACGCGGCCTGCACCATGTGCTCAAACGTGGTTTCATCGGCGCCGCCCAATGCCACGCTGACATCGCCAAAGGTCTGGTCAACCACCAACACACGCTGGGAATCACCTGCGCGCAATGTCTGGTTGTCCAGCTCAGGCGCATGATTATATTTGCTCAAGGCATGTTGGCTAATCAATGCCATGGCATCCTGCAGCTTGTCTTCTATACCTGCCAACACATCGCGATCAGACTCAAGAAGCGTTTCTAATGCAGAGGGTCGCGAAGCATCGTAGTAAATGCCCAGATGGTCAACGACCAAAGAGAGCCCCACCGACTCTTGGCCAGGCAAGTAAGAACGGATAAAGCCATCTTCCAGACGCCAACAGGGTGCCCCATATTTCTGCGCCCACTCTTCGGCACGCTGGCCACTCGCTTTTACTCCCCAACCAACGACCGCATCCACCCGACAAAACCGTGGGCGATGCTTGAACCAGCGGCATTGCCCTCCCAACAGGGCACTCACTGAGGGTGAAGCAGCGATAGGTTTAGATGTGGCAATCAGCACTCGATGGTTTCCATAGCAAAAGGCCAGCACGATGGCTGGCCAGTGTATTTGGTGAAGAATGACAAAACGGTGTCAACGCATCACCCTATCATGTTTAACGAATAGATTAACGAACTTGTCGTTGCGTCAGCGCCTTCTCCCAAGCCCAGGCATGACGAATGATGGTCGGTAAATCGGCGTATCGTGGTTGCCACCCAAGCTCACGCTTGGCCCGAGCGGCATCGGCGACTAACCGTGCCGGGTCGCCTTCACGGCGTGGGCCTTCTTCTACGGTAATGCTACAGCCTTCCTCACCTACCACGGCTTGCACCGCATCGATGACTTGCTGAACGGAATACCCCTGACCATTACCAAGGTTGAAGCCCAGCGCCCCCTGCTGCGTGCCCTCCACCAACGCCTGCAACGCCAACGCATGGGCCGCGCACAAATCTTCGATATGGATATAGTCACGAACACAAGTGCCATCCTCTGTGGCGTAGTCACGGCCAAACACGGTAATGGCTTTCCTGCGCCCGGAAGCCGCCTGTAAAATCAGCGGAATCAAATGTGTTTCTGGATCATGACACTCCCCCAACTCTCCCTCAGGGTCAGCACCACACGCGTTAAAGTAACGCAACGCAATAGAGCTAAGCCCATGAGCTGCGTAATAATCCTTTAATACCCGCTCGACCATCAGTTTGCTGGCACCATAAGGGTTGATGGGCACTTGCGGGTGAGCTTCATCGATAGGGACATAATCCGGCTCACCAAAAGTGGCGGCGGTAGACGAAAAGATGAAGCGCTTTACATCATGGCGTACCATGGCATCCAGCAGGTTCAGGGTATTGGCCACATTGTTGCGGTAATATTTGCCTGGGTCGCTTACCGACTCACCTACCAGACTACAAGCGGCAAAATGCATCACACCATCGAAGCGATGATGCTCGAACAGCTGGTTCAGTAGCGCTGTATCGGCCAAATCCCCTTCTACTAGCGTCCCGTATTTCACCAGCTCCCGAAAGCCCGTCGAAAGATTATCCAGTACCACCACGCCATGCCCGGCGCGGGTTAGCTGCTTCACCATATGGGCACCAATGTACCCCGCTCCACCCACGACTAAAATTTTCATACGCCCCCCATACCCTTTCCGTGAACGCCAGGCCCTTTAGCCAAGCCGACTAGCGTCTTGCAGCTTCAGAACGCCACAAAGCACGCCGTCTTCACCCACTACCAACAAAGAGGTTACCTGGGCTTTCAACATGATGTTCTCGGCATCCGCGAACATTTCCGTCTCGTTGACGGTCAGCGGTGTTTGCGTCATCACGTTGGCCGCCGTCATGCCATCGAAGCTGTCGTGGTTGAACAATGCACGGCGCAAGTCACCATCGGTAATCACGCCTTTGATGGTGCCGTTATCGACCACCACGGCAATGCCCAGCCCCACCTGGGTAATGGTCATGATGACTTCTTTCATGTTGTCCTGCGAGGCACAAATGGGCAACTCGGTGTGCATCACGTCCTTGACGCGAGTCAGCAAACGCTTGCCCAGGCTCCCGCCCGGATGGAAGACCGCGAAGTCATGGGGTTGGAAGTCACGACGTTCGATCAACGCCACCGCCAGGGCATCGCCCATGGCGAGTGTCACGGTAGTGGACGTGGTAGGCGCCAGATTGTTGGGGCACGCTTCACGCTCTACCGACACATCCAATACCAGATCACAATTGCGGCCAAGGGTCGAATCCGGGTTACCGACCATCGCGATGGTTTTCACCCCGAAATGGCGCATGGAAGGAATCAAGCGAATGACCTCCTCCGTTTCACCACTGTAAGAGATCAACACCACCACATCGTCGGCAGTGAACATGCCCAGATCGCCATGATAGGCTTCCGCAGGATGCACGGAAAAACTGGGCGTGCCCGTTGATGCCAGCGTGGCCGCAATCTTGTTACCAATGATGCCCGATTTGCCCATCCCGGAGATGATGACGCGCCCCGGCGTTTCGAGGATCATATTGACAGCTTGGTCGAAAGCACCATTGAGTCGGGCAGCCGCCGCTTCCAATGCGCGGGCCTGAACTTCAAATACTTCTTTACCGACGTTGATACTCGACATCTGATGTCTATCCTTTTCTATCACGTTGCTCTACCACTCATTGGGCGGCTCCACCGGATACCGAATGGAAGCCCTTTGCTGAATTGAACACATCTGCCCTTCCATGGGCGGTAAGAATGGCATCAGCCAGTTCTCGCACGGCACCTTGGCCACCCGCTAAGGCCAACACACCGCTTGCGTGCTGCTTGACATAGCTGGGTGCATCCGCTACGGCATAAGAGAGCCCGCACGCCGCAAAGGCAGGAAGATCGATCGAGTCATCCCCGATACAGGCCGTTTGATCCGCCGTTACGCCTGCTTGTTCCATCAACGCCAAACATGCCGCGTATTTGTCCTTTACGCCAAAGGCGTGCAGGCCAATTCCCAGGTCGGCTACCCGCTTGCGTAGCGTGGGCGAATCTCGGCCAGAAAGCACGGCCACACGAATGCCGCACTCTTCCAGCAACCGCATGCCCAGGCCATCACGCACATGGAAGCGCTTCAAGCATTCGCCCGTAGCATCGTAGTAAATGCCGCCATCGGTCAGCACACCGTCTACATCGGTAATCAGCAGCTTGACCCGAGCCAGCGGCGATACCGGTGCATAGGGCTTGCCTTCCAGGATCGCCCGCACTTTCTCAAGGCATTCGGGGGTATCCACCCCTGGCCCCGTCGGTTCGACCTCAAAGGCGCGAATGCTCAGGCCCGCTGCCAACAACCGAAGCTGCTCGAGCTGTTCGGTTTGCTCCAATGCCGAGGCAGGCAATTGCGTATACTGCTCCAGAATGCGCTTACGGTAGGCATACACGCCCACATGCTTTTTAAAGCCAGGATGTTTATCGCCCTCACGGGGGTAAGGAATGGGCGAACGGCTGAAGTAAAGCGCATTACCCGCCTGCCCCAACACCACTTTCACGGTGTTGGGGTTTTGGGCTTCTTCATCTTCGATGGCGTGGTAAAGCGTACCCACATCCACGGTGGGGTCGGCCAGCATGCCTTGGGCAAGCTGCTCTACATCACTCGGGCGAACCAGCGGTTCGTCACCTTGCAGGTTGATGTAGATATCAGCCTCTACCTGGCCCATCACTTCCACCAGGCGGTCGGTGCCGGAAGGATGATGCTTCGAAGTCAGCACCGCCTTGCCGCCAAAAGCATTCACGGCATCTACTATGCGCTGGTCATCCGTCGCCACGACCACGGTATGCGCAGAAGGCACCTGCTGTGCTTTCTCGAACACCCATTGCACCATGGGCTTGCCCAGCAAATCCGCCAGCGGCTTACCCGGCAAACGGCTAGAACCAAAGCGCGCAGGAATGACCAGCGCCACACGGTTAGCGGTAGACACAGTCAGCTCCTTAATCAATTTCCAGCGCAGGCATGGCCTTCACGGCATCGTCGATGGCCTTGACCTGGGTGAGGAACGGCTCCAGCAAATGCAGCGGCAAGGCGCTGGGGCCATCGCACTTGGCGTTGTCCGGATCGGGGTGGGCTTCCAGGAACAAGCCGGCAATACCCACAGCCATGCCCGCACGAGCCAGTTCCAGGGCCTGCTTGCGGCGGCCACCGGAAGCGGCACCCAGCGGGTCACGCTGCTGCAGCGCGTGGGTAACATCAAAAATGATGGGCAGGTTGCCGCAGGTGTTTTTCATGACCCCAAAGCCGAGCATATCCACTACCAGGTTATCGTAACCAAAGCTGGTGCCCCGGTCGCAGAGCATGAGCTGGTCGTTGCCTGCTTCCTTGAACTTCTCGACGATGTTGACCATTTGCCCTGGGCTCAAGAACTGGGGTTTCTTGATGTTGATAGGCTTGCCCGTTTTGGCCAGCGCCATGACTAGATCCGTTTGGCGGGCCAGGAAGGCAGGCAACTGAAGGATATCAACCACTTCCGCCACGGGAGCGGCTTGCCAGGGCTCGTGAACATCCGTAATTACGCGCACACCAAACTCCTTTTTTACGTCTTCGAAAATGCGCATACCCTCTTCCAGGCCGGGGCCACGGTAAGAGTGGATGGAAGAACGGTTGGCCTTGTCAAAGCTGGCCTTGAACACGTAAGGGATACCCAGGCGCTGGGTAACCTCCACATAGTGCTCGCAGGAGCGTAGAGCAAAGTCACGGGACTCTAGGACGTTGACTCCACCCAAAAGAGTATATGGCAGATGATTTTTAAGCATGATAAAAACCTAAAAAACTAGCAAATAAGCTGTTCATTCTAGGCTTTTAATATAACAAATTTATGACAAACTACATTTTAAAAAATCATAGTACTCATCAGGTGTACCACAGAAAACAACTTCATTAATGTCAACCACACTATAACGGACATCTTTGCCTTTTTTAATCAAAGTGTTGTACATTGGTGCTATATAGAACTCTCCTGCTTGTGCATTGCTTAGCCCAGCACTTTTAGCTTCAATAAACGCATCAGAAAAATCTGACTTACGATTCCAGAAATATAACCCTGTGCAGCAATATTGAGAGATCTCTTTTTTTTCTGCCGTAAATTCGACTGTCTGAAGTAACTCGTTACTTGGCTTCACATTGCTCCAATTAGCCCCTTCACCAACAAACGTCTCTAAATAACCATCAATTTCATTTAAATCAAAAACATCTGGATACGTAAAACCAGGACGAAAAGTATCAATATTAAAAATCAAGAGGGAAGTATCATCCGAAACTCCAGCGCTTTCCACACCCAAATATACCGTTTCAGCTTGCCCATTAGTAGGTGCAGAAAGAGTAACAATGTCATATTCGCAAAGCCCAAGAAGCTCACATTGCTCTTGAATAAAAGTTTTCGTATCAAAAACATCTAATGCTATAAATAAAAATTTTTCAGAGCCAAAATATTTTTTAAAACTGGCAACAGAATGGTAAAAAAGTGTGTATCCATGCGCTTCCAGCATGTACTTAGGAAGTTGAAAACCATCTTTCTTAAACCTACTTGACAAACCAGCCATTGGAATAACAATCATAATTAATGCACCTCTAATTTATCAAACAAGCGAATAGCATTTAGAATAAAAGCATCTTGCCTATCTAAACGGTCCGAGTGAAGCGGAAGCATGGAAAGGAAAAGGTGTACAGAAATAGCCAAAATTTCTTTCTCAGAATAGCCAAGCTTCTCGAGAAGCACACGATTAAATAAATCGCCCATTACTTCTTCAAAGCTTAAATCAAATGGGAACGAAATATATCTCCTACCTTGATAGCTTTCGATTTTATAGCGACCGGCAATAATGAAATCATACAAGCCGATTACAGAGTGATAGAGCTTAGCTAAATCATATCGTTGATCACCATAAATGCTTATTTTTCCGCTTGGTGTTAAACCTCTCGGGTCAATACATTTAATAGATTCAACACGACTATCAAACAAAAGATTACTAAAGCAAAGATCACCATGTACAAGCCTAACATCCCGATCTGAAACCGGAGAAATATACTTAGATGACCGCTGAGCAATTTGCAAAAGACTAACAGCTTCTCCACTTGCTAGTGAGTATTCATCTTCATAAATAGAACCCCCTTTCTTTAAATAATACTCATCAAGTCTACTCATCGTTTTCTCAAGATAAAAACTATTTATCTCTTCATGACTAATTGAATTATCTGCACAGGGCGAATGGCCGCAAAAATCTTGCAACATACCTAATAAAGAACCAAATATTGCACTCCATGACTCTGTTGTTAAACGACCAAAAACATAAAGATCACTTAATGGAAGTAAATATAGGTACTCAAGCTTGTAACTAGCATTTTTATGATCCTCAAGACCTGAGTCCAAGCTTAGCAAAGCAGGAGTATATAGCCGAATACTACTAGGGATATTATCGAACCAAGCCCCTTCAGCAAAAATTTTCTTTGATTTACTTAAAGAAGCTTTGTGCACAGTGCGAGATGTGATTTTTAAATCGTTAAATGCTCTTTGAGTAGTGATCGCTGTTCGTGACTGAAAATAGCTATTTATGTGTCCAAAATCTAACCACTGACCTGAACTAACAACAGAAAGATCGAACTTCTGATGATAACGAACAACTCCACGAATAAAATCACCTTTAGCTTCCACGATTGACTTCATTAAAAATAGTGGATTTGAAAAATTAAAATATCCAGATATAACTTTTTCGTTAGAGCTAGACCAGTCATCATGTATTTTATCAAGTTCGTATGTACTATCACCTAAAGTAGATCTTTTGTAAAAACCACGATTTTCATGTACCGATATTACATCTCTTGAAGCAAGCGATAAGTCCATAAAAAGTGTATCGCCTAACAATATGGTCAAATCAGAATAATGTTTGGCCGCTGCATTCCAGCAGTAAAGTACAGCATCTCCTAAGGACAAACCATCAGGAACCGGTAAAACATTCACACCAAGATCCATAAGACGTTCAGCATCAACGGGATCCAAATTATATGAAGAAGGTAACGAAATAAAGATATCATCTTTATCAAAAACACTATTATTAAGCAACTCAACCTGATGTTCATAAAGACGTTTATTACCAAGAGGCAAGAAACTAGGGGGAATTAACCCAACTTCAGTTACAAACTCTCCTTGCAAATAGGCACCCGATGCAATCAAGATCATTTATTGCCACCATCTTTGTGCGGGTTTTCTTTTGACAATAAGCCTTGAATTTCATCATAGCTTAAATTTACAAACTCAGAAGGACGAATAGCTTTATCATCTATGTAAAAGCCTTCAAACCCGCACCACGGTTTACCTACATGAATTTCATCATAAGGCACGGCATGCTTATCAAGCCACTCAATAATAGTTGGGAGGGTATGAATATTTATTTTGCCTACATTCCCGTCATAAGTTCGCATATTACGACTTGTATGTACTATTATTTTAAATCCTCTAGCTTTGTATTCTTTCAACTGCTCTAATACAGCTATATTCAACGGCTTATTTTCATATCCAGAGTCTGAGTCGACTGTTAATGTACCATCTAGATCTATAACTATATTTTTACTCATTGTGAGACACCATTCCACATGTAACGAAAAATGCTAACAAACGTTTTTTCAAATCAACATCTTCAATGCTAGATAGATCTTTCCCTATCAAATCAGAATACTTCTTGTCATTAAAAAGAAGGTTCTGAGAAACTCTATTCATAACCGTACCAACGGTTCTATGGCCAATAGAAATATTCTTCAAGAATAGCCATGCTTGTAAAAGAGTGTGTGCATCGATATCTTCTAAACCATGATTGAATGGAGATAACCGATTTGCTTCCAACGAGCTATCCCAAAGAGAGACAATTTCTTCCATAGTTTGCCTATTTGCATAAAAAACTGATCTTGTGGGCCAGCAGGCATAGAATATGCCGTATATAAAACCCTATCTTGAACATTACTAAACTCGGTTAATGAGCTATTTTTTATACCTACATCAGGCCGACATCTAATTACCACATCGTATTCGAAACTATTATCCCTTTCATATTCTTGTATCAATTCAAAACAACGCTTTAAACCGTAAAACATTTTTGACTGATTATAATGCCCACGCGTCATGAAACTATCATTTAGCTTTTCTATAAAATCAGATTGATTTTCAATGACTATTTTATTGGGCTTAAGCACATCATAAGCACTGGATGGCAAGGAACACATTTTGGAAACACTAATTGCTGAAAACAAACCTGGCATTATTCTTTGAAAATCTTTTTGTTTAACAATTTCTTTCGGCGGAACTAGAGTACTATTTAAAACTCGAGTTGACCATGTATGAGCACCACCTAAACCAGGCCATTGTTCCATCACATCCCAAGTATGAACAAAAATATCTGCGTCTAACGGCACTTTCAAAAACTTCACTATATCCAAAAGAGCCTTTTCATTAACTCGAAACATGCCAGAAACCATAATAGCAACTCTAGGTCTAGCATCAGAGGGATGGTGAATCATCATATTTTTCATTGAGGTACTCATATAAGCATTTAATCGCCCTCCCAATGAGGCTGCACCAGGTTCATCATTATATTTATATAGAATTGTTAGCACTTGCTTTAAAAAACGAAAGTTTTTAGCGGGATTAAGCAATGATGAGTTCGTACTTAACAATTCATTTTCAACTATAGACTTGATTAAGAAACGATGTCGAACAGAGTTCAACTTCTCTTCTGAAACTAAATATTGACTCATACTCAAAACTACTGCTTCGTTATAAAACCCAGACTTAAACAAAGATAAAAATGAATAACATATGATGCTAAAATTCAAACTATCAACTTTTCCTTTTTTTGCAAGATCATATGAAACATCAACCAGGATATCAAATGCCGCCTCGCTTCTCCCAGTAAACGTATAATAAGCTAACTTTATAGTTCGCTTATCTAGCTCCGAAGCCTCAAAATCTATTCCATGTGTAAAAACGTTATAAATTAAATTAAAAAACCACTTAAATTTGATCTAGAAGAACCAGCTATAAGCCCACTCAAGTGTTGAGGAGCTAGCTTTCGCAAAACTGCATACAATTTATCTAGTTGAGAAGTGTCTGATAAAAACAATAAATAATCTAGACTAATACCTTTTTCATTGCTCTTAAAAACAAAATGCTTCTCAAGCAGTAAAAAGTCCCATTCTTTTAATAATTTTTTCATCTAAAACCTCTGGCATAGTTCTTAAATCGAACGAATAGTAGAATAAATCTTTTCTGAGGGATTTTCCTGAAGCCCTCTAAAATAAGTTTGATATAACTCTTCAGGCTGCTTATTTTCGTCTATGCGATTCATGAGAGATCTTAAGCTTAACACTAAATCTCTTTCGTTTTGAGCAACTATTCCAGGCATATCATTTGAAAAATCCAAATATGCACCCTGATATTTTTTATATTCATCTTGATCGAATTGATAGAAAACAACTGGTTTTTTAAGATAAACAAAGTCCCATGCGACACTTGAATAGTCAGTGATTAAAATCTTGGATCTTTGTAATAAATCACGTATTGAAAAACACTGAGCATCAGCAATCATGATATTCGACTGAACAGACGCAAAGTTAGTTAGATAATGAGCAATTTTAGGATGCAATAAAAACCTAATGATGAGATTGCTTTCTTTGAGGAAAGAGTTCAACGCATTTGAGGATATCAGCTCATGATAACGTTCAAAATATTCTGTTTTTAAAAACTCATCCTCGGGCATGTCTTCAAGCCAATTCCTCCATGTGGGCATCATGAATATTTCATTATGATTTACTGAAACATCTTTTAAATCTTCCCATCTAGGCAAACCAGAAAGAATCATTTCATTTTCCGCATAGCCATAATTCTTTTTAATAATTTCCTTTTCAGAAACTGATGAACAAATAAATTTATCAGCTGAAAAGTTTTTGTTATTCTTTGAAAACGTGTTACCAAGCTTTTTCAAACCTATTACGCCATGTTGAAGAAATACATATCTTTTCTCCAGCAATGATTTTTTGAATAAACCACTAATGCGTCTCCACGCATAACCGTGCCCCCTTCCTTCGGAAGCAATTATCATCTCACAAGATAGAAGAAGCTTCATGTGACTAACAGACATAAACTCTACGACATGATCCTCGAAACCTTTCAAATACTTAAGATCAGGAGAGTCTTTTTCTATAACATAATAAACATGATCGCGCCTTGCAACAGCATATTTGAAAAAATAGAGCCCATTATCCTGAGCAGTTTTCGAATATTTTTCAAAAACCAACCATGCCTTTTGGCCATCCAATTCATTCTTATTAGCAAAATACTCCTGTATCGCTTGCTTTTCACGCTGGTAATAAACTACCTCATCATATTCAATTTTAGGCCGCTTCAAAAATGCTAGCTTCTTACCACCCACTGTCTTATAAGGATGCAATATATTATCCTCATCCTTTACAGCCATAACCCAAGGGTTTGCGTCTACATGCTCTACTACACTCTTGCTAAAATGATTACACGGCAATGTGACAGAGACATTGCCATAGACTTTATCGACAACATCAAGCTGCACATGCAAGTCCCAATAATGCATTGACATATAAAAAGCTGATGGATCGAAGTAAAATTCAAGGTAGCTAAAGTTGAGGAACCGCGTTTCCGACAGAAGCCCCAATGGAAGCTCATCTACTTCGTTCCCGATACGCCGTCTGTGTTTTAACAGCAATGAAGAAACCAGTATGTCATGATTAACACTGCTTTTATTATAAACATTAATACCAAACAGATAACCTTTCCCATCAAACTCAAATTTTATTACTTCAACAGGTACCTCTTTTTTAATTCTCTTCTTAAACCCTTCTAGAAACTGGACTTTCTCGAAATAACTCATCGCTTTTTCGTAACAACCAGCTTGACAAAAAGCTGCACCAGCTCGGTAAAGGTCAATATTATTAACACCTAAATCATTATCAACAATAGTAGAGTAAGCTCCCGCGGCTTTCTGGGAATCACCATTAGCCTCATAAGCTTTACCCAACA
>NZ_LFGT01000009.1:3776-15179 GCF_002078115.1 Halomonas sp. BC2 | reverse complement strand
GTAACCAATCAGGACGATGAGCTGTTAACTCATGATCTCCTAGCTGTTCAATTGTAAAGTTATGAGAATTAAATCGTTCCAAATAATTGCTTAACAAAGTTTTCTGGCTTGTCGATGACGTAACTTTCGTATCAGAAGGATATTCACTGGCTAGTTGACCATTAGCTGTTATTGTTCCATTTTCATATATGGATAGATACGACTCAGCCGCTTCTTTGTATTTTCCTATTTTTTGATACGCTGATCCACTTGTATAATACCAAAAGGGTGTATGCGCACCTCGTTGAAGTGCAGCAGATTGATAGGCTAATGCAGCATCTGAATATTTACCCTGATACTCATATGCCAGGCCCAACCTAAAGTGCCAATAAGGTTGACCTGGATCAATGCTCAGAGCGCCAATATAGTAGCGCTCAGCAGCCGGCCAATCACCAGACCGATCACACGCCATGGCTGTGCGATACAGCAGTTCTGCATTTATAGGATCTGAATTTAAATGATGTTCAAATGCTTTTCGTGCCTCTTCCCAATGGCCACACTGTTCATGGAAGACACCTATACCTAACACTTTTGAATTATGTTGATTGTCTAACTTAATAGCTGTCTCATAAGCATCATTTGCTCGATGCAGATTTACATCTCCCCTTTGCAAGGTAGAGCCTAACCGAAAATACCATTCTGCTAAACTGTTTTTAAGATTAACGGCTTTTTGATAGGCATCACTCGCACTATTGAAGTTAGACATCACTTCATACGCTTCACCCAGCCGATACCAAGATGTTGGTTGATGACTATCTATAGTGAGCGATTTCTCTAAAGCCTTTATTTCATTATCCCATTTACCTTGCTTTCTGTAAGCCTGGCTTAATAGATTATAATTTTCAGGATTTTGGGCATCATATGAAATTAACTCACTTAAGACTTCTTCAGCTGCACGCCAACTCTTAGCTTGGGCCGCCGATCTATATTCTGCACGCAACATATAACGCCACTTGGCATTAAAATGCTCTTCTAGCTCATTGGCATCATTCGCTTCATTTTGAATTGAGTCTTGGAGAGCCTGTTTAGCCTCACCCCAGCGTTGTTCATCCATGGCGCACTGAAGCTTTTTGTAAAGTTTCGCTTGAACGCTAAGATAATTCTCATCACTTACTTTTCTTATATTTTTAGATATCGAAACACCACTATCGTAATTTTTTGCATCGTATATGTAATCATGTATAAAACTAAAAACTTGGTCATCAATACACAAATCTTCCGACTCTAATAGCCTGAGAAAGGCCTCGAAACTATCTGGATGATAACCTATAGACTCTCGATATATATAAGCTTCTGCAGAATGCGGCGCTTTACTTAATACTTTATCACCAAGAAGCCAACGCGGAAATATAACAGGTTTCCCAAGCGCCCACGCTTCATAAACGACTGAGCTAAAATCAGATATTACAACATCCGCATCCAGCAATTGCTCAGTAACAGCATATTTCTCTTTGCGATTACGCGGATGTAAAACAGTTGCAACGCTTATTTTTTTATTATTTGAAACCAGGGGATCCTTCAAACAATTTTCAAGCTCAGGATAACTGGATAAGGCTTCGTTATTATGCAACCATCTATCATGCGTCGGCGCCCAAAGTATCTTACGCACTCGTGTGTTGGATGATACACGCTTTTTTGCTAATTTTTTAAATATGCTACCCGTGGCGAGCCGATCAAGTGGATTTGATATGGCTTTAAATTACAAAGTCGACTTTTTAGAAGTCGCTCTCGAGCCCAACTTCCTGGCACAAAAACATGCTTAAACTGGTTAATGTAAGCATCGCCCTGCTCGTTACGCTGCAAAAGATAGTTCTTATCCGCTAAATTATGACCAATATAAATATCTGCAGGCTGGCGGATAAAAAAGCTAACACTGAGTGCATTTTTAATTGACGACCCTGACTGCGTTACGCTAAAACCGTCCGCATGAAGCTGCTCGGCTATATAGTTCGCAATTTGCCCTTCAACATCAGCATAATTAACAGTGCTGGATAAATTAAAATGCACAGCTAAGGCTTTTTTCATTTCTTGATTACTTTCTTGAACACCATTATTCATTAATGCGTTATCCATAACACCACTCATAAAATACAAAACCTACAAAACTTAAAGGATGGCCTTAGCTAAATGGCTATTTTAATTACTTTCTGCATATACCCAAATTATACAAATGCGCTAACAAAGCATTTTCTAAATCTGAAAAATCAAATTTATCAGTGGGCAATGCTGCACTATTGGCTATTTCAGAAACAGTGGATATTGCCAGCTCCCGTATTTCTTGCTGAGTGAAGGCTTTATGGCTCACTGCACTTCTATCTAATACGGTAAAAAAGTCTTCAAATTTAAACGTATCACCACGCAGTTGATTATCCGTTATTTGCAACCATACCCATGGTACACCGTAGGCATGTGCAACAATAATGCCATGCAGTGATGTAGAGAGGCACACCTCTGCTGTTGCGATGTCGTTAATCACCTCAAGAGGTTCGTCAGCTACATCAAGAACTTGCAAGCCATCTTCACCATTCAAATGCTTAAACAAGCTTGCATGGCTATAATGTGGAACAATCGCTATTTTTCCATGAGTCGATGATTTAGAGACGTCTGGCGAAAAGTATCTAGGTAGCAATAGCGCTGGGTCACCCAGTACTTTCGGCACATCCCACCCTAGTTTTTTGCGCAGCTGAGAATAGGTTTTATAGCCCCGCACGGCCAATATTTTGCGAGGAGGAAAGGCTTGTAACTGTTTGGCTTTGGCAGCGCTGAGTGGGCGTATTAATCCGCTGCCCCATATATCTAACCCAGGCCGATCCAACATCCCGATGATAGACCCCACCACTAACAACCCTTCTGTCTCTTCTTTTCGTTGAAAAATATTCGCCGTTTTTTTATTGGCCATTTTTTCAACTAGATAAGGGCCAATTTTGTCGCCGAAATTCTTTTTCTTATCCCAATAAAACACATTAATGGCTGGCGCTTTAAACCATTGGCTCAACATCTTCTTCAAGTTTTTCATACGCTCAACCATTTACCGAGTTACGAATAGTTTCATATTTTTTAATCGCTACCACTGCATCTTCTAACGAACCATGCGCAATCGCTTTATACATCTCAGCCACTTGCTTGTTTACATTTCTCACAATCAATGGTTCATGCTCTTTGACAAACGCCTTGAGCATCATAAAAGCTGCTTCTAACTGCTGCGCATCTTTCTCTTTTGGCAGTGCAAAAATATGTCTAACCAAGCGATGTTTAAAATTCGTGCGCACTTCATTCGCATCAGGAAACTTTCGCTTAAACTCAGGACGAGCCGCAATCTCTTGTGTCAATAGTATTTGACGGAAACGGCTTGAAAGAGAGTGCTGCGTCAGACGATCCTGAGTCAATGACTTATTATCACCTTTACGCTTCCGATAAAAGTAGGTGTTATCTGGAATGGCCGAAACCCGTTCCGCCTTAACCAAGAAATCGTAGTTGAAGACAAAATCTTCAACACTCATTTTTTCTGGAAAATAAACTTTCTGGTCTACCAGAAACTGCCTATCAAACAGTTTTCCATGAATCGCAATACGTTTTTTTGCGTCAGGATACTCGGCAATGCTTAGACCACTGACCTCTTGGAAAAGGGGGTCGAATTTTTTCGCTCCATTTTTTTCATAAAAAACGCTACGGTTACTAAACACGGCTTGCACAGGGGCTTCTTCTGCTTTTTTCACCAGCTTTTCAATGGCCTCGGGTGCTAACCAGTCGTCGCCATCTAGAAAAGTAATGTATTTACCTGTTGCAATGTTAATTGCCGTATTTCTAGCGCCACCTGCTGCTTTGTTATACTGAGATACCAGTACTCTTTTTTGCGCGAATTTTAGAAAGCGGCTCGCCTTCGCAAACGTGTCATCTTTAGAGCCGTCATCTACAAAGATAATTTCTAAATGGGGATATGTTTGGCTAGCAACAGATTCAAGCGCTTTTTCTACATATTCACTGATGTTATAACCCGTAATAGCCACGCTGACTAATGTCATCTCACACTCCGTTGCAATTATTTGTTACTACATTATCAAAGCGTTGCATGTAACTTTCTGAAAAACGCCCAAGTGAGTCATCACATGTTAGCTTACGTGCCTCATATTTCTCATCACCACGCACTATTTCTTCCAGTACAGCGGTGACGTCTAGGCCGCCGTCTAACAAGTATGCTGCTTTAGATGAGGGGAACTGTTGCTCTAACGCTGTTTGCGAGTGGCCTTGCACGTTACAAAGCACAATGGGTTTCTGGGTATACAGGTATTCATTCAATACGCTTGAAATATCGGTAATCAGCATATCCGACTGATTCATATAGCGGTGAATGCCTTGACTAGTCTCTATGTACTCCAGGTTATTATGCTGGCCACATAGCGCTATCATTTTTTCTAAATAGTAGCCGCACTGGCCTGATTTGTTGTAACCCGTGTAAGGGTGCGGTTTGAACAACACCTTTAACGCTTTGTTTTTTGCTAGCTGTTGTAACATTTCATAGCCAAACTCGCTCACCGATGCGTAATTAGCCTCTTCAACAAAACCCTCCCAGGTAGGCGCGTACAGAATCGTCTGTATGTTAGTAGTAGGTTGATTAACCTGTTGTAGCAGTAGCTCTACTTGTGGCCTACCTACATGCACTACCTGACCGTCACGAAGGGGGAGATCTGCCTCTTTTAATCGTCGCTCTGCTAAAGGGCCTGCCACCAACAGCTTGTCGTAAGCCATCAAGAACTTACTTTGGTTCACCACCTTGTCACTTTCACCATGATTGATGAAGTAGTGCTGCATGCGATGAAAGCGGAGTGTATGAATATTTTTTTGTGTGTTCGCTGGGTACAGTACGACTTTAACGTCGGCTTCTTCTAAATTTTCCACATCCCGCATACTTTGCATAAAATAAATCGGCAAACGCGTTTGAATCAGCTCTTCAGCAATTCGTTTCTCTCGAATAACAATCGCAGCTGGTTGACTAAGCTTTTCCAAAACAGGAATCCACATATTTGCCTGGTAGCCAACTTTCTCTAACCCGCTCACATATAGAACAATTTGCACACCATCTTTCTTAATGGTACTAACGCTGGGTATCGTATAATTGCTTAGCTGCCTCTGATAAGGTTGCTTGTGTTCGCCTAGCTCGCGTAACTGCCTTATCGCGATTCCCTCTAGCTCACTACTCTCATATACCAAAGCACATAGCCACGCCTGGTATGCGAGTGTGATATACGCATCCTGGTTTTCGATGCTTTTATTGCTGGCTTCCATTAGCCAACTTACCACAGGTTCGTTTTGGCTAAGCCCGCTCTCTTCAAAGTAGTTGGATAAATTCGTCGGTATAAAAACGCTAACATCACCTGCCTGGTGTGCTACTGGCGTTAGCTCAGCGTGGGTGTAGCTTGCATGTTGGTATTGGTAGGTATGCTTGCCTTCCTTAGCGCTAATGATTACCAGCGAAATTTCCACACCATTGGCATGAGCATAGTCACTTCCCTGCTTGCTGTTACGTCGCAACAGCAAGCAGGGGTGTTGATGCAAGGCAGCTTGCAATTGTTTGACGTTTTCCGATTCTATGATGCCTAGCACCAGAGTTTCGGGTGCCTTATGGCGATACTCCCCCATGGCCCACTGCAGGGTATCCTGTAACAGTATGGGCATGTTGCCGTTCGCCTGCGCTACCTGCATCACTGCAGCCAGTGCCTGATGCGCACGAGCTGTATTGGTTTGCTGAATGGCTTGGGGGGGTAACGCTGCAAAGGGCTGAATCCAACGCGGCGCGCCAGGCTCTTGGCTATTCTTCAATGCGCTGGGCAGTACAGAGGCAGGCCCACCCTTACGCTTTTGATGAAACTCGATGCTGTCGTGCAGCACTTTACGCGCCAATATTCCATTGCCACCCGCCAGTGCCGCTTGGGCGGTCGCGGTCGCTACATCTCGATGGTGGCGGGCTGTTGGGCTTTTTGCACACCACTGCTCCAATAGTAGAAGGTATCGCTGTAAATCGGCAGGGCTGCTTACCAATTCTGACAGATATTGCCATGTGGCCGCACGTCGGCTGGTAAGGGTAATATTTTCCAGTAGTTCCCAGGCTGAGCGGGAGTCACCCGACGCCGCCAACATTGTGGCCTGCCAGTAAGCAGTATCAGGGGGCGTTACCAAGCTGCCTGCCAGTTGTAAGGTATTCAAAGCCTTGTGAGCATCTCCTCGATACTGGCATTCAATGGCCGTGTAGATGTATCTCGCTACATCTTTCTCGTCTAGCATAGCTACCGCTTGTAAAGCACTACCATCACCTTTCATCAGTGCTGCTTCACAAAGCAAATAGCGTACTTTTTTGACCGTTGCACGGTGTTGCACTGCTCCCGCTAATAAATCAATTACCCAATGGCCAAGCTCATTGGCTTTTTGATACTCAGCGTTAAGTAATGCATATTGAATGACTGCAAGCAGTGACTGAGAGTCTTTAACGGTCGGCTCAGCAGCATTACTTTGTTTATTCCGCCCTATCAGGTACCGCTGCACCTGCTGAAGCTGGGCTTGCCACTGCACTTCGTTAGGGGCCAACAGCAGTGCTTTACTAATACATTCATGGGCCTGCGGGTACATGGCTTGCCTGAATAAGCACATGCCTAGCTTGAAATGGCTTGGGGCATGGCCGGGCCGCTCGCGAATGGCTTGTTCAAATTTTTGCTGGGCAGCTTGCCACTGCTTTGTGCGATAAGGCGTAAGCCCGGCGGTGTAGCTGGGCGGATGCTTCAGCGGTAGCCAGCTTTTTACGGTAGTGGCGAGAGTGCTTAATGAGGATGACATACGATTGATTCCTTACCCTTCGCTCTGTGAGCGAGTTTCTTTGGTGATCCGGGTTGCCAGTTCGTCAAACGCTCTTTGGTAGCGCGTGCTCTTTTCGACCTGCCCTTCGCGGTACGCTGCCACCGCCTGCGCGGCATAGTAAAGTGCCATGTTAATCGGGTGATTGATTTCCATGTTGGGGGTATCCAGGAACGTGGCAAAATCCGTCACGGGCGTTTGCCAATCGCCGTAATTCTCGGTCAGGTACGTCGCTGGGTCGGCAGGGATCAGGTACTGCTCACCTAAAAATGTCGTGGCTTTGAGGTCGAAAGGTGTATTCCACCATTGGCATTTAATCCCACCGTGGTACAACTTGCCTTCAATTTCGTAGTGCCTGAAAACATCGATATGTACACCGTTGGGGTGCGCTAGATAGAGCGTGTTTTCGCTATACACTTCTTGAAATTTAAAGCAGGACCCCGTCAGCGCATCGCGTAGTTGCTTCATGGAAATATCAGGCATTACGCCTACGTCGATGTCTGAGTCGTGGCCTAGAATCGTGCCTTCCCTGATGCATCCCAGCAGTGTGCCACTCACTAGGAAACATTCGAGGTCATGCTGTGCCAGTGCGTCCTTCAAGTGCCCTAGTGCCATGGCAGCACGCCCTTGCCATGCTTGAGTGGCCACGTTGCTACGTGGTGCGGCTGGCGTAGGTGTTACGCTCTTCTGCTGCTGAGGCTGTTGCAGCACTTGCTGCATAAAGGCTTGTGCTTCTGCCAATGCACGCGCCTCACGTCCAAGGTCTCTCAGTAACATCAGGTAGTGGTTACGTGCCCGAAACCACGCTTTATGGCTGGGGTTCAATGCTATCAGGTAGCTTTCGAAGGTGGCTGGTTGATTGGCACCCAGGCAAGCTAATCTCAGCGCTCGGTAGAACCGGGCTTGTTGGTCTTTGAACGGCATATTGACCAACATGGCGAGTGCTGCATCGTGCTGATGCTGCCACCGTAGCGCCTCCTGATGGAGGAAAAAAGCCTGTTTGAACTCTTCACAATAAGGGCTGATGAGCTGCATGACCTGAAAGGCGTGCTGCTCCGCTTCGGCGTACTGCTTTTCAAACAGCGCAATTTTGGCCAATAGAAGATGGCCAAGATATAGAGGCGCTGCTTGCTGTTCTATTTGTGCCTTGGCCTCCCCTAGTTGGCCTGTTTTGAATAATGCGTGCGCTGTATCTAGTTCATTGCGGGCCTGTGCAGCATTTTGAAATTGGCGATTCAACCAGGCATCTTCCATGAATTGCCTGGGCTTCGTTATGAATTTACGTAGTTTGCGATAAACGGCAGCGTCCATGTGGCTCCTTTCAGGGTTGCGTTTAACAGGCAGGCTCACCCAGCGTGACTAGCAACGATTGGTAACGCTCTATTTGCGGCACTTTCTGGCTATTGATCGCCTTGAAATACTGTTGGTACACATGTAATACCAGCTCTTGTTCACAGAGTATTTCTGCATTGGGGGTGTCGAGCGTGGAGTCGAACGTGCGCTGTGCTACTTTCCAATCACCATAATTTTCAGTGAGGTAGGTGTCGTGGTCATCAGGCACCCAGTAGTGGCTTGCCAGGAATTTTTGCTGTTTCAAGCCAAACGGCGTGTTGTGCCAACGTACCTTTACGCCACCGTGCCAGTAACTGGTGGGCTCTCGATAATGGGTAAAAATATCTATGGCAATGCCATTCAGGTGCTTTGCACGCAAGCACCCCTGATGACGTTGAGGTAATAGATGAAAACGGCCCGCTTGTGCCACCACCTTGGCCAAATGTTGAGGGTCGACGCTATCCCAAATGCCTATATCGATATCGTGGTCGTGCCCCAATAGCCCACCTTCACGCATGCAGCCCAATAGCGTGCCACTCACCAGGAATACTTGTATGCCTGCGCTGCTCAAGATTTTTTGAATATCGGCCAGCGCTTCACTCGCTTCTATTACAGAAAAATCGACACGCCGTGCCGGTGGCTGCGTCTGCAGGCTCGCAAGCGCCTTGGCTTCGACGATATTCTTGCGCCAGTAGGTCTTGGCTGCTGTGTAATCTCCGCCACGCTGTGCGCCTTTGGCGAAGTAGTCGTTCAAGCTGGGGTGGTAGGCTGGCAAACGCTGTAGCTGGTGGGCATGTTGCATACAGTGCTGCATGCGTTGCCAGTCGTCTGGGGTTTGCACCAGCTCGGCCAGGTACAGCCAGGTTTTTAGCCGCTTGCAGTGTGGGTACAGCACTTCCAGGTGCCGCCTGGCTGCCTGGTGATTCCCGGCCAAGCGTTCTGTATCTGCCGCCAGGTAACGTCCATCTGCATGCCAGGGGAGATAATGAAACAGCTTTTCCAGGCTTGCTGCAGTTTGCTCCCACTGGCCTTGGTAGTAATGGCTTTTTGCATGAAAAAAAAGCGCTTTCGTGGCAATGTCATCCAGCGTGCGATGCTCGCGCCTGATACGGCGCTGCACCAATGCTTCACAGTAACGGCGCAACTCTTCATGGCGCGCCTGATGGAACAGCCGATCTATGCGTTGGGGAGCACGGTTGAACCAGCGCTGGGTATTCACCAGCACTTTGGAGATTTTCAACGCTTTGGGTACGCGCTTTGCCCATATCGCTTTTGCCATTCCGTGGATTACTCCAGGTCTCTGCGGAGCATTTCGAGTGCTTCAAACGCCTTCATCAGATCTTCATGGGGAATCGACAAGAAGCGAGTCAATGATTTTTTCAAATCCGTCGTCGAGATATTCTTGGTGCGGTCCAGATAAACGACTTCACAAAGCTCAGAAAGAAAATCGAACTTTCCTTCCCAATCGTTGCCGATGGCAAAAATATCTACCTCATACTTTTTAACGTCTGATAGCTTCTGTTCCCATGACTCTTCTGGGATGACTTTGCTGACATACTTGATGGATTCGACGATCGCTGCACGCTGCTCGTAGGGAATCAGTGTTTTTTTACCTTTCCCCAAATTGAATTCGTCAGTAGACACGGCAACTATGACGTTGTCGGCCATTTCACTCAGGCGCTTCAACAAGTTCAAGTGACCCACATGAAACATATCAAACGTGCCATAGGTAATAATCGTTTTCGCCATATTACTACTTAACCTTCCATTAATTTATTGAATGGGTGAACAGTAGAGACTAATCATCACCCTGAAGCACTTCTAACGAAGCACTCGCTTCTGAGTACTCTTTCCTTACTACCACCAGTGCGTTACGCAGTGTCGCTAGCTCTTCTTCTGATGCGCTCTCAGCTTTTGCTTCTTCTATACTTATCTTTAATGATTTTACAGCGCGCTTTAAACGATTGACTTGCAGCTTTGCATAACTTCTCTTGCCCTCTCCTGTACCACGGATCGCTTGGGTGAGACCCTCAAGCACATCATTGATTCTCTGAACAGAAGGGTCTAATTGCTTGACATCACTATCAGACCACCCTTTTTCAGCCACCACTGACTTAGCAACTTCCAATCCACCGAGGTAGCGCTTAATTTTTTTATGCTCTTCCCGTGCGGCATTGAGCTGCTCTTTGGTGACAATGGCATCATTTAGGTCTGCCACCGTAGTTTCAACCGCTTTTATTTCCGATGTTTTATCTGAATCTTCATGATAGGCATCAATGGCATCGTTGATATCATCGTACCAAAAGGCGCTTCCCTGCTTTAAGTAAATACCTGCTTCACACAGGTCACGCAGGATTCCTTCGCCATGTGACACCATGATGAGCGAGGCTTGGCCTACCTTGTTTTTAAACAACTCTTTGGCTTTGGCTTTAAAAGCCCTGTCGCCTACAGCTGTTGCCTCGTCAGAAATATAGACGTCAAAATCAAAGGCCAGTGATAAGCCAAACGAGACGCGTGAACGCATGCCAGAGGAGTAGGTCCGAATGGGCTCATCAAAGGCTTCGCCTATTTCTGCAAACTCTTCAACGAAGGCAATCACGCGCTTTATTTCCGCCGGGTTGCTCCCCTGTGCACGCGCCACGAACTTGACGTTTTGGCGGCCTGTCATGTTGCCTTGCATGCCGCCCGATAGCCCCACTGGCCATGAAACACGGCTGTGGCGTATGACCTCTCCTCTATCGGGGGTATCCATACCAGCGATCAGGCGCAGCAGGGTCGATTTACCTGCGCCGTTGGGGCCAATCAAGCCAACGCTTACCCCTTTGGGTATGGTGAGGTTGATGTCTTTCAGCACCCAGTCGCTACCGTGGTGGTTGTGGTAGCGCTTGTAGAGGTTTTTGATTTCGATCATTTGGTCGTGGTTGCCGATGGTGTTTCGATGCGGTTTGGTGGCGTTTCAGCATTGCGTGGCGTGAAGGGCCGCCGCCGCAGGTGATTGCATGCTTTCAGGGTTGACGATGTTCCGTAGCGCGGTGTAAGCGGGGTGCACCCGCGAAGCAGCCCGTGAGGGGTGCTGGTGAGGCCTGCTCGATCACTGTGGCTTGATCGGGGCGGCTAGGGCCGCCCTTCGCGGGTGCCTCTTTCGCTCGTTGCTCTCGCTCTTTCGTTACGCCGCGCTACGGGGTGGTG
>NZ_LFGT01000009.1:1287-3039 GCF_002078115.1 Halomonas sp. BC2 | reverse complement strand
TTCCATATAGGTAACAGGCATCGGGAAATGATGAGCCGTTAGTCATTACTTAGCTGCCAGCCGCATATGGATAATTTTTTGATAATAAGCGCTTAACTGTCTCTTTTTCTGCCTTAATGCATCGATTTCGGATCTCGTCAGCGGTTCTGAAGCCGACGAGATAACTTGATTCGTTGGCGGTGAGGGCTGAGATGTGTATTCCGAAGATATTTTTGATTTCATCAGAGAAACGCTCCTCCAATAGCTGAGTATGTTTTTTTAAGGCTCGAAACTCCTTCGAACGACCTGCATTTACTAACAGAACCGTCCCAATAACGTATCCACCATTCATTAACAAATAATTAGCCAGCTCAGCTAACGTGCTACCCATACTAGTGACGTCATCTACTAATATATAACGACCACCATGCTGAACAGCTCCCTCGAATGAGGGTCTTGCAATGAGTCTTTCCATAGGGTCAGCCCCGGTATGAAACACTTTTTGCATTTGAACGATATCTGTTTCACTAACACCATCTAGCACCTCTGCGCACATCAGCGAGAGGATCAGAGGTAAAGCATTATCACCTGAAGCCTCTTGAGCGTAGGGCGATACAAAAATACTTCCTTCAGGAAATTCATTTTCAAGAGAGAACAGAAACTCAAGAGCCAAATCACCCACAAGTTGTAAAGCAGCTTCTGCATCTCCTGACTTGGCATCTCTATAGGCAGCATGCTGCTTTATATCTTCATCACTCGTGAAACAATGAAAATGCTTGGTTTCTTTTGGAAATGCATACACTCTATCCATTGCATTGTCTCAAAATGTGCAGCTGATCGATCTCCGTAACATACTTGGCCTGTTGATTAGCCATTATGAACCTTCACTTCTTTCCCTTTCCGAGCGTACATCGCTTCCAGCTCACGTTTGAGTGCGCTGCGGGCGGTTTGTTCGCCATGCACCAGGTGGAGGGTGCGGGGCCAGCGGCGCATGCGTTTGACGAAGTTGAGCAGGCCTTTCTGGTCGGCGTGGGCGGAGTAGCCGCTGATGGAGGTGACGCCTACTTTGATATCGTATCGCTGGTTGTCGATCTCGACCCAGCCGCCACGCGGGCCGTATTGCTGTATGGCGCGGCCTGGGGTGCCTGCGCCCTGGTAGCCGACGAACAGTACCTGGTGGCGTTCATCACCCAGCATGGCTTTGAGGTAGTTCATGATGCGCCCGCCTGCGCACATGCCGCTGGCGGCGATGACCACCGCTGGGCGGCCTGTGCTGGCCAGGTAGCTGACCGTTCGCTCGTGGGCTTCGTGGCTGTCTACGGTGTAGAGGTTGGCGAAGTTGAGCGGGTGGCGGCCACTGCGCAGGCGGCGTTGAGCTTCGTCGTCCCAGTAGGGTTTCAGCTCGCGGTATATCTGGGTGAAGCGGGCAGCAAGCGGCGAGTCGACGATGATTTCTAGCGCTTGCCACTGGCTTTTGGGTAAGCCGCGTTTGGCGTTGCGCTCGGCTTCATGAATGATGCCTTCCAGCTCGTAGAGCAGCTCTTGGGTTCGGCCAATGCTGAAGGCGGGCACCATGACCGTGCCGCCGTTGGTGAGCGCTTGCTCGATGGCCTGTTTCAGCGTGGCGCGGCGCTGGCGGCGGTCAGGGTGCTGGCGGTCGCCGTAGGTGCTTTCGAGTACCAATTGTTCGCAGCCGTAGGGCGATTGCGGCGCGGGCAGTAGCGGTGCGTAGGGAGCGCCTAGATCGCCGCTGAAGATGACCCGTTCCTTTTC
>NZ_LFGT01000009.1:0-1267 GCF_002078115.1 Halomonas sp. BC2 | reverse complement strand
ATAACGAAAGAGTGAGGTCACGAGCGAAAGAGGCACCCGCGTTGGCGGCGCCAGCCGCCCCGATCAAGCCACGGTGATTGAGCAAACCTCACTGGCTTCATCGGCACCCCTAACGGGGTGCTTCGCGGGTGCGCTCCGCTTACACCGCGCTACGGGGCGCTGCCAACGATACGCATGGGCACCAACCCCGTTTCGCGGCATAACGAAAGAGTGAGGTCACGAGCGAAAGAGGCACCCGCGTTGGCGGCGCCAGCCGCCCCGATCAAGCCACAGTGATCGAGCAAAGCTCACTGGCCTCATCGGCACCCCTCACGGGGTGCTTCGCGGGTGCGCTCCGCTTACACCGCGCTACGAACACCGCCAACCTCGAAAGCGTGCAACCCCGATGCACAACGTAATGGTCAAGCGAGCCACCCCGTAGCGCGGCGTAACGAAAGAGCGAGGCAACGAGCGAAAGAGGCACCCGCGAAGGGCGGCGCCAGCCGCCCTGATCGAGCCACGGTAATTGAGCAAACCCCAGTGGCATATTCGGCACCCCTAACGGGGTGCTTCGCGGGTGCGCTCCGCTTACACCGCGCTACGAATACGTAGCATACTTAGAAGCGTGGCAAGAACCCCGTAGCGCGGCGTAACGAAAGAGCGAGAGCAACGAGCGAAAGAGGCACCCGCGAAGGGCGGCGCTAGCCGCCCCGATCACGCCACCAAACGCCAAAATGCCATACCGGTAAGAGAAAGCACGAAAAGGAATTCAATGCTCAATATTACACACCACGGCGGTGCCACAGGCGTCACCGGAAGTTGCCACCAGCTCATCCTCGATAGCGATCACTCACTGCTGATCGACTGCGGGCTATTCCAAGGCGAAGACGCAAAAGAAGATGCTTTCCAACAGCTACAAATCGAATTCGACATCAGCACCGTCAAAGCGCTGGTCATCACCCACGTACACATTGACCACGTAGGCCGCTTGCCTTACCTACTGGCTGCCGGGTTCAAAGGGCCAATCATCTGCTCCATCCCCTCGGCCAAGCTATTACCCCTGGTGATTGAAGACGCGCTAAAAATCGGCTTCACCCGCAACGCCCAGCTCATCGAACGTTTCCAGCAGCAGTTGGAAAGCCAGATCATCAGCGTGCCCTACGGTAAATGGCACACTGTGTTTGAAAAAACCGAAGCAGGCGGCATCACCACCCGAGTGAAGCTCAAGCGGGCAGGGCACATACTGGGCTCCAGCTACGTGGAAGTAGCCCACCAGCACCCCAACGGC
>NZ_LFGT01000008.1:238156-240573 GCF_002078115.1 Halomonas sp. BC2 | reverse complement strand
AATAATGTAAGGGTTGATTATGGCAATGGGATGATAATGGATATAGACGTCGACGATTACATCCAAAAAGAAATTTTGCCGGATTACAATCAGCTTCCTGACTGCAGTGCTGCGCCAGTAGAGGAAGATGAGTAGGGGAGTTTTTATGAGTAATGTAAGTTATAGTTATTTAACACACTGGATTGATGGCGTTTATTTAAAAGTATCTTTTGATGTTGCTGGGTATGGTGTTAATGACATTCTTTTCTCGGGTGAAAATGTAGAAAATGCTGGTGAGGCTCTTGGTTTCATTCCTGGTTATCTTGTGTCTAAAGAAATTGTTCGCCGTTTGGTTATGAGTGATGTTTATTCTCTTCCGATACAGAAAATGTCAGAAGTTAAAGATTTTAGTGAGCTTGATGAGTTGCTAAAGTATTATGGTGTGTAATAATTGGGAATTTTTGCAAGCTAAAAATTCCCAATTATTCATATTAAAGAGGTAGATGGGAAATTCTTTTCGACTGGTGTTTATGTTTGGCAGTTTTTAGGTAGACAATAGTGCTGATAGAGTTTTTTGAGGTGTTTTAAATGTATATGATGGCCTTCAAGGTTCTTGGTACTCGTGTGAGAGGGAAGATTAAGATTCAAGTTTTTGATAGGGTCTGCGATACCAGATACTATATTCCTGGCTGGATGGTTGAGGAAACTCGTAAAGGGATGAGACCTGTCGAAATAACTAATGAGTGCTGGGGAGTAGGTGATGGGCGTGTATTTTCATTAACTCTTAGCCGTGACTATAACACCCTTGTTGTTTTTAAAAAATAAGCGGAGCAGTATGAACGATGACGACCAACAACGTGGTATTAACGAGCTTCAAGCACTTATCGACTAAACGCAACAAACGTTAATCCGCTTTGAAGCAACTGGTATGGATGAGCAGATGCCAGCGGATTACTACAAGCTGCTGACGATTTTGGATGAGGCGATTAAACAACAGCGTGAGCATACCAAGGCACTGCTGTTGGTTTGAGATTGCTGCGTTGCTGTATTCCTCACAACGACAAGAGGATCAATGCTGCGTTTCAGCACGCACTTCTTCAACCGGTAATTCTGTGATCTCAGCGATCAGCTGATCGTCCATTTCGATACGGGCAATTAACTTGCGGGCGGTATTACGCTTGAGCGCGTTGCTCGGCTTCCTGTACACGCTCTTCTGCTTCTCGCAAGGTTTCTTGACTGACTGGAGCATCAAGCTCTTATCGACGACACCCAAGCCACGCTCACCTGCTTTGAAACAACCGGCATGGATGATGAAATGCCGGAGGATTACGACAAGCTGCTGGATATTCTGGACGATGCCGTGAAGCAGCAGCGTGAGCATGTAATGGTGATGCTGCTGGTATGAAATTGCTTCTGGCACAAGATGGTTTCGTCGTTGCACTCCTCGCAACGGCATATGCAGGCTGCCATGCAGGAACACCTTACATTAGCGTGACTTCAAACCTGTCAGCCGTCACAACAGGCGTTTTAGCATGCCGAGGACCTTCTTTGATTTCTACCAAGCCATAGTCACCCATCTTTTTAATGGTGCGGCTCAGGCTCTCTTTACGACGCCCTGTGATTTCAGCAAGCTCTCCCAAGGATTGTGGCTTGCATTGGCGAATCGTTTTAAGTAGCTCAAGGTTTTTTGTATTCAACAGACGAGACATGGACTCGACGCTATCGAACCATATCTTGGGCTCTTCAGCAGTAGGTTGATAGAGGCCTTTGGCAATCGAGATGGTGCGCTGGCGGAATTCATCACGGTTCATGATACCAATTTTGACAGTGGTCATATCCCTTCCTCTCGAAGTATTTCATCGACCTGTTTCCAAAAATCTTCGATTAACTGAGCGGCAGAATCAAAGAAGTAATCACTAACGACGCTACGGTAGTGGCGGTGATCCCATTCATCGCGTCGTCCCGCAAATTTTCTGCGTTTAATGTTTGGTGCATGGGCGTTGTCATAACCAAGTAGCCGTGTTCCGCTTTTATGGTGCAGCGTCAGGCTGTATTTGATTCCATGGGGAATATTGGGTGTTGGGGTAACTCGCCGTACTTCAAATTTGACCCAAAAATCACCGTGAATACCGTACTGAATATCGTTTAGGGCTAATAAAGCATCTAACCCTGGATCCTCCATAAACACGCTCCTTTGTCATCACTATTAATATAGTAGGGTTGTTTTCAGGTGTCAACCGCTGGGCCGTAGGCTACTGTGCAGGGCATGAGATGGCTTCGTGGTTGCATTCCACCACAAACGCTCGTCTTAGACCCGTTTACTCGCGTTGAGTCACTTAACTAACGTTCCAAGCACCGCCAGCATGTCTTGCTCGCCGTGGTTGTGTTCCAGCCCCCAAAGATTGCTGCCGCCACGTTGCGTATTTGATCCCTCCCAG
>NZ_LFGT01000008.1:227996-237116 GCF_002078115.1 Halomonas sp. BC2 | reverse complement strand
GGACGTCAGTGCGCCGGGCATGGCGCACATCTATAGGGTGAAAGTCCCGAGCAGTGACGTTGGGAGTAGCTGTTAGCCAATATGGCAAGGGTGTCCATCGCAAGGTGGAATCTGGAGGAAGCCTGCGGCAAATCGCTGAGCCGAGGAACACGAATCTCATACGAGGCGGGCTGCGTGGAGTAAGTGTGCTGAACAACACGAAGCTCATCCCAACACGGCAGCGCAGTACGTATATGAGGCGGCTACCTGGCGAGAAAGATGTGCGTCTTACCCCGGGAGGTCCCTTGCAACCGCTAGAGCCAAGCCAACCGCACAGCGGGAGGGGCGGCAAGGCTGTGAGGGAAGTCAGCAGCGGCCATAGTAGGTGGCCACATTCCACCGAAGGGCCAAAGGCAAGTGAAAGGGTTTCTCCGTGATCTCTGACCAACGCGATGACAACCGACCGCAGTTTAGTAGCAGCGGCAGACCGGTTACGGGCCGGAACCCTTGCGAACCCTGCTACCCGGTCTCCATGGACGATGTGCTTGAAAGTGCCAATATGGCGGCGGCATGGAACCGGGTGCAGCGCAATAAAGGGGCCGCTGGCCCCGATGCACGCACCATTGAGGACACCGAATCCTATTTGAAGGAGGCGTGGCCGGGGGTCAAGGAAACCCTTCAATCAGGCGCTTATCAGCCAGGTTCGGTGAGAACGGTCTACATTCCGAAGGGTAATGGCAAGCACCGTATGCTGGGCATCCCTAACGTGTTAGACCGCTTAATCCAGCAAGCCATCCATCAAGTGCTCAGCCCTCACTACGAGAAGGATTTCTCTGACTCAAGCTTTGGCTTCAGACCAGGCCGTAATGCCTGGCAAGCAATTGAGCAGGCTCATGACTACGCCAAACAGGGTTACACGATAGTGGTCGATATTGATTTGGAGAAATTCTTTGACCAGGTCAACCACGATCTTTTGATGGCCAGGCTAGCAAAACGTATTCACGACAAGCGTTTGCTTGGTGTGATCCGTCGCTACCTTCAGGCCGGAATGATGATGGGGGGGTTCGTTAGTCAGCGAGAGAAAGGCACACCGCAAGGATCGCCCTTGAGTCCGTTGCTTAGTAATATCCTACTTGACGATCTGGACAAGAAACTGGATGCCAGAGGCCACCGGTTCTGCCGATATGCCGATGACTGCCAGATCTACGTCCAAAGCCGTCGAGCGGGCCACCGAGTCAAGGACAACGTGACCGCCTTTCTCGAAACACGACTCAAACTCCCGGTAAATCGGGAGAAGAGCCGCGTCGTCTCTGTCTCACGCAGCAATTTTCTCGGGTACAGCTTTGTTGGAAAGGCTAATCCGCGCATCCGCTGCAGTAATGAGACGATCAAACGCTTCAAGAAACGGATCAGGCAACTGACCCGCGGGCATGATCGCGAAGCCATTGAGGTGAAGCTTGCCCGTCTCGATCGATATATTCGAGGCTGGACAAGCTACTTTCGGTTGGCAGAGACACGCCGCTTATTTGCTGATATCGACAGCTGGATACGAAGCCGACTACGCATGTGCCTGATGAAACAGTGGTTTAAACCGAGAACCCGAGTGAGGAAAATGATCGAACTCGGGCTCCCTGTGGATGAGGCGAAAGGATACTGTCAGCACAAGCGCTGGTGGTTTCTGGCCCAACTCCATCATACGCGGTTCGCGATGAATAACCGCTGGTGGCACAAGCGAGGCTTCCGTGGTGTGCGCTTTTATATGGAGCGGTTTGCCAACACTTGACCAACCGCCGTGGTACGGATCCGTATGCCAGGTGGTGTGGGCGGACGGGGACTAGCTCCCCTCCGACCCGATAAGCGCAGTGATGAGGCAGCATGCCGAGAGAGGCATACAGCGATCAGGCGCGAGATCCCTTGAAAGCATCGGCAGGCACGCTGAAGCGGTCGGACAGTTCGCATACCTGCCGCCAGTTCAGGGTGCGCTTACCAGACAAGATTGCTGACACTACGGGCTGCGCTCCCACTTCTGGCAGATCACGCTGCGTCACGCCATGCTCCTGCATGAGGTATCGCAGTACCTCAGCGCCTGACGCCTGTGGCAGGGGTCGATGCTCTTCGTCATACGCTTCGATGAGATCGCCGAGGAGAGAGGCAAGGCTGGCCAGCGGGTGGTCCTCGTCGTCACCGATGAGGTCGAGCAGTTCATCCAGGGCTTCTACCTTGGCATCATACTCATTCTCTGTCTCGGGTGTAGCGAGCAGTGGAGAGATGTAGCGCCAGTGAGTGGCAGCTTGGTCGAGGATAGCGTTCATGTTCACTCCTTCCACTTGCCCTTGTCGTACTCATTGTGATCAAGGATGTCGCGGATGAAAACGCGCCTGGCGCGATAGTGGACGACAGCGATCAGTCGGATCTTGTTGCCACCGATATCGAATACGTGGTGGCTGCCCACCTTGTCCGTTGCTGGGAAGATCCCTTTCATGGCAGCGAAATCCTTCGGCTCGCTGGCCTTCATGATGCGGTACCACGCTTCAAGCGCTGTGGCAGCTTGTGGCCACTTCTCCATGGCTTCCCATATGCGCTTCTGCGTGATGATGTGCATGCTGACCTTCCCTACCTTCGCTTCGCTCACTATATAGCAATCTGCTATCAATAGCAAGTTGCTATATCGGCACTTACTTGGGTAGGCGCGCAACAGCACGTAACCTGATCAAGCTTAGCGTGCTTAGCGATGCGCAAATTGCTGAAGCAACTAATTTGGACGTGGCCGAAGTCGCTGCCTTGCGCCACGAGCCAAAGCATTAAGCCTCGATGAGACGAAGGAGCTGCACGGCGCAGCCTGGGCACTGAGTCGCCCCAAGCAGCTCCTGCGTTATGCCCTCAGGCCATTTCAAGCTCGACATGGCCGGGAGATGAGCGGTAGCGTGAGGGGCCAATCACAATCTTCACTTCTCGACCGAGGCGAGCGATAGCGTCGATCATCATCTGTGACCATGTGCGCGCCGGAGTGGGGCAAGCTGGGGGCGCTTCCTTGCAAGTAGCGCGCTAACACCAAAAGTACGCTGGGAATATACCCGCTCTACCGGGGGTTAATTCAGCCTTAGACCAAGCTAAGTGCGTGATAAAATGGTGCTCTATTTTTATTCGAGCACCGCTTTGGGAGCCTTGTGAAATCAAATTCCACTACCATTTCTGCGCTGTACGTGGTCAATGAACTGATCCCCAAATTGAACGCCGTTGAAAAACGCGTCGAGCTGACCATCGGGTCCGCTAGCGCTCGCGAGGGCGTGCCTATGGGCATTGAGCGAATGACTCGTCTACAAGCGGAGTTTCAGCTTGAGCTCACCATGATTCGCTTGAATCTGGCACATTTGCTGAAACGCTATCAGGCAGTGCTGGAGGCTGCAATGCAGGACCCAGCCAACGACCAGCTATTGACCCTGGATGCTTACGAAGCCACGGCCATTGCCAGCGCCAAGCAGTTATATGAGCGGGTGCAGCAGCTGCAGAAAGGGGATTAATACGTGATGACGGCGGACGAGCGCGAGCGAGTGATTCTGGCCCTGGAAGCACTGATACATGATACTCGCCAAACGCTGGCAAACGTCGAAAAGCACGGCCTGGAGGAAGCACAGCCGAAAGATTACCAGGCGCTGCTGGATATTCTGGATACCGCCGTCAAGCAGCAGCGTGCCCATACGCTGGCCATGTTGAAGGTAGAAGAAGGCCTCAATGAGCCACCGCGTTCTGGTGCTGCTCTTTCCTTGACATAAACGCCTCTCCCTAGACCAAATGTTAGCTTGCAAACCGCCTGCCATGAACTATGGTCTTTTCTGGTAAGCAGTTTGGTGCTTGGCTAACAAAACGAGAACAGGGCGATGGATACCCAAACGTTGGTGTTGGTAGTGGCGATTAGTGCGCTTTGGTTGAGCGTGACTTGCGGGTGTGTGGCAGGGTACATGTTGCTGGTGCGGCGGGCCAACGAGGTGCCGGCAGGGGCGTTGGGTGGTGCGCCGCCGCCTGTCGTGGCCCCAGAAGCACCGGCCTTATTGAATGCGGAAAATGCGGTTTGGGAAGTAAAAGTGCTGTTCGACGAGCCGTCGCCTGCGCTGAACGACCGCTTGAGTGCGGTATTGAGTTCGGCAGGTGCGGTGTATGAACAGCGCACCAAGACCTTTGCCGTGGCGGGGGATTCTTCTCGCACGCCGATTCTGATCGAAAATGCGCTGGGGTCGGGCCAGTTGCCACCCTTGACCGAATCCCAGGCCAGTCATCCGCCGGTGAAGGGCGTCAGCATCAAGATTGCCAAGACCCAGCGCATGCTGGCTCCCAGCAAGCTGCAGTTGGCCAAACTGGTGTCGCTTTCCAAAAAGCTGGCCAAGTTGGGGGGCACGGCGTTGGATGCCGAGAAGCAACCGATTACCCCCGCTGGGTTCGAGGCGGTGATTCAAGGGCAAGCGAGGGTGTAATACACCGCATCGTGTGGCGCTCTGGATTGGGCTTGGCAGCCATCAGCTAATGCTGGGCATACTTTAAATGCCACATAGATTAGGGGCCGATGTGGCTGTCCTGCTCGGGCGTGTGGGGAGTTGTAAGCTCAGTGCGTGCTTTCGTTACGCAGCTTGGCGATCTCCTCCACCGTTAGCCCAGTAGCGACAGCAATTTGGTCGTCACTCAGCGCACCAAGCGTTAACAAATTGCGGGCTGTGGTGACGATGCCTTCCTGGCGTCCTTCCTGGCGTCCCTCTAAACGCCCGGCCTGGCGTTCTTCCTGGGCCCAGTTTGCAAGATTTTCTGCTAGCATGGTTTTGTCCTCCACTAAACTATTGAGCTGGTCCAGGTTTGCATTGGCGCCTAACCTTTGCAAATAGCGCTTTAGCCAGCGGGTAACGATCTTGTCGATCCGCTCTTTGTCCGGGGCGGCTTGTATGATCGTGACAATTCGGTCCACCGCTTGCTGTAAACCTTTCATGTCGGTTGAGGCTTTTTCGATGCCGAATACCCCACTTAGCGGTGTTGGGCGCAGGGCAAGCTCTTCATCAGTGTAGCGCCCTTCATCGATGAGGTAGTAGCGAAGGTGTGGCTGATAGACCTGCAGAAACGAGGGTGGTTCCGGGTACACCATGTCGTAGATGTCCTGGCGTGCTGTCCAACGTTCGGCCCCATTGTAAAGCACTAGGGGTATGGCCTGGCAGCCATCATCAACAAACGCCCCGCCATGGCTGCCACCGGGGGCGTGTGCGTTGTATGCGTAGGCTGTACGTGTATGCAGTGCGCCCGTAGTCAGGCGAGCTGTGGGCTGGGTTGTAGCAGTTGGCTGGAAAGTAGCGCCCACTGGTCTTCCCAGTACTCGGTGGGCAGCCGTTTGAAGTCGCTGCGCACGTACTGGGCGATGCGCCCTTCGGCTTGCGCGATCAGCAGGTTGGCAGCGGCGGAGGCGGGAATGCTGGGGCGCAGCCCTTCACGCAGCTCGGCTTCGCGGAGGATTTGTTTCAGCTGGGTTTCCAGGCGTTCGAACAGCTGGTGAACGCGCAGGCGCAGGCGTGCTGTTTCGCCGGTGAGTGCGTCGCCGCCCAGTACTCGGGCCAGGCCGGGGTTTTTTTCGGCAAAGCCCAGCAGCAGTGAGAGTATCGTGCTGCAGCGGGTGGTGGCGTCGGGGATGTCTTCCAGTATCCGGGTGATGCGCGCGAAAATGCTCTCTTCGATGAAGTCGATCAAGCCTTCGAACATGCGCGCCTTACTGGGGAAGTGGCGGTACAGCGCCGCTTCGGAAACCCCCACCTGGCGGGCCAGGGCGGCGGTGGTGATCCGCTTGCCGCTGTCCTCTTCCAGCATGATGGCCAGGGCCTGCAGGATTTGCTCGCGACGGCGAGGCTTGCGGTCGTTACTCATGACTCTTGCCCTCCGTCGCAGTTAGCCTGCGTTGGTGATCAGGGTGCCTACCCCAGCGTTGGTGAAGATTTCCAGCAGCACGGCATGCGGCACCCGGCCATCGATGATGTGGGCGCTGTTAACGCCCCCCTTGACGGCGTCCAGGGCGCAGCGAATCTTCGGCAGCATGCCGCCGTAGATGGTGCCATCGGCAATCAGGGCATCTACCTGGGCCGTGGTCAGGCCGGTCATGACCTGGCCTTCGCTGTTCATCAGGCCCGCCACGTTGGTCAGCAGCATCAGCTTTTCGGCGTTCAGCGCTTCCGCCAGCTTACCGGCCACCAGGTCGGCGTTGATGTTGTAGCTGTTGCCTTGGGCGTCCACGCCGATAGGGGCGATGACCGGAATGAAGTCGCGGGCCGCGAGCATCTCGATCAGGTCGGTGGAGATCGCTTCCACTTCCCCCACGTGGCCGATGTCGATGATCTCCGGGGCGGTCATTTCCGGGCTTTGATGCTCCACCTTCAACTGGCGGGCACGAATCTGGGCGCCATCCTTGCCGGTCAGGCCAATTGCTTTGCCGCCGCTCTGGTTGATCAGGTTGACGATGCTCTTGTTGACCAGGCCGCCCAGCACCATTTCCACCACGTCCATGGTTTGCGAGTCGGTGACCCGCATGCCGTTGACGAAGCGCGATTCGATATTGAGCTTTTCCAGCAGGCTGCCAATTTGCGGGCCGCCGCCGTGCACCACCACGGGGTTGATGCCGACTTCTTTCATCAGCACGATGTTACGAGCAAAGGAGTCGATCAGCGTATCTTCGGTCATGGCGTTGCCGCCGTACTTCACGACCACGGTCTTGCCGGAAAACTGCTGAATGTAGGGAAGGGCTTCGGATAGCACCTCCACTACGACCTGGGGGTCGCGGCTAGCTGAACTCATGAGATTGTCCCTTTGCTCTAGTAATATCTGCTTTTAATGTCTGCTTCATCGTCGCGCGGGTGGTGGGCGCTCCGTGGCATGATCATGTGATGGGGGTATCCGGGATCGTCAACGTAGGTGAAACACCTTGCAGGGCGCGTGCGAAGCGCTCGCGTATCCGTTCCAGGGCCGCGCTGTCTTCCCCCTCGAAGCGCAGCACCAGCGCGGGCGTCGTGTTGGACGCTCGGCACAACCCCCAGCCGTCGGGGTAGTCAACGCGAATACCATCCAGCGTGGTTTTGATACCTTCGCCGAAGTCGCCCTCTCTGGCAAGCGTCTCGACCATGGCAAATTTGTCGGCATCCGCCACGGTGATGTTGATTTCGGGCGTGCTCACTGCCTGGGGAAATTGGTCGAAGAAGGCATCCGCATCGCCTGGGTAGCGGGCCAGTATTTCCAGTAGCCGGGCGGCGGCATACAGGCCGTCATCGAAACCGTACCAGCGTTCCTTGAAGAAGATGTGACCGCTCATCTCGCCCCCCAGCAAGGCGCCGGTTTCCTTCATGCGCGCCTTGATGAGCGAGTGGCCGGTGCGCCACATCTCCGGCTCGCCGCCAGCCTCGCTCACCACCCGTGCCAGGTGCCCGGTACACTTGATGTCGAACACCACTTTGGCACCAGGGTTGCGGGAGAGCATGTCGGTGGCGAACAGCATCATCAGGTGGTCGGGAAAGATCATTCGCCCGCGCGGCGTGACCACGCCCAGGCGGTCGCCGTCGCCGTCGAAGGCCAGGCCGATGTCTGCGCCTACCTGCTGCACCTTGCGCATCAGATCCTGCAGGTTCTCCGGTTTGCCGGGGTCGGGGTGGTGGTTGGGGAAGCGGCCATCGATCTCGGCGAACAGCGCCGTGGTGGCCACCCCCAACCGTTCGACCAGCTGAGGGCCAAGCTCGCCCGCCACGCCGTTGCCGCAATCCACCACCGCACTGAGCGGCCTTGCGAGCTGCACATCCTCGAGAATACGCGCCAGATACGTGGCCCGCAGGTCGTGGGCGCGCACACGGCCATGGCCCTCGGTGAAGTCGCCTGACTGAATGCGCTCGTACAGGGCGGTAATCGCGTCGCTGGCCAGGGTTTCTCCGGCCAGCACGATTTTGAAGCCGTTGTAGTCGGGCGGGTTGTGGCTGCCGGTCAGCATTACCCCGGAGCAGCTCTCGGGCAGGGTGTGTGTGGCAAAGTAGAGCACTGGCGTAGGCACCATGCCAAGGTCGATCACATCGCGCCCGGCGGCCTGGAGCCCTTTGATGAGCGCCGCCTGCAGGCGTGGCCCCGAGACTCTGCCGTCCCGTGCGACGATCATGGTGTGTTCACCGCGGGCGGCGGCTTCCGAGCCCACTGCCCGGCCAATCAGCTCGGCGGTGGCTTCGCTGAGAGTGTCATCCACGATGCCGCGAATATCGTAGGCGCGAAAAATCGAAGCGGGTACGGTCATGGTCAATCCCTGAAAGAGCGCGCTAGTGAGTGCTTACTGGCGGCCAGTGCTGCCAAAGCCGCCACTGCCACGGGTGGAATCGGTGAAGCTGTCGACGAGGGTCAGTTCGGCCTGCACCACCGGCACCAGCACGTATTGTGCCAGGCGCTCGAACGGCGTGACCGTGAAGCTGGCCTGCCCGCGGTTCCATACCGAGACCATCAATTCGCCCTGGTAGTCGGAGTCGATCAGCCCCACCAGGTTGCCCAGCACGATGCCGTGCTTATGCCCCAGCCCCGAACGCGGCAGGATCATGCCGGCAAGGTTGGGGTCTTCGATATAGATGGCCAGGCCGGTGCGCACCAGCTGGCATTCGCCTGGCGCCAGCGTCAGCGGTTCGTCCAGCAGGGCGCGCAGGTCCATGCCCGCCGAGCCAGCGGTGGCGTAAGAGGGCAGATAGTCGCGCAAGCGCTCGTCCAATACCTTGCACTGCAGGCGAGGGCGGTTCATGAGGAAGCTCCGTGAGAAGTGTGAGGCAGCAGGGAGAGCGCCTGCTGCACGATCAGGGTGGCCAGCGCGGTCTTGGGTTGGGGCGGCGCGCTGTGTTGCTGCGTGCCGTCAGGCGTACGCCAGAGCAGCAGGGCGGCGTTGTCGTCGCTGCCAAAGCCCAGCCCTTGCTGGGCCACGTCGTTGGCCACGACCATGTCCAGGCCCTTGCGGTCGAGCTTGTGGCGGGCGTAGCGCTCGACCTCCTGGGTTTCGGCGGCAAAGCCGACCACGAAGGGGCGTTGCCTGTTGGGCAAGGCCGCCACGTCGGCAATGATGTCCGGGTTTTTCACCAGCGTCAGGGTCAGCGTGTCCTGATCGTCGGTTTTCTT
>NZ_LFGT01000008.1:207571-227558 GCF_002078115.1 Halomonas sp. BC2 | reverse complement strand
GGCGGCGGAGGCCAGAGCGAAGCCCATCTTGCCCGAGCTGTGGTTGGACAGGTAGCGCACCGGGTCCAGGGCTTCACGGGTGGGGCCCGCGGTGATCACCACGTGAGGGCGCGTTGCGCCCTGGGCGGGCGACGCAACCTTGGCTGCTTTGGCGAAGTGCTGTTGAAGGGCTGCGAAGATATCCTCGGGTTCGCTCATTCGCCCTGGGCCAACGTCGCCACAGGCCTGCTCGCCAGCGGCAGGGCCGATCAACTGCCAGCCGTCGGCGGCCAGCTGTGCCTGGTTACGCTGCGTGGCGGGATGGCGCCACATGGCCTGGTTCATGGCGGGGGCCATCAGCCGTGGCGCTTCCGAAGCAAGGCACAGAGTGGTCAGCAGGTCGTCGGCCATGCCGTGCGCCAGGCGCGCCATCACATCGGCCGTGGCCGGGGCCACCAGCAGGGCATCGGCCCAGCGGGCCAGTTCAATGTGCCCCATCCCGGCTTCTGCCTCGGGGTCCAGCAGCGAGGTGCGCACGGGCTCGCCAGAGAGAGCCTGCAGCGTCAGGGGGGTGATGAAGGCTTGAGCACCCTCGGTCATCACCACGCGCACCTCACAGCCTGCCTGCTTCAGCAGTCTCACGATCAGCGCGCTTTTATACGCGGCAATACCGGCGCTGACGCCCAGCAGCACGCGCTTACCTGCGAGCAGGGCGGTCGGCGATGGTTCTGATAGTGGTCGTGGGGACTCGGACGCTTGCGAGAGTGATGCCATGGTCGGCGATTCCGTATGACGGTCGTAAGGAGGCTTACCATACCATTTGGCGGTTTATTTTGGCATGCTCGGTGGACGTGTTATAACGCCAGGTATAGTGAGGAATGGTGAAGGCGAGGGCGTGAGCCACACGCCTGGGGCATAGGCTGGGGGGCATGGATGGGTATCAATCATTGGCCAGAAGGTGAGCGACCCCGTGAAAAACTGCTGACCATGGGGGCGCAGTCGTTATCGGATGCCGAACTGCTGGCGATCTTTCTGCGGGTGGGGGTTCAGGGGCGTTCGGCAGTGGACCTGGCGCGTGACCTGCTGGCGAGCTTTGGCGGGTTGCGACAGCTGCTGGAGGCAGACAGAGAGCAGTTTTGCACCGCTCGTGGGTTGGGCGATGCCAAGTTTGCCCAGCTGCAGGCCACCCTGGAGCTGTCACGACGGCATTTGGCCAGTCAACTGGCGCGCGGCAATGCGTTGACTTCACCTGCTCTTGTGCGCCACTACCTGAGTTCGCAGCTGCGCCACCTGGGGCATGAGGAGTTTGCGGTACTTTTTTTGGATACTCAGCACCGAATCATTCGCTATGAATCCCTGTTTCGCGGTACCCTAGACAGCGCATCCGTTTACCCCCGCGAAGTTGCCAAGCGTGCGTTGGAACTCCACGCTGGCGCTGTCATCCTGGCCCACAATCACCCTTCGGGTGTGGCTGAGCCCAGCGACGCTGATCGACGTATCACCGAACGCTTGAAAGATGCCCTTGCTCTCTTTGACGTGCGAGTGCTGGATCATTTTGTGGTGGGAGACGGAGACGTGGTGTCCTTTGCCGAGCGCGGCTGGCTCTAGCGGGCAGGTCATGCGCACGCACTCCGGCAGTATCGAAAAGGCAGGCTGGTCCGCTCGATGCTGCGGCTGTCGTGACGAAAATTGTCCAAAAACGTGCTTTTTTGGCCTTTTTGGGCGGTTTCGCTTGCCGGTGGTCGGGTGCTCTGGTATAAAGTGCCACCTTTGAACTTGGGTTGAATAACGGATTTGGGTACAGCTAGGCGGTTAACTGCGTCGACTCCCTCCCTGCTCCGGTTTGCCCGACAGTTTTGAACAACTCGCCAAGCGGTTGGAGGCTCTCATGTCCAAAGTATGTCAGGTTACCGGCAAGCGTCCGGTAACTGGTAATAACGTTTCTCACTCCCAGCGCAAGACTCGTCGTCGTTTCTTGCCGAACCTGCACACCCATCGCTTCTGGGTGGAGTCTGAAAACCGCTTCGTCAAGCTGCGCGTTTCCTCTAAAGGCATGCGCATCATCGACAAGAAAGGTATCGACTCGGTTCTGGCCGACATCCGCAAACGCGGCGACGCTATCTAAGCCAGTTTCTGGCTCAGCATTTTTGGGAGAGTTAAACCATGCGTGATAAGATCAAGCTGGTGTCTAGTGCCGGTACTGGCCACTTCTACACCACTGACAAGAACAAGCGGAACACCCCGGATAAGTTCGAATTCAAGAAATACGACCCGGTCGTCCGTAAGCACGTCATCTACAAGGAAGCCAAGATCAAGTAACTTTGGTTACAATGATCGGCTTTCACCGCAGGCGAGCGCCTGTTGAAAAACCCGGCCCCAAGCCGGGTTTTTGCATGTCTAACGTTCGCGTTTCGCGTGTTAGCATCGCTGTCACTGTGCTGTCATCATAGGCTTTCATCATGCCCGAATTGCCTGAAGTGGAAACCACGCGGCGTGGTATCGCGCCTTACCTGGAAGGGCAGGCGATTACCGAAGTGCTGGTACGCCAGCCGCGCCTGCGCGTTCCCGTGCCGGATGATCTGGCCGAGCGGCTGGTCGGGGCGCGCGTGGGTGAGCTTGCCCGGCGCGCCAAATACCTGCAGATTCCGCTGGCCACGCCTACCGGCCACGCCACGCTGCTGTGGCACCTGGGCATGTCGGGTAGCTTGCGGATTGCCCGGCTGGGGGATCTGCCCAAAAAGCATGACCATGTGGATATCGTCACCGCCAGCGGTCATATATTGCGCTATCACGACCCGCGCCGCTTTGGCTTCGTCGATTGGCAGCACGCCGATGCACAGTGCGATACGCGGCTGGCGCACCTGGGCCCGGAACCCCTCGACGATGCCTTCACGGGCCGTTGGCTCCACGCACTGTCGCGCGGCAAGCGCGTCGCCGTGAAGCCTTTCCTGATGGATAACCGCGTGGTCGTGGGGGCGGGCAACATCTATGCCGCCGAGGCGCTGTTCATGGCGGGCATCGACCCGCGCCGGGCCGCCGGACGTATTTCACTGGCGCGCTACGAAGCGCTGGCCCAGGCGGTCAAGGAAGTATTGGCGGCGGCCATTACCCAGGGCGGCACCACGCTGCGCGATTTCGTCAGTGGCCAGGGGGAGCCGGGCTACTTTGCCCAGCAATTGAGTGTCTACGGTCGCCATGGCCAGCCTTGCCTGCGCTGTGGCAGTGAACTCAAGCGCATTACCCTGGGGCAGCGGGCCAGCGTATTCTGCCCCGGTTGCCAGCGCTGAGCGCCGCCCAGGGCGGCTAACTGTTTTGTTTATCTGGAGAATGTTGTGACTCAACGCCTGCGCCTGAATAAAAATGCCGATCGCCGCTTGAAGGCTGGCCATCTGTGGATCTACTCCAACGAAGTCGATATCAAGGAAACGCCGCTGAAGACCTTCGAGGCGGGCGAGCCTGCCTTGGTAGAGGCCTCCAACGGCAAGACCCTGGGCGTGGCCTACGTGAACCCGCACTCGTTGATCTGTGCGCGTATCATGTCCCGCGACCCGGAAATGCGCCTGGACCGCTCGCTGTTCGTGCACCGTTTCAATCAGGCGCTGGCGCTGCGCCAGCGTCTGTTCGATCAGCCCTTTTACCGTCTGATCCATGGCGAGGGCGACCTGCTGCCAGGACTGATCATCGACCGTTTTGGCGATGTGCTGGTCGTGCAGCTCAATACCGCCGGCATGCAGGCCTTGGCCGACGAGATCGTCGATGCGCTGGAAAAGGTCATCAAGCCTGAGGTCATCGTATTCCGTAACGATACCGGGGGCCGCCGCCAGGAAGGTCTGGAAGCCCACGTGGAAGTGGTCAAGGGCACCCTGCCCGACGAAGTGCTGCTGGTGGAAAACGGCGTGACCTTTGCGGTGCCGGTACTCAACGGCCAGAAGACCGGCTGGTTCTTCGACCACCGCGTCAACCGGGCCTGGTTGAACAGTCAGGTTGCTGGAAAGCGCGTGCTGGACGTCTTCAGCTATGTGGGTGGCTGGGGCGTTCAGGCTGCTGCCAGCGGCGCCTCCGAAGTGCTGTGTGTGGATGCCTCCGGCGCTGCCCTGCAGCACGTGGCGCGCAATGCCGAGCTGAACGGCGTGCAGGAGCAGGTAGCCGTGGGTGAAGGCGACGCCTTCGAAGCGCTGGCCGCATTGAAAGCCGACGGCGAGCAGTTCGACGTGGTGATTCTCGACCCGCCTGCGTTCATCAAGAAGCGCAAGGACATCCCCAACGGTGAGCGCGCCTATGCACGACTCAACCGCGAGGCGATGCGTCTGCTGGGGCGCGATGGCCTGCTGCTGTCGGCGTCCTGCTCCATGCATCTGGCCCACGAGCGGCTGGTGGATGTGGTGCGCGGTGCCGTGCGCCATCAGGACCGCCATGGCCAGGTGATTTTCCAGGGCCATCAGGGGCCGGATCACCCCGTGCACCCGGCGATTCCCGAAACTGCTTATTTGAAAGCGCTGGGCGTGCGGGTCTTCCGCGACTGAGCATCGCCCGCTGTCGAGCGCCGTCATCATAGGAAAGGAGGTGGCCACATGGAGTGGGCATTGCCAGAGCCGTTCGTACTCACGCTGCAGGTCGCGCCGGAAGCCATCGACGCTTACCGGCACGTCAATAACAGCGAGTACCTGCGCTGGGTAGAGCAGATCAGTTGGGCCCACTCCGAGGCGTTGGGGCTGTCGCTGGAACGCTATCGGGCGCTGGACCGGGCGATGGTGGTCCACCGCCACGAGCTGGACTACCTCGCCCCTGCTTTTCAGGACGACACGCTCTGCCTGGCCACCTGGATCGTCGACTGCGACGGCCGCTTCAGCCTGACGCGCCGCTTTCAACTGATACGGCCAGCAGACGGCAAGACGCTGCTGAAGGCGCGCACGCGGTTTGCCTGTGTCGCGCTTTCCAGCGGTCGCCCCAAACGCTTGCCGGAGGAGTACCAGCGCATTTATGGCGCTGCGGTGGTGGCGGAATAAACAGCCGTGTTTTGGTAGTGTTGACTACCGAATGCCGCATGCCTTTTTAATACCTGCCAATAGCTGGTTGTAACTTTGTGAGTGATTCCCCTCCAGTGCTATCGCTAAGCCTAACGCACGAGAGCCTGATAGCTTTTGGTACTTTGGAGCAATGCGCTTCAACTCTTGGGCTGCGTTATTCAGACGGTCAGGGGTGCGGTATTTGGCTTTCGTTTGCTGCTTTGCCAAGCTGGCAGGCCCAAGGGCTTGTGCAACCGCCTTGAGGTCTCCAAGATAAAAGCTTTCAAGCTCATGGCAGGCAATGCGAACGATGGCATCAGGGTGGCCTGCCTCGCTGCATAGCGTCACTAGACGCTGCTTGATTTGCAGGCAGTCGCCTGAGTCCTGATCACGCATGACCAGGAAGCATGACTCTGGGTTTTGCCATGCTCGTAAACGTATCGGCAGGCGCTTTTCTAAATCCTGCTTCCCTTCAAAAACGATATAGCGAGTTTCGATGCCTGGTAAGAGGCGAGGTATTATCCCTTGCAACATTGCCTTGGCTGAGGGCTCCTCCAAAAAGAAAACTAGTTCCATTATTCTGGTCCTGCCCCTTCAAAAAAACCTTCTTTCCAAAGATAACCCATCTGATCCCCTTCCTCGATAAAGGCAACAAGCTGCCGATTGTCCTTGGCTCGACATATGTTTGTATAGCCTTTCTCTTTCACGAGCCAGTAGACTTCCTCCACCTGCACGGCATTAAGGAAATCAGGAGAGTGGCTCGATACAAAAACTTGTCCTCCTCTCTCAGCGTAAGCACGAAATTCTTCTGCCAATTCCCACAGTAAGGTGGGATAAAGCTGGTTTTCCGGTTCTTCGATACAAAGTAAGGGGTGTGGCTCGGGATCGTAGAGTAGTACTAGATAAGCAAACATTTTAATGGTGCCGTCAGATACATACCGGTCGATAAATGGATCGATGAATGAGTCGTCTTGAAAGTTTAGAATCAGCCGTCCATCTTGCGTCTGGATGGGTTCTATTTTATTAATGCCTGGAACCCGATGTTTCATCGCCTCGACCATTTGGTCAAAAATACTAGGGTGATTTTCATAAATATTTCTTGCTACTAACTGCAAGTTATCACCTGATATAGAGAGGTGCTCGAATTCTCCAATGGCTTCTTTGCTACCACGAGCCAAATTGATATGAAAATCTGAAACATGCCAGTTTTCTATTAGTTGACGAAATGCATTGGCTGCTTTAAATCGTTCGAATTGTCCTAAGCCTTTAATCGCCAATGCATCTTTGCCAACATTTTGCTGCTCCCTTTGAAGTTCTTCATCTTGCTTGTCGAAATCTTCTTCATTCGTGATGGCGTAGCCCACGCCGCCTGAAAAATCCAGGAAGTGATAAGGTGAACCATAGCGACCACGTTTGTAACGAAGCACTTCACGCCTCACTGTCACCTGTCGATTTTCGATTCCTATTTCGATCAAGTACGAGATCAATCGTTCGACGCCAGCAATATCCATGCGAAATTTTATTTCCAGCTCAATGGATTCATTGCTATCCACACCACGGCTAAGTACTTCTTTAAACCCGCCACGGACCTGCAGTGCTTGCTTAACATTGAAGGTTAGGCAATCCTTGAGGAAACCAAAAACATCAAATAGGGTTGATTTTCCTGAGCCGTTAGCACCGACGACAACACAGAAGCGTGGCAAGCCTTCCATCTTGGCGTGGCGAAAACTCTTGAAATTTTTAATTCGAATCGTTTCGATATGCATTGTTCGTCTCCGTCAACACCCAGTCCATTTGGCTCGCCGGGATGACCGGTATCGAGTGAGACTGTGGCTATCATCCTAACATCAGGAAAAACACTGTGCAGCACGGCTGGATAGCACTACAACAGCCACTCGCGCTGAAGAGGCGAATCCTGATAAGCAATGCCAACAGCCAGTACCTTCAGACCGCTCAATCAGCACCCTCGTGAATAAGGCGGGGTTAGGGGCAGAGGTGACGATTCTCGATACCTCGGTGGCCCGGCTGGAAGCGTTGGATGCGCGCTACCAGGGGCGTATCAAAACCGTCTACTCCACCGCCGATGCGCTGGACCATGCGGCACGCACTGCCGACATGATCGTGGGCGCGGTGCTGATCCCCGGCGCGGCAGCTCCCAAATTGATCACCCGTGCCATGCTGGCCGAGATGAAACCCGGCAGTGTGCTGGTGGACGTGGCCATCGACCAGGGCGGCTGTTTCGAAACCAGCAAGCCCACGACCCACGCCGAGCCCACCTATCTCGTGGATGGCATCGTGCACTACTGTGTGGCCAACATGCCAGGCGCCGTGGCACGCACGTCTACCCTGGGGCTTACCAACGCGACGCTGCCGTTCGTGCTGGCGCTTGCCGACAAGGGGTGGCGCCAGGCGGTGGGTCCATTAGTAGTGGGGCGGGATGTCGTCTTCGGGGCGAAAGCCGCCCTGTGAGTCGCTGGCTTGCAGCGCCTGATGCTGTTCGCGGAGCCGTTCACGCATCAGGGCGCTCAGCTGTTCCAGCTTTTCGAGGCGGCGCTCCTGCTGGGCGACGGCCTGGTCGAGGGTGTCCAGCCAATGTTCCTGATAAGCCAGCCGACTTTCCAACGATTCAATACGTTGAGTGAGCTCGGCAGGCGTTAATTCGTTTGTCATGATAACATCGTCACCGTATGTAGTATGCTCGGTACTGTTAGGAAAGGGCCTGGTAGGCCGAGTATTGTCTTGCTTCTGTTACCCATACAACAAGAGAGCTTTTATCATCCATGAACCCAAAAGTTGTTTTTCGCTGTTTCTTTATCAGTATCTTACTGGCCGCCCCCACGCCGCTTCTTCTGGCGGGGATTGTTCATTTAACCAATGCACCGCTGGCTGAACAGTGGTTGGTCGAGGCTGCTTTCAGTGTGTATGCCGCTGTGGCACTTGGCTGTTTTGCAATGTTGTTCGTCGGTACGCTGGCGGCTGCGGCCCTGGCACCACCGATGGTAGTAAAGGCCGATGTGGCCAGGGGAAAAGCTGCCCCGCGTCAGCCTCAGGCAGCACCCGTGGTGGACGATGAGGAAGAGGATATCATCGACCCCAACGATGGCCGTGAAGAGGGCGAGGTCAAGTGGTTCAACACCAACAAGGGCTACGGCTTCATCACCCGGGACAATGGCGAAGATGTCTTCGTGCATTTTCGGGCGATACGCGGTCGTGGCCCACGCATGCTGGCCGAAGGTCAGATCGTGCGTTACCACGTGATCAAGAACGACCGTGGCCTTCAGGCCGATGATGTCAGCATTATCGATTAAGCGCTCCGGCGCGGTTGCTGACAGGAAAACCCCCGCCTTGTGCGGGGGTTTTTACGTTTAGCGCCCGGAATCTGGCCATTCGATGGCTTTTTCCTGGCCACCGGGCAGCACTTGCCAGAAGCGGTCCGGGTCATCGCCAGGGTGCCATCCACCCAGCGAACAGCGGACTTCCACGTTGAGCGCTTCGGCCGCGTGCTGCGCGCACTCCTGATCGGTGTGCCAGGGGGTGTGGGCGCTGTCGAACCACAGGCTGGCAAAGCCGTCGGCGGCGTTGTCCACCAGCAGCACCGGCACGCTTTCTCCCTGATGCTGGCCACGGGTTTTCCACTTGCCCTTGCCCGCCGGGCCCAGCGGTGGGGCGTCGAGGGTTTCGCTGAGCCAGGCGTTGAGATCGTCCAGCGACACGCGGGCCAGGTACACTTCGATATCCGGAAACCGCTCCATCATACGCATACCTCGTCAGTAGTGAGCAGCGCCTGTAGGGTGGCTTCGTAGATGCGGCTGAGCGCATCGAGGTCGCTGGCCAGCACGCGCTCGTTCACCTTGTGAATGGTGTCGTTAAGCGGGCCCAGCTCCACCACCTGTGCCCCCAGGGTGGCAATGAAGCGGCCATCGGAGGTGCCGCCGCTGGTCGACAGCTGCGGGCGCTCACCGGTGACGGCTTCCACGCCGCGAATGGCCGCATCGACCAGTTCACCTTCGGCGGTCAGGAAGGGCTCGCCGTTCAGGGTCCAGTCCACATGGTACTCGAGGCCATGGCGATCCAGAATCGCTTCGGTGCGGGCTTTCAGTGTTTCGTGGGTCACTTCCGTGGAGTAGCGGAAGTTGAACACCACTTCGATGTCGCCAGGGATCACGTTGGTCGCCCCGGTACCCGCGCGCACGTTGGAAATCTGGAAGCTGGTGGCGGGAAAGAAGTCGTTGCCCGCATCCCAATGCTCGCGTGCCAGGGCATCGAGCGCAGGCAGCGCCTGGTGAATGGGGTTGCGTGCCAGGTGGGGGTAGGCCACGTGCCCCTGCACCCCTTTGACATGCAGTACGCCGCCCAGCGAGCCGCGTCGGCCGTTCTTGATCACATCCCCCAGCCGCGCCGTGGAAGAGGGCTCGCCGACGATGCAGTAGTCCAGCCGTTCGTTGCGCTCGCGCAGGTGCTCCACCACGGCCCGGGTGCCGTCCACGGCGGGGCCTTCCTCATCGGAGGTGATCAGGAAGGCGATACGGCCGTCGTGGTCGGGGTAACGGGCCACGAAGCGCTCCACGGCGGTCAGCATGGCGGCCAGGCTGCCTTTCATGTCGGCTGCACCGCGCCCGCAGAGCATGCCCTGCTCGTCGATACATGGCTCGAAGGGCGGAAACTCCCAGCTGGTATGCGGCCCACTGGGGACCACGTCGGTATGCCCAGCGAAGGCCAGTACCGGGCCATGATGGCCGCGCACGGCCCAGAAGTTTTTCACATCGCCGAATGGCAGCTGCTCGACATGGAAACCGAGCGCCGTGAGGCGCTCGATCATCAGCTCCTGGCAGCCCTCGTCGTCCGGGGTCACCGACGCACGACCCAGCAGGTCAAAGGCCAGGGTGAGCGTCGGTGACAGGGCGGCAGACTCAGTTGTGGGCATGCAGCGCCTCGTTCAGCGCAATGGCACTCTTGTTGGTGAGGCACTCGATGCGGCCATTTTGCGAGTTGCGGCGCAGCAGCAGGTCGTCCTGGCCAGCCAGCTCACGGGCGGCCACGGTGTTGACTTCCTGACCCTGGTCGTCGAGGACGGTCACCTTGGCGCCAGCGGTGATGTACAGGCCTGCTTCCACGGTGCAGCGGTCGCCCAGCGGAATGCCGATACCGGCGTTGGCGCCGATCAGGCAGCCTTCACCCACCTTGATGATGATGTTGCCACCACCGGAGAGGGTGCCCATGGTGGAGCAGCCGCCGCCCAGGTCGGAGCCTTTGCCGACCATGACACCCGCTGAAATGCGGCCTTCGATCATGCCCGGGCCTTCGGTGCCCGCGTTGAAGTTGACGAAGCCTTCGTGCATGACCGTGGTGCCTTCGCCCAGGTAGGCGCCCAGGCGTACGCGGGCGGTGTCGCCAATGCGGATACCGGTGGGCACCACGTAGTCGGTCATCTTGGGGAACTTGTCGACGCAGTCGACGGACAGCGCGCGGCCTGCCAGGCGTGCCTTGAGGCGGCGAGCCGGCAGCTCCTCGATGTCGATGGCGCCTTCGTTGGTCCAGGCGATGTTGCGCAGCAGGCCGAACATGCCGGTCAGGTCCAGGCCGTGGGGCTTCACCAGACGGTGGGACAGCAAGTGCAGCTTGAGGTAGACCTCCGGCACGGTTTGCGGCGCCTGGTCGGTGTCCAGGAACATCGCTACCAGCGGGCGCTGGCTGGTGGCGAAAGACTCGGCCAGCGCTGCCTGCTCGGAATGACCCGCGGCTTCCAGTGCCTTGGCCAGGCGGGTGCAGTCTTCCGGCAGGAAGCTGACAGGGCTGTTCTCGGCAGCGGCGCCCAGCGCTTCCCTGGCGGCGGCCACCAGGCGCTCGTCGGGGTTCAGCAGCGGGGCCGGGTAGTAGATTTCCAGCCAGTCACCCTGGGTGTTTTGGGTACCAATTCCAAGCGCAAAGCTCAGCATAACGGGGCTTCCTTCAAGGTTGTGTGTCTAATGTGTGTCTAAGAGGGGGCGTTCAGCCGCTCAGTTTGTCGTAATCGCCGTCGCGGTAGCCGACCAGGATGGTGCTGTTGTCGACTTCGAGTAGCGGACGCTTGAGCAGCGTGGGTTGTTCCAGCAGCAGCCGACGGGCCGACGTGGCGTCCAGCTGATCCTTTTCCTCCTGGGGCAGGTTGCGCCAGGTGGTGCTGCGCTTATTGATGGCTTCCAGCAGCGGCACCCGCTCGAGAATATGCTCCAGCAGGCTGGCCGACAGGCCATCCTTGCGCAGGTCATGGGTCTTGAAGGGAATGCCGCTCTCCTCCAGCGCCTTGCGGGCTTTGCGGCAGGTATCGCAGGTGTTGATGATATATAGCGTCAGCATGGAAAAGCCTCCTTGTCGTGGGGTGTCGCGGCGTTAGCTGCGCTCGATCAGCTGGCGCAGTCGCTTGGCTGCTTCCAGGGTCGGTTCGAGCTCTGCCACCAAGGCTAAGCGTAGTCGACCTGCGCCCGGGTTATGGCCATCCTTGCCAGGGCGGCCCATCAGGCTGCCGGGCAACACGCTGACATGCTGTTCGCTGAACAGCCGCTGGGTAAAGGCGATATCGTCGCCCCCCGGCACGGCGGGCCACAGATAGAAGCTGGCTTCGGGCGTCGGGAACGACATGACTGGTGCAAGGACCTCGGTGACGGCGCTGAATTTCTCGCGGTAGGCGTCACGGTTGGCGCGCACATGGGCTTCGTCCTGCCAGGCAGCGATGGAGGCGTGCTGCAGCGGCAGTGACATCGCGCAGCCGTGGTAGGTGCGGTAGCGCTTGAACGGGGCGAGGAGATCGGCGTCGCCCGCCACGAAGCCCGAGCGCAGCCCTGGCAGGTTGGAGCGTTTGGAGAGCGAATGAAACACCACGCAGCGGCGGTAGTCATCGCGGCCCAGCTCGGCGCAAGCCTGCAGCAGTCCGGGCGGCGGAGTGGCTTCGTCCAGGTAGAGCTCGGAGTAGCACTCGTCGGAGGCGATGATGAAGTCGTGTTCGTCGGCCAGGGCAATGAGCTGCTTGAACTCGGCCAGCGGGGTCACCGCGCCGGTGGGATTGCCCGGAGAGCAGAGGAAGACGATTTGCACGTCGCGCCAGGTGTCGGCGCTGACGGCTGCGAAATCGGGGCGAAAGCCATTGTCGGCGGTGCAGTCCAGGTAAAGTGGCTCGCCGCCTGCCAGCAGCGTGGCGCCTTCGTAGATCTGATAAAACGGGTTGGGCACGGCTACTCTGGCGGGGCGGGTGCGGTCCAGCGCCGCCTGCACGAAGGCGAAGATGGCTTCACGGGTGCCGTTTACCGGCAGCACCTGGCGTTCGGCGTCCAGCCCGGCCAGACCAAAGCGCTGGGTGGCCCAGGTGGCAATGGTCTCGCGCAGGGCGGGCAGGCCGTTGGTGGCTGGGTAGCGCGCCATCTCCAACTGGTGGGCAATGAGTGCGTCCAGTGCGCCCTGGTAAGGAGCATGCTGGGGCTCGCCAATGGTCAGCGGAATGTGCGCAAGCCCCGCCGGAGGCGTGAGCGTCGCCTTGAGGGCGGCCAGCTTTTCAAACGGATAGGGGTGCAGGGCGTTCAGGTCTGAGTTCATGGCGAGTCCGTACCGTTTATCGAACCGCCGATTATAGGCAACCCCTGGGGCAGGCTCAAACCCAACGACCAGGGGCTGCTCGGCCAGGCACTTGGGCTAGACGCTCAATACGTCGATCAGCCGCTCACGAAGCTGCTGTTGACGGGCGGGGTCGGTGAGCGGTTCACCGGCCTTGGTGGTGATGAAAAAGACGTCCTCGACGCGCTCGCCCAGGGTGGCGATCTTGGCGGCCGACAGGGCGATATCCTGCTCCATGAAGATACGTCCCACTCGGGCCAGCAGGCCGGGGCGGTCAGGGGCGGTCAGCTCCAGCAGCGTGCGCTCATTGGCCGGGTCCTGCTCGATGACGACTTCCGTGGGCACCTTGAAGTGCTTCAGCTGGCGCGGGGTGTGCCGGGTGACGATCTCGGGGTAGTCGTCCGGGTCGTCCAGCTCTTCCACCAGGTGGCTGCGCATCTCTTCGATGCGCTGTGGGTCACGGATTGGCTGGCTATGGCTATCCAGCACGATGAAGGTATTCAGCGTCCAGTCGTTGTGGGACGTGGCGATCCGCGCATCGTGGATGGACAGCCCCAACTGCTCCATGGCCGCAGCCGTGGCGGCAAACAGATCATCCACGGAGCGGGTGTGGATAAACACCTTGGTGCCGCCCTCGGCCATGTCGGCGGTGGGGGCACTGATCAGCACCAGCGGCAGGGGGGAGGGCTGATGGGCCAGAATGCCCTGGGTCTGCCACACGATCTCGCTGGGGGCGTACTGCAGGAAGTAGTCCTCCCCGAGGGACTCCCATAGCTGATCGATTTGCTGGCTATCCACTCCAACGGTCTGCAGCAGTGAGCGGGCCTCGGTGCGTGTCTCTCTCACCCAGTCGTCTCTGTCCGGCGGGTTTTTCAGCCCTCGGCGCAGGGCGCGCTTGGTCTCTGCATGCAGCTGGCGCAGCAGCGAGGCCCGCCAGCCGTTCCATAGCGTGGGGTTGGTGGCATTGATGTCCGCCACGGTGAGCACGTAGAGGTAGTCCAGGCGGGTTTCGTCGCGCACGACCAGCGCAAAGTCGCGGATCACGTCCGGGTCGCTGATGTCGCGCTTCTGGGCAGTCATCGACATCAGCAGGTGATGCTCGACCAGCCAGCTGACCAGGTTCGTATCGTGCTGGGAGACGTGATGACGACGGCAGAACTGCGCCACGTCACGGGCGCCGATTTCCGAGTGGTCTCCGCCGCGCCCTTTGCCGATGTCGTGGAACAGGCCAGCGATCCACAGCAGGTCCAGCTTGGGCAGCTGGTGGATCAGGTTGGCGGCCACCGGGAAGTCGTCCTTTGCCTCGGGCTTGCGGAAGCCGTGCAGGAATTTCAGCAGGCGCAGGGTGTGGGCGTCCACGGTGTAGATATGAAACAGGTCGTGCTGCATCAGCCCCACTGCTCGGCCGAACTCCGGCAGGTACTTGCCCAGAATGCCGTAACGGTTCATGCGCCGGAGCTGACGAGGCACGTTGCCCGGCGCCCGCATGAGCGCCATGAAGAGCCGCTGGTGGCGCGGGTCTTCCCGGTAGTGGTCATCGATCTGATGGCGATGGTCACGGATCAAACGAATGGTGTCGGCGCGCACGCCTTCGATTTCCGGGTGCTTGGCCATCAGCAGAAACAGCTCCAGCATGGCGGCCGGGCGTTCGCGAAACAGGCTGCGCGAGCGGGCCTGAATGTAGCCCCCCTTGATCTCGAAACGGTCGTTGAGCTTGACGGTTTCCAGCGACTCCTTGCCGCGCAGGATCACTTCATCGAAGTGCTGCAGGAGCATGTCGTTGAGGCCTGCCAGCGCCGTCACATGGCGGTAGTAGCGCTTCATGAACTGTTCGACGGCCAGCCGCTCGGGCGTGTCCTTGAAGCCGAACATCTCGGCGATGGTGCGCTGGTGGTCGAACAGCAGGCGGTCTTCGGCGCGCCCGGTGAGCATGTGCAGGGCGTAGCGAACCTGCCACAGGAACGACTGCCCCTGGCTGAGGATGCGCAGCTCGGCGTCGTTCATGAACCCGTTGGCGACGATGTCGGTATACTGCTCGGTGCCGAAGTGCCGCTTGGCGACCCAGCCGATCATCTGAATGTCCCGCAGGCCGCCGGGCGAGCTTTTCAGATTGGGCTCCAGGTGGTACTCGGAGTTGTTGTAGCGGTAGTGGCGGGAAATCTGCTCTTGCCACTTGGCCTCGAAAAAGCGGTTGGCGGGCCATACGTGAGGGGCGCTCAGGCGCTCACGCATCTGTTCGCGCAGGGTCTCGGGGCCCGCGATCAATCGCGACTCCAGAAGATTGGTGATGACCGTCACATCGGCTTCGGATTCCCGCTCGCAGTCGTTGAGCGAGCGCACGCTATGGCCGATCTCCAGGCCAATGTCCCACAGGAAGGTTACGAAGGCGCTCAGCGGCTCCCGGTAGGGGGTGTCGTCATCGTGTTCGAGCAGCAGCAGCAGGTCGATGTCCGAGTGGGGGTGCAGTTCCCCGCGCCCGTAGCCGCCCACCGCCACCAGCGCAATGCCGTCGTCGGGCCAGGCGTGGCGCTGCCAGGCAATTGCCAGCAGCTGGTCGAGATACCACGCGCGGCCGCGTACCAGATCACGTATGTCCGCACCCGCGCGAAACTGTTCGTCGAGGCGCGCCTGAATCTCCTTGAGCGCCGCCTTGAACGGGGCGATAGGTGAGCGCGCCCCGGACAGTTCGGTGCGAAACAGGTCCAGGTCGAAAAGCGACGTGTCCGGCTCGAACCGGTAGTGGTGTAGTAGCATCAGGCGTTCAAAAAGCCGAGGTCTTCGTTGCTGCGTGCGGTGAGCACTTCCACGCCGGTCTCGGTGACCAGTAGCGTGTGCTCCCACTGCGCCGACAGGCTGCGGTCCTTGGTCACCGCGGTCCAGCCGTCGCGCAACACTTTGGTCTTGTAGCCGCCCACGTTGATCATCGGCTCGATGGTGAAGCACATGCCCGCGTCGAGACGAATGTCGGCATCCGGGGCGTAGCCATCGTAGTGCAGGAACTGAGGGTCTTCGTGGAACTCAGCGCCGATGCCGTGACCGCAGAAGTCACGCACCACCGAGTAGCCGTTGGCTTCGGCGTGCTGCTGGATCACGCGGGCCAGCTCGGAAAGACGCACGCCGGGCTTGACCAGGGCGATGCTCTTGTACAGGCACTCCTGGGTGATGCGGCACAGCCGCTCGCCCTGGATGGTCTCGCCGATCACGAACATCACGCTGGAGTCGCCGTGGTAACCGTCGGGGGTGCGCACGGTAATGTCCAGGTTCATGATGTCGCCGTTTTTCAGCTTCTTGGCGTCATCCGGGATGCCGTGACACACCACGTGGTTGATCGAGGTGCAGGTGGCCTTGGGGAAGCCGTGATAGTTCAGCGGCGCCGGGGTCGAGCCCAGTTCGTTGACGATGTACTCGTGGCAAAGGCGGTCGATCTCGCCGGTGCTGATGCCTGCCTGGATGTGCGGCGTGATCATTTCGATGACGCTGGCGGCCTGGCGTCCGGCTTCGCGCATTTTCTCGATTTCAGAAGGCGTCTTGATGGGAACGTTCATGAATTCTCGATGTGGCTTCAGAGTAGGGGATGAGCGGTCATTTCGGCAGCTATAACGCAGCGGCGACTTCATCTTGGCAATGATCTATGGTATAAAGCCGCGCGCTTTCCTGCAATCGCCATCCGCAGCTTCTTTTGCTGGCGCAGGCGACAGGCAAGAGCAACAAGAGCGCAACCCGGCATGGCTGGGTTGCAAGATAGCAAGCCTTGAAAACACACATGCACCGGCACATGGTCCCGGGTGCCTTTAGCAACGCCTGGCGGTGCTACTGGTCGGATCCATGGGGTGCGTGGAGGCCTAACCCGAGTTTCAGGAGTTTTACCATGTCTCATGTCAATATGCGTGACCTGCTGAAGGCAGGCGCTCACTTCGGTCACCAGACCAAGTACTGGAATCCGAAGATGGGCAAATACATCTTCGGCGCGCGCAACAAGATTCACATCATCAACCTTGAGCACACTCTGCCGGCGCTGAACGAAGCGATCGACGTGATCGAGAAGATGGCGTCTTCCAACAACAAGATCCTGTTTGTTGGTACCAAGCGCAGCGCGAGCAAGATCATCAAGGAAGAAGCCAACCGTGTTGGCCAGCCGTTCGTCAACCATCGCTGGTTGGGCGGCATGCTGACCAACTTCAAGACCATTCGTCAGTCCATCAAGCGTCTGCGTGACCTCGAAGTCATGCGCGAAGACGGCACGTTCGAAAAGCTGACCAAGAAAGAAGTCTTGATGGCCACGCGTGAGCAAGAGAAGCTCGAGCGTTCTATCGGTGGTATCAAGAACATGGGCGGCCTGCCGGACGCACTGTTCGTGATCGACGTTGACCACGAGCGCATCGCGATCAACGAAGCCAACAAGCTGGGTATCCCGGTCATTGGCGTGGTAGATACCAACTCTAACCCGGATGGCGTTGATTACGTGATCCCGGGTAACGATGACTCCATCCGCGCGATCCAGATCTACGTGAAGGCGATTGCCGACGCGTGCACCCGTGCGAAAGAAGGTCGTCCCGAAGAGTTTGTCGAAGTGACGGAAGAAGCCGCTTCTGCCGACGCTGACGCTGCTGCCGAGTAACGCTGGCAGTGGGTGCGGCGGGCAGTTGAGCCGCATCGTCAAGAGGGGGCCTTATGCCCCCTTTTTCCCGCTTTGGGTGCTCCCAAACGGGCCGATCACGCCGAGCACCAGGTGCCGGCAAGCGCTCTGCACTGTGATACGCAACGGTCATCTATCGTGGGTATACTCTGTAGCGCGTTTAACTCTCAGTTAGAACCATTTCCGAGGTGAAATCTCATGGCAGCTATCAGCGCCTCTCAGGTTAAGGAACTGCGCGAACGTACCGGTCTTGGCATGATGGAGTGCAAAAAAGCACTCACCGAAGCCGGCGGCGACATTGACGTGGCGATCGAAAACCTGCGTAAAAGCTCTGGCCTAAAAGCCGCTAAGAAAGCGGGTCGTACCGCTGCAGAAGGCGCCGTGGTAACGCGTGTCGCTGAAGACGGCAGCTACGGCGTCATGGTCGAAATCAACTCTGAAACCGATTTCGTTGCCCGCGACGATAACTTCATTGCCTTCACCGGCAAGATTGCGGATGCCTTCTTCGCTGCCAAGAGCGAAGACGTGGCGGCCGTCATGGCGGGTGATCTGGAGTCTGCGCGTGAGCAGCTGGTTCAGAAAATCGGCGAGAACATCGGCGTGCGTCGTGCCGTCGTCGTCAACGCTGTAGACGCTGGTCTGGTTGGCGAGTACGTTCACGGTGGCCGCATTGGCGTACTGACCGTGCTGAAAGGCGGTAATGCCGAGGTTGCCAAGGACGTTGCCATGCACGTGGCTGCCATCAACCCGGCAGTGGCCCACCCGGCCGACATGCCCCAGGAAGAGCTGGACAAGGAAAAAGCCATCATCCTGGCGCAGCCGGACATGGCGGGCAAGCCCGAGCAGATCGCCGAGAAGATGGTCGAAGGCCGCCTGAAGAAGTATCTGGCCGAGAACAGCCTGACCGAGCAGCCGTTCGTCAAGGACCCGAACCAGTCCGTTGCCGAGTTCGTCAAGGCAGCTGGCGGTGAAGTGGTCAGCTTCATTCGCTTTGAAGTGGGCGAAGGCATCGAGAAAGAAGAAGTCGACTTTGCCAAAGAAGTTATGGAACAGGCTGGCCGTCGCTAAGGTCAGAGGTTTCTGTAAGATGATGGCGTGCGCGCGAGCGCACGCCTTCGTGTATCCGGCCCCTGTGTAATACAGGTGCTGTCTCGCCCACCTGTGTCCAGGTCTGCCTCAGGAGAGATGCCATGTCACGTGAGATTCAAGAGTCTGCCCCCGCTGCCACGAAAATCGACAAGTCGAAGTCGAAATACAAGCGTATTTTGCTGAAGCTGTCGGGCGAAGCGCTAATGGGAGAGCATGATTTTGGTATCGACCCCAAAGTGCTGGACCGAATGGCACTGGAGATCGGCCAGCTGGTCGGGATCGGTGTGCAGGTGGGTATCGTGATTGGAGGGGGTAACTTGTTCCGTGGCGCTGCGTTGAACGAAGCGGGCATGGACCGAGTGACGGGTGACCACATGGGAATGCTGGCCACCGTGATGAATGCGCTAGCCATGCGCGATGCGCTGGAGCGCTCCAATATTCGTTCACGGGTGATGTCGGCGATTCCCATGAGCGGGGTGGTGGAGCATTATGACCGCCGCACCGCCATCCGCTACCTGACCTCCGGCGACGTGGTGCTGTTCTCTGCAGGCACCGGTAACCCTTTCTTCACCACGGACTCGGCCGCCTGCTTGCGCGGTATCGAAGTGGACGTGGACGTCGTCATCAAAGCCACCAAGGTGGACGGCGTGTACAATAAGGACCCGGTGAAGTACCCCGACGCCGTAAAATACGACCAGCTCTCCTACGACGATGCGCTGGAGCAGAAGCTGGGCGTCATGGATTTGACCGCTATCTGCCTGGTACGTGACCATAATATGCCGGTGCGGGTATTCGATATGAACAAGCCTGGTGCCCTGCTGAATCTGGTAGTAGGGGGCAAGGAAGGCACGCTGATAGACAGAGGGTAACAACGTGATCAACGACATCAAGAAAGATGCAGAATCTCGCATGAAGAAGAGCGTCGAGGCGCTGCACGTCAACTTTAACAAGATTCGCACCGGGCGTGCGCATCCCAGCATCCTGGATGCCGTGACCGTCGAGTACTACGGTGGCCAGGTGCCGCTGAATCAGGTGGCTTCGGTCAGCGTCGAAGACGCGCGCACCCTGACCGTTGCCCCCTGGGAGCAGGGCATGGTGCCGAAGATCGAAAAAGCGATCATGACCTCTGACCTGGGGCTCAACCCCTCCAGTGCCGGTAACGTGATTCGCGTGCCCATGCCGATGCTCACCGAAGAAACGCGCAAAGGCTACATCAAGCAGGCGCGTGGCGAGGCCGAAACCGCCCGCGTGGCGGTGCGTAACGTGCGTCGTGACGCCAACGGTGACTTCAAGTCGCTGTTGAAAGAGAAAGAGATCACCGAAGATGATCAGCGCCAGGGCGAAGACGAGATCCAGAAGCTGACCGACAAGTACATCGCCGAGATCGACAAGGCGTTGGCAGCAAAAGAGCAGGATCTCATGCAGGTATAACGATGTCGTCGACATCGCAGACTGCGTTCACTTCACCACGGGCAGCCTGGCTGCCCGTGGGCCATCGCTTGGCTTTAATATGATTGATCTTTGGTGCGAGACCCCATGACCTCCCCCCAGCTTCCCTCACTGCAGCCGGGCGGCACGGAGCCTTCTCGATCCGAGGGGGGGCTGCCGTCCCATGTTGCGATCATCATGGATGGTAACAATCGCTGGGCTCGGGCGCGTGGGCTGTCAGGTGCGCGAGGCCACCGAGCAGGCG
>NZ_LFGT01000008.1:191339-207266 GCF_002078115.1 Halomonas sp. BC2 | reverse complement strand
GTGCGGTCATCGAGCGCGCCGCCGAGCGGGGCGTCGACACCCTCAGCCTGTTTGCGTTTTCCAGTGAGAACTGGAAGCGCCCTGCGGCCGAGGTCAACGCGCTGATGGAGCTTTTCCTGATGGCCTTGAAGCGTGAGGTCAAGAAGCTTCACGAGCGCAATATACGGCTCTCCATCATTGGTGAGCAGCGTGGTTTTTCCCACGCCATTCAGAAACACATTCAGCGTGCTCAGGCGCTGACCGCCGACAATACGGGCATGCACCTGGTGATCGCCGCCAACTACGGTGGCCAGTGGGACATCGCCCGGGCTGCACGGCAGTTGGCCGAACAGGTGGTCGCAGGCGAGCTGAGTCCCGAGGCCATTGACGAGGCGCGAATGGACGCCGCCATGGGAGTGGCGCAGGTGCCGCCGGTGGATCTGTGCATCCGTACCAGTGGCGAGCAGCGCTTGTCCAATTTCATGCTGTGGCAACTGGCTTACGCAGAGCTGCATTTCTCTCCCTTGCTGTGGCCCGATTTCAACGGCGCGGCTTTCGACGAGGCGGTGGACGATTTCTGTATGAGACGCCGTCGCTTTGGCATGACCGACGAACAAATAGAGGCGCAAGGTGCTTAAACAGCGAATCATCACCGCTGCCTGGCTGGCACCCCTGGTGCTGGCCGGGTTGTTTGGATTACAGGGCGGCGCGTTTGCGCTGTTTACCGCCGTTGTGGTGCTTCTGGGTGCCTGGGAGTGGACCAACCTCGCAGGCGTGACGCAACCGAGCCAGCGGCTTGGTGGCGTCGTCGGGATGGCGGTGCTCATGGCGCTGCTGTGGTTTAGCGGGGCGGCCTATTCGGTGTGGCCGCTATGGCTGGCTGCTGCCGGTTGGCTGCTGAACCTGTACTGGGTGACTCAATACCCGGCGGCGGGCCAGCAGTGGCAGAGCACCACTCGGCGGCTGTTGATGGGCGTCTGGGTGCTGCTGCCTTGCTGGGTGGGGTTCAACGTCCTGCGTGATAGCGGCGCTGTGTGGCTGCTGTTCGTGCTGCTGCTGGTGTGGAGTGCCGACATCGGGGCGTACTTTGCCGGTCGCCGCTGGGGTAAGCGCAAGCTGGCCCCGCGGGTCAGCCCCGGCAAGTCCTGGGAAGGCGTGCTGGGCGGTCTTGCCGCCACGTGCCTGCTGGCGTTGCTATTCGCGCTGTGGCAGCCCTTGGGGGTTGCTGGAGGCATCGCACTGCTGTTGATCACGGCTGTTGTCACGCTGATCTCGGTGCTGGGCGACCTGCTGGAAAGCATGCTCAAGCGTTATCGTGATATCAAGGACTCCAGCCAGCTGCTGCCCGGCCATGGGGGCGTGCTGGACCGTATCGATAGTCTGACGGCCGCCATTCCGACCTTCGCCTTGTGCTATCTGCTGGTACTGCAGGCTCAGGTGAGCACGCTATGAGCACCGCGCCCGTTCAGCAAGTGACGGTGCTCGGGGCCACGGGCTCGATTGGCACCAGTACCCTGGATGTGATCGCCCGTCACCCTGACCGCTATCGCGTTTATGCGCTGACGGCCCATACCTCAAAAGAAGCCTTGCTGGCGCAGTGTCAGGTACACCGCCCTCGGTTTGCGGTGCTGAATGACGCGAACGACGCCGAGTGGCTGCAGCAGGCGCTTGGACAAATGGGCATCGAAACCCGAGTGCTCTCTGGTCCTGAGTCGCTATGCGACGTGGCTAGCGCAGCAGAGGTCGATACCGTCATGGCCGCCATCGTGGGGGCCGCTGGCCTTCTACCAGCGCTGGCGGCGGCAGAGGCAGGCAAGCGCGTGCTGCTGGCCAATAAAGAGGCGCTGGTCATGAGTGGCGCGCTGTTCATGGAGGCGGTCGAGCGCTCTGGTGCCATCCTGCTGCCGATCGATTCTGAACACAATGCCATCTATCAGTGTCTACCCAGCGAGCATCGTGGTGGGCTGGCCAGGCATGGCGTGCGTCAACTGCTGTTGACCGCGTCGGGCGGTCCGTTCCGGGGCTGGGCGGCGGCCGACATCGCCAGGGTCACCCCCGAGCAGGCCTGTGCTCACCCCAACTGGTCCATGGGGCGCAAGATCTCTGTGGATAGCGCCACGCTAATGAACAAAGGCCTGGAGCTGATCGAGGCCTGCTGGCTGTTCGACGCCGCGCCTGAGCAGGTACAGGTGGTCGTACACCCGCAAAGCGTCATTCATTCGATGGCAGCCTACGACGATGGCTCGGTCATTGCGCAGCTGGGCAACCCTGATATGCGTACCCCGATTGCCTACGGCCTGGCTTGGCCGGAGCGCATCGATGCTGGGGTCGAAGCGCTGGACCTGTTTCAGGTAGCGCGACTGGAGTTCGAGGCGCCGGACGAGGCGCTGTTTCCCTGCCTGAGATTGGCGCGGGAGGCGATCCAGAAGGGGGGCGCGGCGCCGGCCATTCTCAATGCGGCCAATGAAGTCGCGGTGGACGCCTTCCTGTCGGAAACCATCGGCTTTAGCGAGATTGCTGAGGTGGTGGCGGCGGTCATGGCACAGCCTTATCAAGGCGCTGCCGCGACCCTTGAGCAAGTATTGAATGCGGATCGCTGGGCGCGTGAGCAGGCAGACGTCATCGTACGCCAGCGCAGGGCTGAGCCCTCTCCGCTCTAACGGCGAGTCATGTAAAGGAGCACGGCGTGGGCCTGATACAGAATATTCTAGCGGTTATCGTGGTGTTGGGCCTGCTGGTCACGTTTCACGAGTTTGGCCACTTTTGGGTGGCGCGCCGGTGCGGTGTGAAGGTGCTGAGGTTCTCGGTCGGTTTCGGCAAGCCGCTGTGGTCGACGGTGGACCGCCACGGGACCGAATTTGCGGTGGCCGCCATTCCTTTGGGTGGCTACGTGAAAATGCTCGACGAGCGCGAGGCGCCAGTCCCCGAAGAGCAGCTGGACCAGGCGTTCAATCGCAAGACTGTCTGGCAGCGTATCGCCATCGTGGCGGCGGGCCCCATCGCCAACTTCCTGCTGGCCATCGTGGCCTATTGGGCACTGTTCGTGGCCGGTACCACTACGGTGGCGCCGATTGTCGGGCCGGTCACGCCCAACTCCCCGGCGGCCGAAGCGGGCTTGCCCCAGGGCAGTGAAATCACCGCCATCCAGGGTGACGCCATGCGCTCCTGGGAAGAGATCAATTTGAAGCTGGTATCGATGATCGGCTTCAACGGTGAGCTGGCCATCGAAGCGCGCCCGGAAGGCAGCAGTGCTTCGCGGGTATATCAGCTGCCGATCAGCCGCTACATGGTCCGCCAGGACCCGCCGCAGCCGCTGGAAACGCTGGGCTTCGTGCCTTGGCGCCCCGACGTTCCTGCCGTGCTGGGCCAGGTGTTGGAAGGCCAGGCAGCGGCCGAGGCTGGCCTTCAGGCAGGCGACCGGATTACCACGCTGAACGGTGAGCCGGTCCGCGACTGGATGCAGTTCGTTGAAGTCATTCGTGACAGTGCAGGCCAGACCCTCAGCGTGGGTTACCAGCGCAACGGCGAAGCCGGTACGCTGACCATGACGCCGGGGCGCAATACGCTGGAGACTGGCGTTGAGGTTGGATACATTGGAGCAGGTGCCGAGCCGGTCAACTGGCCTGACGAACTGCTGCGCGATATTCGCTATGGGCCCATCGAGGCGCTGGGCCAGGCGCTGTCACGCACCGGTGATATGGTGCTGCTCACCGTCGATGCCATTCGCAAAATGCTGGTGGGGCTGATTTCGCCCTCCAACCTGTCGGGGCCCATTACCATCGCGCAAATCTCTGGGGATTCAGCGCGTGCAGGTACCGAAGCTTTCGTTAGCTTTCTGGCCTATCTGTCGATCAGCCTGGGTGTGCTAAATTTGCTGCCTATCCCCGTGCTCGACGGTGGTCATTTGCTTTACTATTTCGTCGAGGTGCTGCGCGGGCGACCAGTATCTGAGCAGACACAGGCAATAGGCCTCCGCATTGGGCTGGCCATGGTAGGCACCCTAATGCTGATGGCGCTCTATTTCGACTTGATGCGCCTGTGGTAATAACGCGTGTAGCGCGCGGATGGCTTGTCATCTGCCTGCACAAATGTATATGGTGCCTGTCTTAACGACAGGCAGACCAACGCGAGCGAACTGACTGCATGAAAATCAAGACCCTTGGAATGGCGGCACTCTTGCTGGTAGGCGCCAGCGGCGCCCAGGCACAATCCTTTGATGTTTCGGACATTCGTGTGGAAGGACTACAGCGGGTATCCGCCGCCTCGGTCTTTAATGCGTTTCCTGTCAGTGCCAACGACCGCGTCAGTGAGCAGCAGCTGGCCGCTGCCGCGCGTGACCTGTTTGCCACTGGCCTGTTCGAAGACGTCTCGCTAGCCCGGGAAGGCGATGTTCTGGTCATTCAGGTCGTCGAAAGGCCCACCATTGCGCGTCTGAACATTACCGGCAATCGGCAGATTTCCGATGACGACCTGCGTAATGGTCTGCGTCAGTCTGGCCTGTCTGAAGGGCAAGTGCTGCAGCTCTCCACGCTCGACGATATCGAGCGTGAGCTGGAAGGGGTTTATCAGTCGCAGGGGCGCTACAGCGCCAGCATCAATGTCGGCGTGGATGAAATCGACGAAGGCCGGGTTCAGGTCAACATCGACATCAACGAAGGTGAAGTGGCCAGGATTCGCCAGATCAATATCGTGGGCAACCGTGATTTCGATGACGACACGCTGCGTGGTGTCTTCGAACTGAACGACCGTCCCGGACGTTTCTTTGGCTGGTTCTCGCGGGACGAGTACTCCCGGGAAGCGCTCTCTGGGGACATCGAGCGTCTGCGCTCTTTTTATCTGGATCGCGGCTATGTCAACTTCGACGTGACCTCCACGCAAGTTTCGATTGGGCCTGAAAAGTCCGAGATCTTCGTGACGTTGAACATCGACGAGGGCACCCAGTACCGGGTTGGTAACATTCGTTTCGCGGGCGACCTGCAAATCAGCGAAAGCGAAGCGCGCAACCTGCTGCAGATCAACAGTGGCGAGATTTTCTCTCGTGGCGACCTGAACGCATCCACGGAAGCGTTGCGTCAGCGCCTGGGGGCCGAAGGCTTCGCGTTTGCCGAAGTGCGCGGCATCCCTGAAATGGCCGACGACGGTGAGACCGTCGACCTGGTGATCGCGGTTGATCCGGGCCAGCGGACATACGTGCGTCGTATCGAATTCTTTGGCAACACCACGACTCAGGACGAGGTGTTGCGCCGTGAAATGATTCAGCTGGAGGGGGCGCCTGCCTCCACGGAGTCCATTACCCAGTCGCGTCAGCGCCTGGAGCGGCTTGGCTTCTTCAGCCAGGTGGAAGTCGACACTCAGCCCGTACCGGGGCAGCCCGACCTGCTGGATGTCACCTACAACGTGGAAGAGCAGCCTTCCGGCTCCATCTCGGCCAGTGTCGGTTTCTCGCAAAGTGCCGGGGTGATCTACGGCGTTGGCCTGGCCCAGAACAACTTCCTGGGCACCGGTAACCGAGTCAACGTCGGCGCGCAGCGCAGCGACACCTTCACCAGCGTGAACTTTGCCTTTACCGACCCCTACTGGACCCTGGACGGCATCTCCCGAGGTTATAACGTTTTCTATCGCGAGACGGACTACGCCGACTCCGATATCTCTACGTTCTCCACCGACGCCTACGGCGCGGGCATCAACTTCGGTTACCCTGTCAGTGAGCTGTCGCGGCTCAACTTCGGGGCGAGCATCGAAGACATCACCGTCAAGACCTACTTCGACACGGCCTCTGAAATTCGCCGTTACGTGGAAGACGAAGGCGACAATGCCCAGAGCTTGAAGCTGACCGCCAGCTGGACCCGCAACAACCTGAACCGCGGTATCATGCCGACGGCGGGCAACTATCAGCGTCTCTCGCTGGAAACCGGGGTGCCGGGCAGCGATGCGGAATACTACAAGGTTCAGGCCCGCGCCCAACAGCTCTTCCCGATCAACGACGATCAGACCTGGGCATTCAAGTTCAGCGGTAACCTGGGCTATGCCGATACCCTGGCCAGCAACGATCCTTACCCCTTCTATGAGAACTTCTATGCAGGGGGCCTGGGCTCGGTGCGTGGTTTCACGTCCAACACCCTGGGGCAGCGCACTACGCCCGCCCGCGAGGGTGGCCGTGATCGTACCCTTGGGGGGAACGTGCTGGTGCAAGGCAGTGCCGAAGTCCTCTTCCCGATGCCGTTCGTCGAGAACCAGCGCTCGGTACAGCCTACGCTGTTCCTGGATGCGGGGAATACCTTCCTGAGCTCCTGCTACGACGTGCTGGAAGAGGATGCTGGCCGCCAGCAGTGCAGTTCTGGCGTTGATCTGGGCGATTTACGCTACAGTGTGGGTATTGGTCTCTCCTGGCTGACGCCCGTGGGTCCCTTGACCTTCAGCATTGCAGAGCCGTTAAACGATGAGAGTGGCGATGACACGCAGTTCTTCCAGTTCTCGCTTGGCCAAACGTTCTAACTCAAGGAGTGTCATGATAATGCGTAAACTGACCGCCGCTGTGTGCCTTTTCGGAGCCATGACGCTACCTGCCTACGCGGCTGAAGTGGCCGTGCTGGATTGGCGCGCAGCGCTGATGAACACCCAGTCGGCACAATCATCGCTGAGCCAGCTCGAAAGCCAGATTGGTGGCCAGCAGCGTGAAGCGCAGTCGCTGGGTAACGAGCTGCAACAGCTGCAAACTCGCCTGCAGCAGCAGGGCGAGACCATGTCGCAATCCGAGCGCGACGGGTTGATTGCCGAGTTGCAGGAGAAGGGCAGCCGTTTCGAGCAGCTTCGTCGTGAAGTGATGCAGGCGCAGCAAACCTCCGAACAGCAGTTCCTGGAAAGCGCCGAGTCCAAGCTCGAGCGGGCCGTGGAGCAGGTGCTGGAGCGTCATAACATCGACGTGTTGGTAGAGCCTCAGGGAGTGCTGCACTCCTCGACGGACCTTCCCAATGTGACCAATGAGGTCACGCAGATTTTTGATTCGCTGAACTAATTCATGACCGTGGGTGCGGCGCTCGTTGGCCGCACCGCTGCTTTCCTGGGCTCCCATGATGCACGCTTCTCAACACCTCACCCTGGCCGATATCGCTCGTCATCTGGACGTTGCTTTTGAGGGCGACGCCGACCAGCCAATCCGTGGCCTGGCCACCCTCAAGGAAGCCACGCCCGATCAGGTAGCGTTTCTTGCCAATCGCGCGTATCTCAAGGATCTGGCCACGACGCGTGCTGCCGCCGTTCTGCTGCACCCGGAGCACGGCAAGAATTGCCCGGTGCCACGGTTGGAAATGAGCAACCCCTACCTTGGCTACGCCAAGCTGTCGCAGCTGTTTGACCCTTTGGCGGCCCGCGATGTGCCGGGCATTCATCCCCGCGCTGTGGTGGCGGAAGGCGTCACACTGGGTGAGGGCGTCTCGATTCAGGCCAATGCGGTGATCGAATCGGGGGCTGTGCTGGGGGATCGGGTGATCGTTGGGGCAGGCAGCGTGGTGGGGGCCGACAGCCGTCTGGGTGACGATACTCGGCTGCACGCCAACGTGACGGTGTGTCATGGCGTCATCATCGGTAAGCGGGTCATTCTGCAAAGCGGCTGTGTAATCGGTGGCGATGGCTTCGGGTTTGCCCACGATGGCGCAGGCTGGCACAAGATCGCCCAGTTGGGCGGCGTCATCCTTGGCGATGATGTCGAGGTCGGCAGCTGTTCGAGTATCGACCGCGGCGCATTGGGCGATACGGTCATTGGTAATGACGTCAAGATCGACAGCCAGGTGCAGATTGCCCATAACGTCACGATTGGCGACCACAGCGCCCTGGCGGGCTGTGTGGGCATTGCGGGTTCTACCAAAGTGGGCAAGCACTGCATGCTGGGCGGCGGCGTTGGCTTGTCGGGCCACTTGACCTTGTGCGATGGGGTGCAGGTGACGGGTATGAGTCTGGTGACCAATTCGATTCATGAGCCAGGTGTCTACTCCTCCGGCACGGGCGCCATGAGCAACACTCAATGGCGCAAGAACGCGGTGCGCTTCAAGCAGCTGGATGATATTGCCAAACGATTGGCGCGATTGGAAAAAAGCCAGCGTTGATCGTGAAGCAAACAAGGATTTTGAGGATGCGTGGCTTGAGGCTCGATAGCAGCGCGTTATAATCCTCTGCCTTTTGGCCAGCAGGAGTGCTGGTGCCTGCCTGACGCTGTTCAGGCGCTATGTCTATTTAGAGGTCGTTACGATGGTTATGGATATCAACGAAATTCGCGAGTACTTGCCCCACCGCTATCCCTTCCTGCTGGTGGATCGAGTCACGGAACTGACCGTGGGCGAAGCCATCGTGGCGTACAAGAACGTAAGCATCAATGAGCCATTCTTCAATGGTCACTTTCCGCATCACCCCATCATGCCGGGCGTGCTGGTCGTCGAAGCACTGGCGCAAGTGTGTGGCATTCTGGGCTTCAAGACGGTCAACAAGCTTCCGGCAGATGGCTATGTCTACTATCTGGTCGGCAGCGATAACGTACGTTTCAAGCGCCCGGTCATGCCGGGTGACAAGCTGACGCTGGAAGCCAACGTCATACGTGGCAAGCGCGGCATCTGGAAATTTGCCTGCCGTGCCACGGTGGACGGCGAGCTGGCGTGTGAAGCAGAAATCATTTGTGCCGAGAGGAAGGTGGCTTGATACATCCTACTGCACTGGTCGACCCCACGGCACGACTGGCCGATGACGTTGAGGTTGGCCCTTTTAGTGTGATCGGGCCCGATGTCACCATCGGTGCCGGTTCCGTCATTGGCCCCCATGTGGTGATCAAGGGGCCCACCGTGCTGGGTGAACGCACGCGTATTTTCCAGTTTGCCTCGGTGGGGGAAGATTGCCAGGACAAGAAGTACGCCGGCGAGCCGACGCGGCTGGTCATGGGCGACGATAACGTGATCCGTGAAGGGGTGACGCTGCACCGTGGTACGGTGCAGGATCGCAGCGAAACCACCATCGGGTCGCGTAACCTGTTCATGGCATACGTGCACGTTGGCCATGACTGCGTCATCGGCAACGACTGTATCCTGGCCAACCAGGTCACCCTGGCAGGGCACGTGACGCTGGGCAACCATGCCATTCTGGGCGGGCTCTCGGCGGTGCATCAGTTCTGCCACTTTGGGGACCATGCCATGGCGGGTGGTGGCTCGATCATCACCAAGGATACCCCGGCGTTCGTCATGATCAACGGCAACCCTGCCGAAGCGCGTGGCCTGAACCTGGTCGGCCTCAAGCGCCGAGGCTTCAGCCGCGAGGCGATAGCCGCCCTGACTACCGCCTACAAACTGGTCTACCGTCAGGGGCTCACCGTCGAGCAGGCCATCAGCGATATGCGCAGCCGCTTCGATCTGCCGGAAGTCGTGCAGTTTGCCGACTCCATCGAGCGCTCCACGCGCGGTATCGTGCGCTAATACACCTCAACTGGCTGTCTTGTCTCCATGACACTGCAACGCGTATACCTTGTGGCAGGCGAACTCTCTGGCGATATTCTGGGCGCGGGGCTCATGCGTGAGCTGCGTGCCCGCTATCCTGACGTGGAGTTTCGCGGGATGGGCGGGCCCCGCATGGAAGCGCAGGGCCTGCAAAGCCGCTTTCCACTGGAAACGCTGTCGGTGATGGGGCTGGTCGAGGTGCTCAAGCACCTTCCCGAGCTGATCCGCGTACGCCGTACCCTGCGGGAAGACGCGCTGGCCTGGCAGCCGGACATCATGATTGGCATCGATGCGCCTGATTTCAACACGGGGCTGGAGAAACAGCTGCGTGAAGCGGGGGTGACCACGGCCCATTACGTCAGCCCTTCGGTATGGGCCTGGCGCCAGGGGCGGGTCAAGAAAATCGCCAAGGCGGTGGATGGCATGCTGACGCTGCTACCCTTCGAGGCTGACTTCTACCGCCAGCATCGCGTGCCGGTGGCGTTCGTGGGCCACCCCCTGGCGGACGAGCTGCCCTTGGTCAACGACCGTCAGGCGGCCCGTGAAGTGTTGGGGTTAAAGCTCGACGGGCCGGTATTGGCGCTGCTGCCGGGCTCCCGTGGCAATGAAGTCCGCTTCATGGGGGCGACCTTCCTGGCGGCGGTCACGCTGCTCTGCCAGCGCCACCCTGATCTGCAGGTCGTGATCCCTGCGGCGACTGCCCAGCGGCATCGGGAGCTTACCGAGCTGCTGTCCGGCTACCCTGCGCTGCACCCATCGGTAACGCTGCTGAACGGCCAGGCAAGAGAAGCCATGGTGGCCAGCGATGCCGTACTGCTCACCTCTGGTACGGCCGCTCTCGAAGCGATGCTGTGCCACCGGGCCATGGTGGTGGCCTACAAGATGGCGCCCGCAACCCATTGGCTTGCCCAGCGGCTGGTCAAGACGGCCTGGATTTCGTTGCCCAACTTGATCGCCCAGGAGAGTGTGGTTCCCGAGCTGATTCAGCACGCCGCTTCGCCGGAGGCCATTGCCCAGCAGGTGGGCGAGCTGCTGGAGGAGGCTTCCACCCGTCAGGCGCTGGAAGAGCGCTTTGCCGCCATGCACGCCGCGCTACAGCGCAATGCCAGCCAGCGTGCTGCCCAGGCCGTGGCGGCGCTGGCGGCGGGGCAGCCGCTGGAGGCCGTCACGGATGGCCATCGATTCCAGTGATTATCCCCCGCTGGTAGTGGCCTATACCGGCCCCTACCTGGCCGGTGTGGATGAAGTGGGGCGTGGCCCGCTGATCGGCAGCGTGGTGGCGGCGGCGGTGATACTCGACCCCCAGGCGCCCATCGAAGGGTTGACCGATTCGAAGAAGCTGACGGCCCGCAAGCGGGAGCAGCTGGACGTGCAGATACGGGAGCGAGCATTGGCCTTTGCGTTGGCCGAGGCCAGCGCCGCCGAAATCGACACGCTCAACATCTATCATGCCACGCACCTGGCCATGCGGCGCGCCATCGATGCCCTGATGCCCGCTGCCGAATACCTGCTGGTGGATGGCAACCGGCTGCCGGGGCACGCCTTGCCGGGCCAGGCCGTCGTCAAAGGCGATGCGCGCCACCCTGCGATTGCCGCCGCCTCGATTCTGGCCAAGGTGGCCAGGGACGCTCAGATGGCCGCGCTGGATTTACGCTATCCTGAGTATGGTTTTGCGCGCCACAAGGGCTATCCGACCAAAGAGCACCTGGCGGCTCTGGAAGCCCATGGCCCGCTAGCCGAACACCGCAAAAGCTTTGCGCCGGTACAGCGTCAGTTAGCGCTGCTGTAGCGCTGCCTTTTTTCATTTGCGCTTTATGCTGAGAGTCTCATGACGGTTCCGTTCGTTCATCTTCGTTTGCACAGTGAATACTCCCTGGTCGATGGTCTGGTCAAGCTCAAGCCGCTGGTCAGTACCACCGCTGAACGGGGGATGCCCGCGCTGGCGCTGACGGACGAGACCAACCTGTTTGGCCTGGTGAAGTTCTACAAGGCGGCGCAAGGGGCGGGGCTCAAGCCTATCATCGGCAGCGACCTGTGGCTGGCCAATCCTCACGATGAAGCGCACCCGTATCGCATGACGCTGCTGGCCATGAATCAGGACGGCTATCGCAACCTCACCGAGCTGATCTCCAAGGGCTGGACCCACGGGCAGCGCCAGGGGCGGGCGATTCTCGACAAGCAGTGGGTACTGGCCCAGAGCGATGGACTGATTGCGCTGTCCGGCGGCCGCGATGGCGACATTGGCCGTCATTTGCTGTCGGAACACGAGCGTGAAGCGCGCCAACTGTTGGAGGAGTGGCAGCAGGCCTTCCCCGACCGTTTCTACCTGGAGCTGGTGCGCACCGGGCGGCCGCTGGAGGAAGCCTGCGTGCACGCCAGCGTCAAGCTGGCCATCGAGACCAACACGCCGGTGGTGGCCACCAACGACGTACGCTTTCTGGCCCGCGACGATTACTGGGCCCATGAAACCCGTGTCGCCATCGGGGAAGGCAAGGCGCTGGACGATCCGCGCCGCGAGCGCCGCTATACCGAAGAGCAGTACCTGAAAAGCCCGGAAGAGATGGCGGCCCTGTTTGCTGACATTCCGGAAGCGCTGGAAAACAGCGTGATGATTGCCGAGCGCTGCAGCGTGGATGTGCGCCTGGGCGAGATCTTCCTGCCGGAATTCGGCATCCCCGAAGGCATGACCCAGGATGAGTTCTTCCGCAAGGTCTCCCATGACGGCCTGACCGAGCGGCTCGACTTTCTGTTTCCCGCCGAGGAGTACCCCCGCGACGGCGACGCCTTCCGTGAGATCGAGCAGCGCTACCGTGACCGCCTGGAGTTCGAGCTCAACGTCATCATCCAGATGGGGTTTCCGGGCTACTTCCTGATCGTCATGGACTTCATCCAGTGGGCCAAGGACAACGGCGTGCCCGTTGGCCCTGGACGGGGCTCCGGTGCGGGCTCGCTGGTGGCCTACGCCCAGAAGATCACCGACCTGGACCCGATTGGCTACGACCTGCTGTTCGAACGCTTCCTCAACCCCGAGCGTGTTTCGATGCCCGACTTCGACGTCGACTTCTGCATGGAGAAACGCGACCGGGTCATCGACTATGTTGCCGACCGCTATGGCCGCAACGCGGTCTCCCAGATCGTCACCTTCGGCACCATGGCCGCCAAGGCCGTGGTGCGTGACGTGGCCCGTGCCCAGGGCAAGCCGTACTCGCTGGGGGACAAGCTCTCCAAGCTGATCCCGTTCGAAGTGGGCATGACGCTGGCCAAGGCCATCGAGCAGGAGCCCGCCCTCAAGGAGTTCATCGACAACGACGAAGAGGCGGAAGAGATCTGGGAAATGGCCCTGAAGCTGGAGGGCACCACCCGGGGCACCGGCAAGCACGCGGGGGGCGTGGTCATCGCACCCACCAAGCTGACCGATTTTTCGCCGCTGCTGTGTGACGAGGATGGCGCCGGGCTGGTGGTGCAGTTCGACAAGAACGACATCGAAGACGCCGGGCTGGTGAAGTTCGACTTCCTGGGGCTGCGGACCCTCACCATCATCGACTGGGCGCTGGAGATGGTGGACAAGGTGCGCGATGCCGCAGGCCAGGGCCCGCTCAATATCGATGCCATCCCGCTGGACGACGGCAAGACCTTCGAAATGCTCAAGCGGGCAGAGACCACGGCGGTGTTCCAGCTCGAATCCCGCGGCATGAAGGAGCTGATCAAGCGGCTGCTGCCCGACTCCCTGGACGACATGATCGCGCTGGTGGCCCTGTTCCGTCCGGGCCCGCTGCAGTCGGGTATGGTGGATGACTTCATCAACCGTAAGCATGGCCGGGCGGAAGTCTCTTATCCACACCCGGATTACCAGCATGAGCTGTTGAAACCGGTACTGACGCCGACCTACGGCATCATCCTGTACCAGGAACAGGTCATGCAGATTGCCCAGGTGATGGCGGGCTACACCCTGGGCCAGGCAGACATGCTGCGCCGGGCCATGGGCAAGAAAAAGCCCGAAGAGATGGCCAAGCAGCGCTCCGGTTTCATGGAGGGCTGCGCCGCCAACGGCATCGACAAGGACCTGGCGGGCAACATCTTCGACCTGGTGGAGAAATTCGCCGGTTATGGCTTCAACAAGTCGCACTCGGCGGCCTACGCGCTGGTTTCTTACCAAACCGCATGGCTGAAGGCCCACTACCCAGGCCCGTTCATGGCGGCGGTCATGTCCACCGAGATGGACAACCTGGACAAGGTGGTACCGCTGATCGAAGAGTGCCGCCATCTGAAGCTCACCGTGACACCCCCGGATGTCAACGTGGGTGGCTACAAGTTCACCGTGGATACGGAAGGCCGCGTAGTGTACGGCCTAGGAGCCATCCGGGGCGTGGGCGAAGGCCCGATTGGTGCCATCGTCGAGGCGCGCAATGCCGATGGCCCCTTCAAGGACCTGTTCGATTTCTGCCGCCGTATCGACCCCAAGCGCATGAACAAGCGCACCCTCGAAGCGCTGATTCGCTCCGGGGCGCTGGACACCCTGGGGCCCAACCGTGCCGTGCTGGCTGCCGCCATGGAAGACGCCCTCAAGGCCGCCGCCCAGAACCATGCCAACCAGAATCTGGGCATGCTGGACATGTTCGGTGACGCGTTTGCTGCCGAAGAAGAGGCCGGCGATGTGTACGCCGAGTACCGTCATGCCCGGGAGTGGACCGACCGCGAGCGTCTCTCGGGTGAAAAAGACACCCTGGGGCTTTACCTTACCGGCCACCCCATCGATGAGTACGAGCGCGAGCTCAAGCGCTTCGTCTCTACGCGCATCAGCGACCTCAAGCCGTCCCGCGAGCCCCAGCGGGTGGCAGGGCTGGTGGTGGCCATGCGCACCATGAAGTCCAAGCGTGGCGACACCATGGCCTTCATCACGCTGGACGACCGCACCGGGCGTATCGAAGCGTCGCTGTTCGGTGAGCTGTTCGACCAGTTGCGCGGTCAGATCGAGTCGGATCAGGTCATCATCGTCGAGGGGGAAGTCTCCAGCGATGACTTCTCGGGCGGGCTGCGCCTGCGCGGCAAGGACGTCACTCCGATGGTCACCGCCCGGGTGCGCTATGGCCAGGCCGTGGAGCTGGCGCTGGATGCCGGGCAGATCAATGGCCGCCTGGTGGATAGCCTGCGTGACAGCCTCTCGCCTTACCGGGATAGCGAAGGCCTGCCGGTGAGGCTGCAGTACCGCCATCCCGAGGCCGTAGGGTGGCTGGAGCTGGCCGATGAGTGGAAAGTGGCCCCCAGCGACGACCTGCTATTGGCCCTGCGTGACGTTCAGGGCCAGGTGGGCGTCCAGCTGCGCTATCGCTGAGCCCTTGCGTGGCGGGGTCAGGGTGCGATAATGGCCCCAACCGAGATGCGTTTTGATAATGCCTTTTTATGACAGGCAGCTTACAGGCAGAGCCGATGAATCCAAATTATCTTGATTTTGAACAGCCCGTCGCCGAGCTCCAGGCAAAGATCGAAGAGCTGCGTCTGGTCAGCTCCGACAGCCAAGTGAACCTCTCTGACGAGATTGCCCGGCTGGAAGAGAAAAGCCGCAAGCTGACAGAGTCGATCTTCAAGGACTTGACCCCCTGGCAGGTTTCCCAGCTATCGCGGCACCCACAGCGCCCCTATACGCTGGATTACCTGGAGTACATCTTTACCGACTTCGACGAGCTGCACGGTGATCGCAACTTCGCCGACGACGCGGCGCTGGTCGGTGGCGTTGCTCGTCTGAACGATGCGCCGGTCATGGTCATTGGCCATCAGAAGGGCCGCGACGTCAAAGAGAAAGTGCGCCGCAACTTCGGCATGCCGCGCCCGGAAGGCTACCGCAAGGCGTGCCGTTTGATGGAGATGGCCGAGCGCTTCAAGATGCCCATTCTCACCTTCATCGACACTCCCGGCGCCTACCCCGGCATCGATGCCGAAGAGCGTGGCCAGTCCGAAGCCATCGCCTATAACCTGGCCGTCATGTCGCGGTTGAAAACGCCGATCATCTCCACGGTGGTCGGGGAGGGTGGCTCCGGTGGTGCCCTGGCGATAGGCGTGTGTGACGAGCTGCACATGCTGCAGTACTCCACCTACTCGGTCATCTCTCCGGAAGGCTGCGCCTCCATTTTGTGGAAGAGTGCCGAGAAAGCCTCCGACGCGGCTCAGGCCATGGGCATCACGGCCGAGCGCCTCAAGGAGCTGGGGTTCGTGGACTCGTTGATCAAGGAGCCGCTGGGCGGCGCCCACCGTCATCCCGTGACCACCGCAGAGCGCGTCAAGGAAGCGCTCTGCGCAAGCCTCGAAAGGCTCCAGGCGCTGGATCATGAAGCGCTGCTGGAGCGCCGCTACGCACGCCTGATGAGCTATGGCGCCCCTGCCGCCTGACGCACTGCTCGCGCTGCTCGACGACGCCCTGGCGGAGACCCCGCTGGGGCGTTGCGTTTGGGTGGCGCTCTCGGGCGGGCTGGACTCCTCG
>NZ_LFGT01000008.1:188114-190558 GCF_002078115.1 Halomonas sp. BC2 | reverse complement strand
CGCTGTCGCCTGGGGGTGTCGACGCCCATGCCCTGGCCGCGCTGCCACTCCCTCGTCAACGGCTGCTGGTACGGACGCTATGCCAGCAGCACGGGTTACCGACGCCGCCACAGGCGCGGTTGGCCAGCCTGCTGAACCAGTTGAGTGCTGCCGCTCAGGCGCGTGTGCACATTACATGGCCCGGGGCAGAAGCGCGGGTATGGCGGGGCGGGCTTTACGTGATGGCTCCGCAGGCACCGCTGGATGGCTGGCAGGCGGTGTGGGATGGCCGGGCAGGCCTGGCGACGCCGCTGGGCACGCTGGCGCTCGAGGTGAAAAGGGGAGCACAAGATGCGGCTAGCGCCTCATTCGTGCTGCGTGGGCGTCAGGGCGGAGAAACGCTGGTGCTGCCGGGGCGTGGCCGACGTGACCTGAAACGCTGGCTGCAGGAGCAGTCGATCCCCCCTTGGGAGCGTCAGCGGCTGCTGCTGGTGATGGAAGGGGAGCGCTGCCTGGCCATATTGCAGCCGCCTGCCAGAGTGCTCTGGCAGGCGGCGGGGGTGGCGGTGCGGTGTGCTGACTAGCTGACGAGCGTCAGCACGAAACCCGCCCCCGCAATATGCCCCTGCTCCTGCTCCAGGTCGGTGCTCAGCAGGGTAGGCTCATCGCTCTGGGGGAGCGTGATCACCAAACCTTCGCCGCCGTCATCGACCACGATGGGTGGCAGCGCCAGAGGGCTTTCGGGCCGAGAGTGATTGAGCAGCACCGCCAGACGCAGCAGGCGAGCCAGCTTGCCCGCCGTGGGCTGTTGGGAAGCGGGCAGTGCCTGCCACTCCTTGAGCGGAAACTTGCGTCGATGGGCGCGCACCAGAAAAGCCAGCAGGCGCTGTTCCGGGCGTGAAAACCCGGCCAGATCCGAATGCTCCAGTAAGTAAGCGCCGTGACGATGGAACTGGCTATGGGAAATGGCGAGCCCGATCTCGTGGACATGGCTGGCCCAGTTCAGAAAATGCCCCTGTTCGTTGCTCAATCCCCAGGGCGATTGGAGACGTTCAAACAGCCGCCTGGCGGTGTCGGCCACGTTCTCGGCTTGCCGGGTATCCACGTCGTAGGTGCGCTTGAGCAGCTCCAGGGTACGTGAGCGGGTGTCTTCGGCACTGTTGCGCCCGGCCATGTCGTACAGCACGCCTTCCCGCAGCGCGCCATCGGCAAAGCGCATCTGGTGCAGGTCGAAGGCTTCGAACACGGCATTGAGAATGGCGATGCCCGCCGGGAATACCCGGGCGCGGTCTGCTTTCAGGCCTTCCAGCTCGACCTTGTCCAGGTGCTTGCACTTTACCAGCCGCTCTCTGAGCTTTTGCAGGCCGCTGCGGGTAATCACCCCTTCCTGGGGCGCATCGCCGTAGGCGAACAGAACGCTGGCGGCAGCCTTGATCGTGCCGCTGGAGCCCACCGGATCATCCCAGCCCAGGCGCTGGTAAGGCCGCTGGATATTGGCCAGTTCCGAGAGTGCCGCCAGTTCGGCACGGCGCATGCGTTTTTCGGTAATCTCGCCATCGGCAAAAAAGCGCTGGCTGAACGTTACGCAGCCCATGCGCAGGCTCTCCAGCGCCCTGGGCTCGAAGGCTTCACCAATGATGAACTCCGTGGAGCCCCCGCCAATGTCGACGATCAAACGGCGGCCGTTCTCGGCCAAGGCATGGGCGGCGCCCAGATAGATCAGCCGGGCCTCTTCACGTCCCGCAATGATTTCAATGGCGTGGCCCAGCTGGGCTTCGGCGCGTTCGATGAAGTCCTGGCTATTGTGGGCGTCACGCAGCGCGTTGGTGCCCACCACCCGCAGGTTGGCACCCTCTATGTCGGTCAGGAAGGGGGCAAAACGGCTCAGGCAATCCAGCGCGCGCTGCATGGCGGCTTCGCTAAGGTAGCCATTGCCATCCAGGCCAGCGGCAAGCTGCACCTTCTCGCCTTGTCGGGCAACGACTTGTAGCCTTTCATTCTGGTAGTTGGCGACCAGTAAATGAAAGCTGTTGGAGCCCAGGTCAATGGCGGCCAGGCGCTGGGGAGCAGCGCTGTCGACTTCGCTATTGGGCGCATCGGTGGGGAGCGAAATGTCCATGGGCATGAGCTATCCTTCAAGTTGGCTATGCCAAGGTTGCGGCGCCCTCTGACTATTGTCAATTGTCAAAGGCTTGCGTTTGTCGCGGGGCTTGACTACCATCGGGTAACTGGCCTGATCCGAGTTGGCTTGTACGTCCAGACAAGCGTGTTGACTCGGCACCCCGAGCAATGCGTATTCCGATGGCATCAGCCAGATGTCCAAGTCGTCAGATAACCTACCCTCACGCCCAGCAGTCACCGACAGCGGCTAATGGCTACATCATGGCCTACGCGACTGCCCCTACTTATCAATCGAGCGTGTGCCTGGATGGAGTCTGAACGCATCACTCGGCGCTTTGCCCTAA
>NZ_LFGT01000008.1:170601-186540 GCF_002078115.1 Halomonas sp. BC2 | reverse complement strand
CTAATGACCTGGGCCTCGCCTCCTGTCTTATTCCCGGCGCTCGTCGCCCAGCTTTCATGAGCAATTTTCTAACACACCGATGAATCTCACTGAACTCAAGCAAAAAACCGTTCCCGAGCTGCTCGATATCGCCCGCGAAATGGGTATCGACAACCTCGCCCGTTCGCGCAAGCAGGACATCATTTTCGCCATCCTCAAGAAACACGCCAAAAGTGGCGAGGATATCTATGGCGACGGTGTGCTGGAAATTCTTCAGGACGGCTTTGGCTTCCTGCGCAGCGCGGATAGCTCGTACCTCGCCGGGCCGGACGACATCTACGTCTCGCCTTCACAGATTCGTCGTTTCAATCTGCGCAAGGGCGACTCCATTTCTGGCAAGATCCGTCCGCCGAAAGAGGGTGAGCGTTACTTTGCCCTGCTGAAGGTGAGTCAGATCAACTTTGACCGCCCGGAAAACGCCAAGCACAAGATTCTCTTCGAGAACCTGACGCCGCTGTTTCCCACCGAGCGTCTGCGCATGGAGATCGGCAACGGCTCCACCGAAGACCTCACCGCACGTATCATCGACCTGACCGCGCCCATCGGCAAAGGGCAGCGTGGTTTGCTGGTGTCGCCCCCCAAGGCGGGTAAGACACTGATGCTGCAGAACATCGCCACGTCCATCACGCGTAACAACCCCGAGTGTCATCTGATCGTACTGCTGATCGATGAGCGCCCGGAGGAAGTCACCGAGATGTCGCGCACCGTGCGTGGCGAAGTCGTGGCCTCGACGTTCGATGAGCCGCCGGCGCGTCACGTTCAGGTCGCCGAAATGGTCATCGAGAAGGCCAAGCGCTTGGTCGAGCACAAGAAAGACGTGGTGATTCTGCTCGACTCCATCACCCGTCTGGCGCGGGCCTACAACACCGTGGTGCCCAGCTCTGGCAAGGTACTGACCGGTGGTGTCGATGCCCACGCGCTGGAGAAGCCCAAGCGGTTCTTTGGTGCGGCGCGTAACATCGAAGAGGGCGGCAGCCTGACGATCATCGCCACGGCGCTGGTCGACACCGGCTCCAAGATGGACGAGGTCATCTTCGAAGAGTTCAAGGGTACCGGCAACATGGAAGCCCATCTGGACCGCAAACTGGCCGAAAAGCGCGTCTTCCCGGCCATCAACATTCGTCGCAGCGGCACGCGTCGCGAAGACCTGCTGGCGTCGGAAGACGAAATGCAGCGCATGTGGATTCTGCGCAAGCTGCTCAACCCGATGGAAGATACGGCCGCGACCGAGTTCCTGATTGACCGTCTTAAAGATACCAAGACGAATCTGGAATTCTTCGAGGCAATGAAGCGCCGTTAAGGCGCTGCATGGTGGCGCCACCTGCTACGCGGCGACTGATATCCGGGTTGAGGAGAGGACCTTGAAGTACAACGACTTGCGCGATTTCATAGCAGCGCTGGAAGCTCAAGGTGAGCTCAAGCGCATTACCGCCGAAGTTGACCCCTACCTTGAAATTACCGAAATCTGTGACCGTACGCTGCGTGCCGGTGGCCCGGCACTGCTGTTCGAAAATGTCAAAGGTCACGACATGCCCCTGTTGGGCAACCTGTTTGGTACGCCCAAGCGCGTTGCGCTGGGCATGGGGCAGGAGTCGGTAGAAGCCCTGCGGGAAGTCGGCAAACTGCTGGCGTTTCTGAAGGAGCCTGACCCGCCCAAAGGGCTGAAGGATGCCTGGGAGAAGCTGCCGATCTTCAAACAGGTGCTCAGCATGGGGCCGAAGAACGTCAAACGCGCCCCGGTCCAGGAAGTGGTCTACGAAGGTGACGACGTAGACCTGGACCGCCTGCCCATTCAGCACTGCTGGCCGGGTGATGCAGCGCCGCTGGTGACCTGGCCGCTGGTGATCACCAAAGGGCCGCACAAGAAACGTCAGAACCTGGGGATCTACCGCCAGCAAAAGATCGGCAAGAACCGGCTGATCATGCGTTGGCTGTCCCATCGTGGGGGCGCGCTGGACTTTCTGGAATTCCAGAAGGCCCATCCTGGCGAGCCCTTCCCCGTGGCCGTGGCCCTGGGGGCAGACCCCGCCACGATTCTGGGGGCGGTCACTCCAGTGCCCGATTCGCTCTCGGAGTATGCGTTTGCCGGGCTGCTGCGCGGGTCGCGCACCGAGCTGGTCAAGTGCGGCCATGCCGAACTGGACGTGCCTGCCTCCGCCGAAATCATGCTGGAAGGGTTCATCTACCCCGACGACATGGCCCCGGAAGGCCCCTTTGGCGACCACACCGGCTACTACAACGAAGTAGACCGGTTCCCGGTGTTTACCGTGACGCGCATGACCATGCGCCGCGACGCGATCTACCACTCTACGTACACGGGGCGTCCGCCCGATGAGCCCGCCATTCTAGGCGTGGCGCTCAACGAGGTGTTCGTGCCGATCCTGTGCAAGCAGTTCCCCGAAATCGTCGATTTCTACCTGCCGCCGGAAGGCTGCTCCTACCGCATGGCGGTGGTCACCATGAAGAAGCAGTATCCGGGCCATGCCAAGCGGGTGATGATGGGGGTGTGGAGCTTTTTTGCGTCAGTTCATGTACACCAAGTTCGTGATCGTGCTGGACGACGATGTCGATGCCCGTAACTGGGAAGACGTCATGTGGGCAATCACCACCCGCATGGACCCGGCCCGGGACACGGTGATGGTCGAGAACACCCCCATCGACTACCTGGACTTTGCCTCGCCGGTTTCCGGGCTGGGCTCCAAGATGGGCCTGGACGCCACCAACAAGTGGCCCGGGGAAACCGACCGAGAGTGGGGAACGCCCATCGTGATGGACGATGCCATCAAGACCCGCGTCGACCAGCGTTGGGAAGAGCTTGGTATCGAGATTCCCCTGCCCGCACCGCGACACGGCTAGTGCTGCCGTGGGACTGAACGATTTGCCAAAAAAGAGGCTTTCATGAGCGTTAATACGTCAACGTGTAAAACGCTGACCTGCCAGGTGACCGCCGTTGAAGATCTCAATCCCGATGTCTTCAGGGTGGTGATTGCCGGACGCGCAGAGGCAATGCAGCACGCCCCCGGCCAGTACCTGGAACTCAAGCTGGACGACGATACCTGGGTGCCTTTCTCGATTGCCAGCGCCGACCGCGGCGACGGCACCTTGGAACTGCAGATCCAGCACTGGCCCGAGCGCGAGAACTCCCGTCGGTTACGCCAGTTGCTACAGGTGGCCAACCAGTTGACCGTACGCCTGCCCAGCGGTGACTGTGTGCTGGATGGGCAGAGTGAGCGCCCCCTGCTGCTGATCGCCGCAGGAACCGGGTTCGCGCAGATGAAAGCCATCGTCGAGGCGGCCCTGCGTGACCAGCCACAGCGGCCGATATCGCTGTGGTGGGCGAACCGCGAGCACCGCGATCTCTATGCCGAAGATCTGGCATGCCAGTGGGCTCAACAGGCCGAGCAGCTGTCGTTCCATGCGGTGACTGAGTTTCCGCTGACCGAACCTCTCGCTGCTGGCGAGCGTATTCACCACCATCAGGGGCGGGTCGACCTGGTGCTGGAGAGCCAGTTGGTGAAGGCGCTGGAAAAAACGCTGGGCACGCCGGAAGGCTGCGATATTTACCTCTCTGGTTCGCCGGGCATGGTGTACGCCTGCGTCGATGTGCTGGAGCGGCTGGGCGCGAGCAGTGAGCGTATGTTCTCGGATGTGTTTGCCTACGCTCCACGCCCTCACTAGAATGATCTACCGACGTAAGCAATAGAGCGGCAAGAGCCGCCTGTAGACCCTTGACGAGGAGGCTATATGGCCCATCATGATGAAGACTTCAAAGATGAATCCGGACTGTTGCCTATCGTGCTGGGCATCGTCGTGCTGGTCAGCATGAGTGCGCTGCCCGCCACCATCGGCTGGATTCAGGCCTTCAGTAACTGAGGCTGCCGCTGGCCTGACGGACAGGCCAGCCCCTTGAATGGAAAATCTTGCATGAAGAACCTCGAATGGCGGGTTGCCATTTGGCGTTTTGGCAGGCAGGATGAAACAGTATCGTCGTTATGACTTTTTATGAGGAAGCCGCCATGCATCATGCCGCGTGTTCAGACCGCCGTCAGCGCCAACCGGAAACGGTGGTGGGCGTGTGGGCGAATACGTCGCTGAGCGTCGCGTCTTTCCAGCCCGTTTATTATGCAGCGTATTGGTTTAGCCAGGGTGTGCCGCTGGCCGACGCCTGATGTCGGGCCGGCAGGCACACCGCACAGGTGACCTGCCGCATGCAAAAAGCCTCGGTGGGTTACCCCACCGAGGCTTTTTTCGTTTTAAGCTGCGGTCAGCCAGGCTGGCCTGAACGGGCCACGGGTTTTCATTCAATGCAACACAGGAGCTGCACCATGTCTTACCGCAACCGCGCAATCGTTAGCCCCCAGGCCTTCCGTTATATCGGCTATGGCTATGGCTGGCGATTTAGTGACGCGCGGTCGGTGCAAGCTGCCACCTCCGATCGTGCTTGCCTGGGTGGCAAGGAAGGATTGCGATGTTTAGCGCTGTGTCCCACGATCTCGGAGAGTTGACCCATGAATGCCCCTATTGCCCCCCAATGCACGCCCTTGGCAGACGACCACGTCTCCTTGTCCTCCACGCCCTTGCCGTTGCCCGCTGAGCTGCGCCAGCGCATTGCCATCAATGCTCCCTTGGCCGTACAGATTGCCGAGCAGCAGCGTGCGGTACAACGTATTTTGAATGGCCAGGATGACCGCCTGCTGGTGGTGGTCGGGCCTTGCTCCATTCACGACCCGGACGCTGCACTGGAGTATGCCGACCGCCTGGCGGCGCTCAGCGAGGACATTGGCCAGCATATCCTGCCGGTCATGCGTGTCTACGTGGAGAAGCCGCGTACCACGGTGGGCTGGAAGGGACTGGCCTACGACCCGCACCTGGATGGCAGCGGTGACATGCCTCATGGAATTGCCCTGTCGCGGGAGTTGATGCATGCGGTGGCCTCGCGCGGTTTGCCGGTGGCGACCGAGCTGCTGCAGCCCATGCTGGCGCCTTACCTGGATGACCTGCTGAGCTGGGTGGCGATTGGCGCGCGGACCACGGAGTCCCAGCTGCACCGGGAGCTGGCCAGTGACCTGACCGCCGCGGTGGGTTTCAAGAACGCCACTAGTGGCGATGTGCAGGTGGCCATTGACGCCATGCAGGCTGCGGCGCACGCCCATCAGCGGTTTGCCATGGACCGCCAGGGGCGCCCCATCATGCAGGAAACCGCCGGTAACCCGCACACCCATGTGGTGTTGCGCGGCGGGCACGGCGAGCCCAATTATCAGGCCCACCACGTGCAGGCGGCCATCGACACGCTGCAACGTGCGGGGCAGAACCCACGCCTGATGGTGGACTGCAGCCATGCCAACGCCCGCAAGGATCATCGTCGGCAAAGCGAGGTCATGCGGGAGGTACTGGCGCAGCGCCAGGCAGGCGAGGCCCGCCTGGTCGCGCTGATGCTGGAGAGCCATCTGGTCGAAGGCAAGCAGCCGCTGAGCCCGGGCCAACTGCGCTATGGCGTCTCGGTCACCGATGCCTGCGTGGGTTGGGAGACCACCGAGCGGCTGCTGAAGAGCGCCGCCGAACAGCTGGCCTGAGCGCGTTGACTGGCCTGGTCAGCCCCGTATCATAAGAGGTTCCTTTCGATAACGAGGTTGGCCATGGCCTTTACCCTTGAGCACCACGATCCAGATACCTATCGGCGCAAGGCGCGCATCATCAGCATCATCATGGCAGGGCAGCTGGTGGTGTTCGGCCTGCTGTTCTCCATGCTGCTGACCGCGACTTTCGGCAGCAGCTTCTGGCTGAATGCCCTCGGGGTGCTGCTGGGCCTGCTGGCGACCAGCGCCATGTTTGCGGCCCTGCGTGAGCGGCCCTGGATGGTGGAGATGCGCTACGTCTGGCAGCTCAAGCATCACCTGTCGCGTATTAGTAGCTATCTGCAGCCGCTGCGTCGTGGGGTAGAAGAGGACAATCGCCTGGCGCTGGATATCCTGACCTTTTATCACCAGGGCATGTCGCAACTGGCCGAGCTGAACGGCCGCACCACCGATGACGATGCCGAGCGGCTGGCCGAAAAAATGCAGGTCAAGGTCCGGCGCGAAGCGCTTGGCTTGCCCGCAGAGGTAACGTCTTTCGATCCGCATGATCTCAGCGCCTTCAAACCGTCATAACGGGAACCTGCCTCATGATCGCCAAGCCCATTACCTTTCGTCCGCTGTTGGCCATGGCCTCGGTGGTCCTGCTGGCAGGCTGTGCTAGCACCCCACCTGCGGCGGATACCCCCACCCGCACCACGGTGCATAGCACCGCGCCCTTGCTGCCTTCTGCGCTGTTTCCCGGCAGTGCGGAGCAGTTCCAGGCCTGGCATTGCCAGCCGGCTCATCAGGATCTGGTCACCGCCTTGAATGGCGACGAATTGCGCTTGTGGTCGCTGCACGGTGCCTGGCGTTTGCCGCAGGCCGTGGTGGCCAGTGGTGCGCGTTATCAGGATGGCGAGATCAGCTTCTGGAACCGTGGCGAGCAGGCCCAGGTAGAGACGCCGCGTGGTCAGTTGCAGTGCCAGCAGGGGTTGGCACGCGCTGCGGCCACCCGTGCGGCACATCCGGGCGTCATGTTCCTGGCGCGAGGCAACGAGCCCGGCTGGAGTATCGAGCTGGCCCATGACGCACCGGTCATGACCTGGACCACGCAGTACGGCAGTGAAACGACCACGCTATCTTATATGGTCAGCGTCATGGATAACGCCGCCGGTCGTGTGGTGATCGAAAACGCCGATGCCGAGTCGTTTTTCCGGGTGAGGATCGAGTCAGGGGCCTGTTTTGACGACATGAAAGGCCAGCCGTACCCTGCCCGTGTCACGGTCAGTATCGGCGGCGAGCAGTACAAGGGGTGTGGCCAAGGCATTGCGCCATGACCACAACTCTGAACTTCCCTTCATGCGGGGTCAGCAGCGATAAAGAAACGGCTCGGTGCGCCATTGAGGATCGACGAAGTCAGTGGCGCAGAGTGCCGAAATATCGCCGCCTGCCCGTGACGCCAGGCGCGCCAGGGTTTCCAGCTCCAGCCCGCGTGGAGTGCTGACCTGCTCGCTGACCTCCAGCGGTACCCAGCGCTCATCTTCCCGGGTGGCCAGGGTGAAGTTGAAGGGGTGAAAGCCGGGGAACCCGAGACGAATGTCGGTGGCGATTAGCGTATCGACGCCATCGATCTGGCGGATCTCGTAGCGCAGGAATGGCCCCGTGAACCAGGCCAGGCGCTCCCCTTTGGGGTTGCCAAGGGCCGCGCTTTCCAGTGCCACGTTACGCCGCAAGGGCTCCAGCGTGGGTGTGCGCTGGCGGTCGAACACGCTGATCAAGCTTTCGTAGTAGTGATCGTCGTCAATGATCGTGGCGCGCCATAGGGCAATATTGAAGGGGGTGGGCTGCACGATTACCGGCGCCTGCTGCAGGTTGGCCTCAGCCAGGGCGGGGGCCAGGCGCTGCTCGACGTGCCACTTGGCGCCGGCGGCCAGCAGCAAGTAGGCGCTGGACACCGCCAGGCCCACGCGACACGCTTTTTGCACCTTGTGGGTCGAGGCGCCAATGATCAAGGCCAGCAGCAGGGGCAGTGTATAAAGCGGATCGATAATGAACACGATCGGCCACGCAGCCGGGGGCACGTCCAGCGGCCAGAACAGTTGGGTGCCGTAGGTGGTCAGGGCGTCCAGCAGTGGGTGGGTGGTCAGGCAGAGGACGTAGAACCACCACCAGTGGCGCAGGTGAACGGGGCGCTGCTGCGTGGCGGGCCAGCGGTAGGCGGTCAGGAGAGCCAGCAGAGTACCCAGCCCCGTCAGGACGAACAGCGAATGGCTGAAGCCACGGTGCTCGGTGACATTGGCCACGGCATCGCCGTAGTCCAGCACTACGTCCAGGTCGGGCAGTGTGCCGAGTAGTGCGCCCACCACGATGGCCTTGCGGCCCCAGCGGCGCCCCAATATTGCGCCGCCCACAGCGGCACCCAACGCCGCCTGTGTAATCGAATCCACTGATGCCTCCCGGGGTCGTCCCGTCTATCGCGTGATGGTGTTAGTATTATACAGATCTTCAGTGATGGTGATGAAATGTCGAAAAAACGTCTAATAATGCCGCTGTCGATGATAGCAGGGCTGGCGGTATCGTTGTCGTTTGCACAGGCCGCTCCCGTGATCGAGGTACACAGTGACCCCCACTGCGGCTGTTGCAGCGACTGGGTAAGCCACCTGGAAGAGGCTGGCTTCGAGGTCGACCACCACCGCCATGATGGTGTGCGCACCATCAAGATAGAGCATGGCGTTACCCCTGAGCTGGCGTCCTGTCATACGGCGCTGGTAGAGGGCTATGTCATCGAGGGCCACGTGCCAGCGGCTGACATTCAGCGCCTGCTGGAGGAGCGCCCGGCCATTGCTGGCCTGGCCGTACCCGGTATGCCGCATGGTTCACCGGGCATGGAAACCGGCAGGGTAGACGACTACGCGGTGCTCGGATTCACCCACGATGCGCGTCCGCCTGCTATCTTTAGCGAGTATCTTCAACCATAGCAAAGGGTTAGCGCTGACCCACTGGCGCTGCACTTGACCAGAGAGAGACGACTCAATGCAATTTCTACATACCATGGTGCGCGTCCAGGACCTGGATGCTTCGCTGCACTTCTACTGCGATCTGCTAGGCCTCAAGGAAGTACGCCGTAAAGAGAACGAGAAAGGGCGTTTTACGCTGATATTCCTGGCCGCGCCGGACGATGAAGCTCGCTCGGAGCGCCTGACGGCACCCGAGCTGGAACTGACCTACAACTGGGACCCCGAGGAGTACACCGGCGGGCGCAATTTCGGTCACCTGGCTTACCGTGTCGAGAACATCTACGACCTGTGCCAGAAGCTGCAGGACAATGGCGTCACCATCAATCGTCCGCCTCGGGACGGCTATATGGCGTTCGTGAAGTCGCCGGATGGCATCTCCATCGAACTGCTGCAAAAAGGCGATGCCCTGGCACCGCAAGAGCCTTGGGCATCCATGGAAAACAGCGGCAGCTGGTGAATGAGCAGGAGCACACGCAAGGTGAAAGCACACTATCGTAATACGTTGATGGGGCTGAGTCTGGCGCTACTGGTGGCGGCCTGTGGTAGCTCACCGCAGCAGGAGCGAGTGGATGCGCCCCCCCGTGGTGAACTGTCGGGGCCGGTCGTCGAGCAGCGCTGGAACCTGCTGCTGGTGGGGACCGATGAGCGTTTGTCGATGCCCAGTACGCCATTTTTCCGCATTGGGCGCGATGGCAAGGTGAGTGGTTCGGATGGCTGCAACCAGTTTACCGGCACCGTTAGTCTGGGGGAGAGTCAGCGCATCGAGTTCAGCGAGTTGGCATCCACCCGCATGGCCTGCCCGAACATGGAAGATGCCAAGCGGGTCACGGACATGCTGGATACCGCCTACCGCTACCTGATCGACCATGATCGGCTGGTGTTCTTCGGCCCGGATAGCCGGGTGCTGGGCGGCTGGCGCAAAGCCAACGGCTAGCAGCGGCAGGAACGGTTTTAATGTGTGAAAGGCGGATTGAAGCGGGCAACGAAGCGCGCATCGATCCGCTTTTTCCATTCCCATACCCAGCGGCCTGAAAAACCGATGGCGCCTCGACTGGCAATGGCGCGACCGTCCCCTGTGCCAATCAGTGCCAGCACTCGCCTGGGGGGCTCCCAGGTGGCCAGCGGGGCGCCGTAGCAGGCGGCTCGCAGGTTGTCGGCCAACACGGGCCCCATACGCACTGCGTACACGCCGGCCTTGGGCAGTGGCGGCGTGTGCTGGCCGAAAGCTGCACAGTCTCCCGCCGCAAATATCCCCGAGTGGCCTGTGACTTCGAGGGTCGTGTTCACGCTGATGAACCCCCGTTCGTTGCGTGGCAGCGCGGTTTTCTCGAGCCAAGGCTGGCCCACGGCGCCGGTGGCCCAGAGCACGATGTCGGCGTCGATACGCTGGCCTGCTTGCGTATGCACGCCGCCCGCCACTAATGCACTGCCCCGTAATCCCGCGTGTACGGCAATATCGGCCCGTTGAAGTGCGCGCAGTACCAGCCTGCGCGGTAGCCAGCCAGCGCCAGGCAGCAGCGAGGGGGACGCGCTGATGATGGCGCCTTTCCATGCCACGTCGGGACGCCGTTGGCGCAGCTGTGCCAGTACGCTCATCAGGGTTTCACAGCCCGCCGCACCGCCCCCCACGCTCACCACGTTCTGCCGTGTGCCGGGAGGCAACTGGTCGATATCCTCCAACAGCGCCTGCCAGCGATGGTGCAGAGAACCGAGTGGCCGCATGGCCAGCAGGGCGGGCTGCGTGCGCTCAGCGTTTTCGGCGTGCTGAGGCGGCTGGAGAGTTGCGCCCACGTTGAGCGAGGCCACGTCGAAGGCCACCACATGGCCGTCCTGCAGAGTGACCTGGCGTTTCGTGGGGCACAGGGCCACGGCCGGTGAGGTGATGAGACGAGCCCCCGCCCGCTGGCAGAGCGCGGCGATGTCCAGCTGGGTGTCGCGCAGCGTGCACTCCCCCGCAAGCCAGGCAGGCACGCCACCGGAATAGGCGGCCAGTGGACTATCGCTGACCACCGTGAGCGATATCGTCGGGTCCGGGCGCTGGGCAAACGCTTCCAGCACGAAGGCGTGGGCGTGGCCTGCGCCGACCAGCAATAGCCGCTTGGGTGGGGGCATCGGGGATACTCTTGTGTCGAAGGCTGCAGGGCAGCGTCAAGGGCAAAGAACGCACCGGTTCTTGCCAGCCTGCTTGGCAAGATAGAGGCCCTGGTCGGCGCGTTCAAGCCATTGCCGAGGCGATTCATGGGCGTGTAGCAGCGTGGCTCCCATACTGATCGAGACCGGCGCCGCCACGGCGAAGCGGACGTTTGCGACGGCTAGCCGTACGCGGTTGGCAAACTGCAAGGTGCCCTCATGGTCGAGCTCCCTGGCCAGAATCATGAACTCTTCGCCGCCCCAGCGGCCAAGGTGGTCTCCTTGGCGCAAGACTCTCTCTACCACGCCGACCAGATCGCGCAACACATCATCGCCTACCGCATGCCCATGAGTGTCATTGATGCGCTTGAAATCGTCGATGTCGAACAGAATGAGCGCCATGGTGGTGTGGGTCGGGTCGATACTGTCGAGCACCAGTTCGGTATAGTAACGGTTCCAGCACTGGGTAAGGGCGTCCTTGTGCGCCAGGGTTTCCAGCCATTGATTCGTGGCGACGAGCTGCTGGTTGAGATTGGCGATTTCGATGGCCGTGATGACCGAGGTCAAGTCATCGGCCAGCTCGGCAAGGCTGTTGATCTCGGATGCGAGCCAGTAGCCGACAGGAGTATGCGGGCAGCTCAGTTCGGGCAGCAGTGGCACGGCGTGACGACGACGAAACAGCATCAGCCACGCTGGCTGTGCGTCAGCAACATGAACACTGACGGCAATCCCGCCCGCGCACTCGCCATCAAGCTCGATGGCCTCCGTGTCGTCCAGCGGTGCTGCCAGGGACGTGATGGCCGCTAGAAGCTGGCGCTCAGGGGGGCACTGGCCAAAGCAGGCCAGCTCTTCCTGATAATAGAGCGCTATGCCGACCGCTTGAAAGATGCGACACCAGCTTTGTCCGTGACGTTGAACGAGATGCTCGATACTGCATGTGTGCTGCATGTCTTTGAGAATGGAGCGTCTTCGCCGCCTCAGGCGTATACGCCTCTCCGTTGCATTGGCGGCCTTCAAAAGACGCAGGCGCTGGCTGGCAAGGTCGATGAAGAGCGTCAGCCACTGGGTTTGCTCATGAGTATCCGGCGTTGGATAAGCCACATAGCCCCAAATGCCGAACTCGCCTTGGATGTCGCGATAGTCCAGCCCGAGCGTGGACAAAGAGGCGAGCGAGGTGATGAGCCGCAGCGCATGGGGGGCTGCCTGTTGGCCAGCAGGCGAAAGATAGTAGGTCAGGTGCAGGGCTTTGGCGTCGTGAAGACGGTACAGGGCGATGGGCTGCTGACGGTTGATATGGTACAGCGTGCTGGCCAGCCCCTTCAGCAGCGTATCCGGGTCGGGTGCCGAACCAAGGGTCGATAACGCCCGGTGCAGATAACTCGGTTCGGGAAGATAAGGCGTCTGGCTCATCCTGGCAGACTCCTGGCGCGCTAGCGGCCGTCTTGCGTGTGCACGGTTTAGTTTAATTCGGAATTGAAGTAATGATTCAATCAGAAGGTTAACCGTTATTCAACTCTTATTGAAGAATCACTTCACATTGGCGGCATGAATGAAAAAAGCATGTTTGCCGAGCGTTTGATAGCCGCCATGCAAGCGGCAGGGTACGAAGCCCGACCCTCCGTTCTGGAGCGTGAATTCAATCTGCGCTATTGGGGAAAACCCATCACCTTCCAGGCGGTCAGGCGCTGGTTGCGGGGAGACTCGTTTCCAAGCCAGGAAAAGCTGCTGGTTCTGGCCCAGTGGTTGTCCGTCTCTCCGCACTATTTGCGTTACGGCGCGGCTGAGGTGGTGGGTGTCAAGGAGCCTGCCGCCGCCTGGCAGGTATCCCCCGATGCCGATGAACTGAGGCTGTTGGCCCTGTATCGCCAGCTACCCCAGGCACAGCGGAAACTGGTGCGCGACATCATGGAAAACTTCGTAAACGACCCACAACCCCCCTGATCCATCGCACCCAAGCGCCCCTGCCCGCGGTGGTCATTCGCCACGGCGCCAGTGAAAGTAGCGGTTCAACCAGGCCAGCACACGCTCGGGTTTGTGCGCGTTCTTCCATACGCCTGCGGTGGCCTTGGCCGCTTCGCCCAGGGTGGGGTAGGGGTGAATGGTGCCGAGCAGCTTGTTCAGCCCCAACCCGTGTTTCATGGCCAGGGTGAATTCGCCCAGCCACTCGCCAGCGTTTTCCGCCACGATGGTGGCGCCCAGAATCTTGTCCTTGCCGGGCACGGTCAGCACCTTGATGAAGCCGTCGGTGGCACCTTCGGCAATGGCGCGGTCGCTGTCGCGCATGGCGTAGCGGGTCACTTCGTAGGCAATGCCTTTGGCGGTGGCCTCTTTTTCATTCAGCCCCACCCGCGCCACCTCCGGCTGTACGTAGGTCACGGCGGGCATGAAACGGTAATCCACGGCGAAGCTTTTCAGCTCGCCAAACAGGGCGTTGACGGCGGCGTGCCAGGCCTGATGCGCCGCCGCATGGGTCAGCTGATAGGGGCCTGCCAGATCACCGCAGGCCCAGATGTTGGGCACCCGGGTTTGCAGCCGCTCATTGAGGGCCAGGGTGCCGACCTGGGTCGTACTGATGCCCAGTGTTTCCAGCCCCAGGCCTTCCACGTTGGCCTGACGCCCCGCGCTGACCAGCAAATAATCGAACGCCAGCGTCAAGCGTTCCCCCTGGTGCTCGATGACGAGCTGGTGTGCACCGTCTGCCTGGCTGACTTCCAGCGCAGTGGCGCCCGTCATCACCGTCACGCCTTCCCCGGAGAGCGTGCCTGCCACATGCTCGCCTACCTCGCTATCTTCACGGCCCAACAGCTGGGGCGCACCTTCAACCAGGGTGACCTGACTGCCCAGCCGAGCAAAGCTTTGGCTGAGTTCGCAGCCAATGGCGCCGCCGCCCAGCACCACCAGGCGCTTGGGCAGCTCGGTGAGCGACCACAGGTTTTCCGAGGTGAGCAGTGGCGCGTGCTCGATGCCGGGCAGCGGCGGCACCCGTGGGCGAGCCCCCGTGGCCAGCACGATATGGCGCGCGGTGAGCGTGGTATTCCCCACGCGAACTTGCCAGGGCGTGACGAGCTGGGCGTGGTCCTGATACACCGTGACCCCCCAGCCCGGTATAGCGCTCGACGCTGTCGTGGGGCTCGATGTCGGCAATGGCTTGATGGACATGGCCCATCACTTTGGCAAAGTCCACCTCGGGGGCACTGGCGCTGACGCCAAACCGATGGGCGGTGCGAATCTCGTGGGCCGCCCGTGCCGCCCGTATCAACGCTTTGGAAGGCACGCAGCCGGTATTCAGGCAGTCGCCGCCCATCTTGTGCTTTTCAACGAGGGCTACCTTGGCGTTGACGGCGCTGGCGATGTAGCTGGTGACCAGCCCCGCCGAGCCACCGCCGATCACCACGATGTCGTAATCGAAGCGTGCAGGCCGGGTAAAGTCCTGGTAAACCTTGCGTGTTTGCACGGCGGCGGCAATACGCCGGGCCAGCCAAGGAAACACCGCCAGCAGTGCAAACGAAGCCAGCAGCCCCGGCGAGACGATCCCCCCCAGGCTCTCCAGCTCACCCAGCTGGCCGCCCGCGTTGACGTAGACGGCCGTGCCCGGCAGCATGCCCAGCTGGCTCACCCAGTAAAACGTGGTGAGCTTGATCCGCGTGAGTCCCATGACCAGATTGATCATGAAAAACGGGAAGATCGGCACCAGGCGCAGCGTGAACAGATAGAACGCGCCGTCCTTCTCCACGCCCCGGTTGACCGTCTCGAACTGGCGGGGAAAGCGCTTTTCAATCGGCCCACGAAACAAGAAGCGCGAGAGCAGGAACGCCAGGGTGGCCCCCAGGGTGCTGGCAAAGGAGATGATCAGCAGCCCCCAGCCCAGGCCAAACAGTGCCCCGCCCAGTAGCGTCAACAAGGCCGCACCGGGCAAGGAGAGCGCCGTCATCACCACATACACCGCGAAGAACAGACCCGCCACTTGCCAGGGAGACTGCTGGAACGCGGCCTGAAACTGGCTGCGGTAGGCCTGCAAGGTCTCTAGGGTAAAGAAGGTGTGGGCGCCACTGACGTAAAAGCCCAGTATGGCCAACAGCAGCAGGGTGATGAGCAGCAGGCGCTGACGATTCATGGCAGGCTCCGGGAGAGGAAGAGGTGATGGTCAGTGACGATACGCGAGAATGCCTTACACACTCGCTTGATGAAGTTGTTGCCAGCGAAACCAGTCTTCGGGGCGGTCGATGTCCCACATGGTGTCGGGGTAGGCGGCCTCCAGGCCCAACGCGGCAAGGCGTTCGCGGGTTACGCTCAGCACCTGCTCGGAGCCCCAGGGAATCGCCGTGAACAGCTCGGGGTAGTCCTGGTGGCTGCCAATCAGCCCGTAGCCGCCATCTTCGGCGGGCAAAATGACCACATCAAAGGTGGCCAGGGCTGCTCGGCAGCGTCGCAGCATGGCCACGCTGATGCTGGGACAGTCGGTGCCCATGACCATGGCCGGGTAGCCTGACGTGTGATTCAGTGCCCGGCGAACGCGCATGCCCACGTCGCCAGGCTGCTGGGCCGCCAGGGCAATGCCATGCTGCGCCTGCAGCTCCAGAAACAGCGGGTGATTATGCTCCAGCGAGGTCCAGAGCGTGACCTGGCTCGCCCCCAGGGCCTCGCAGGCCGTGGCCACACAGTGGCGCACCATGGTGGCATGAGCATCGGCGGCCCCCTGAGGGCCCAGAGCAGGGATTAGCCGGGTCTTGGCATGGCCGGGCAGTGGGGCCTTGGCCAACAGATGCAAGTGGGCAGACAGTGAGTCAACGGGCATCACGGTACTCCTTGGCCAGTTGCGTGGCACTGACGCCACGCCAGTAGCGGTAGCGCAGCCGCCACATCAGGCAGATGGTTGTCCAGGCGCCCTGCTGGTCCCAGCGCCTGCCCGAGCTTACCACTTTATGGGGCAGACAGGCGGGCGGTGAGTACGCCTTCAGGCGCTTGCTGAGTTCGATATCTTCCATCAGCGGCTGGTCGGGAAAGCCGCCCAGCGCAAAAAACGTCTCACGACGCACGAACAGCCCCTGGTCGCCGGTGGCGATGCCGCTGAGCCGAGAGCGTCGGTTCATCAGCGCGGCGACGAGCGGCAGCCAGCGGCTTTGCCCTGCCAGACGAATGTCAAAGCGCCCCCAGTGGCGGTGCAGCAGCGCCTGGCAAAGCGCATCGATGGCCCGGGT